>PABW01000091.1 GCA_002699625.1 Acidimicrobiaceae bacterium
TCCAACAGAATCGCTCATGACAAACTCATTCAAGGGAAATCCGCCCAGGGAGGTTCCGGGGCGGTGGGGTTTGGCGGGGGAAGTTGGTACCGTGAGCGCGCTCTTGGTTACTGCGCGCAAACGCTGCGGTCCAACCGATGTATTGTGCGCACATCGTTACGCGTCAGTAAAGAACTGTTCACGTGACATGTGTCACCACAGCGATGCAAGCCGCTGGCCAAGCGCTACCGGGAGCAGACCTCGCACAGTCCCCGGTGGGGCGTGCCGCACCGTGCCCAGAGGATCGGCGCGTATGCTCGCTGCGATGTCAAACAGGTCGGGTCGACAAGTCGGTGTCTTTGGAGGCACGTTCGATCCCCCGCACGTGGGCCACCTCGCCATCGCTCTCGAGGTCCGCCACACGCTTGCGCTTGACGAGGTCTGGTTCGTCGTTGCTGGCGACCCATGGCAAAAGTCCGAGGAGCGGTCGATCACGCCGGCGGCGATTCGCCTCGCCATGGTGGAAGCGGCCGTGGCCGGCGCTCCCGGGGTGCAGGTCTCGACGATGGAGATCGACCGAGACGGTCCGACGTACACCGCCGACACCCTCACCGATCTCACGGCGGCGCACCCCAACGACACCTTTCATTTGATCATCGGGTCCGACGCTGCCGCCGGTCTCGATACGTGGCATCAACCTGACGTCGTCGCCGCCCTGGCCAGGGTGGTTGTGGTCGATCGTGGTGGCCGTCAAGGCGGCCGACCACCGGAGGGATGGCGATTCACGCTTACGGATGTCCCAGTGCTCGAGGTGTCGTCGTCGGACCTACGGCGTCGGGTCGCCGAAGGCGCGCCGATTCGGGGGCTCGTCGCCGCGGACGTGGCGGACCTGATTGACTCCCACGAGCTGTACCGGGAGCTGTCATGAGTCCCGGAGACAGTGGAGTTCGGGGTGAGGGCGAGATCCAGCTCGACGACTTCCACGAACATTCGATTGCCCCGAGTGGCCGTCGTCGCAAGCGACGGGTTCCAGCACCGAAGGCGAACCCGTTCTGGCGCTTTGTTTTCCCGCTCGTCTTGGTCGGTTTCGCCCTGGCGTCCTTCCAGCTGTGGCGCACGGGCACCCGAGCCGTGCTCAACAGCACCGACGGCACCGTTGTCGAGGTCGTGAGTGACCCCGACGCACCTGGCTACCAGGCCTTTGCCGTTCCCACGCCCACGATGCTCGCCCTGCACATCGATGACGCCGAGCTTGTCGGTGTCACGGTCCTCGCCCAGACGTTGCTCGACAACGGCGGGCAACTCGTGCTCGTGTCCGCCGATCTTGCAGCCGACGGTGTGGGCGACCCCACCCTCGCCGAGGTGTATGCAGTCGAGGGAGCTGCGGGGGTCGAGCGCTCAGTCGGTGTGCTTTTCGGTTTTGGGTTCCTTGAGGCCCTCGAGATCAACACGACCGACTTTGGGCGGTTGCTCGAGCTCGCCGAGCCGATCGCTCTCAACCTTCTGGACGACTTGATCTCGACTGACGCCGACGGCACCGAGGTGTGGTTGGAGCGTGGCGGAACGCTGCTCGAAGGCGAGGTCGCCGCTGAGGTCTATCGCTGGCGTAATCCGGGCGAGGTCGACGCGAACCGCAACGAACGCCAAGCTGACCTGTGGGAGAGCTGGCTTGCGTCGATCGCTCTCGCCGACGATTTGGTCGCCGCAACGCTTCCGTTCGACAGCGGGCTGTCGCCCTATCTGCGTGCGCTCGCCATCGGCGAGTCCGACATTCAACTGCTGCCGGCCGTGCCCAACGATGCCGGATCGGAACCGACCTACGTCCTTGATGAGAACGCAACGGCCTGGCTCGCCGAGACCGCCGATCGCATGGTGCCACTCCCGATTCCAGCACCCGGGGTCGACGTTGCCACGGTCCGCTTGCTTGATGGAGTCGGCGATCGTTCGATCGCGGATGAGGCCCGAGCGGTTGTCGCCCGCCTCAGCGAACTCATCGTCGTTGGCAACGCCGCCGAGTTCGGTCTGCCCACAACCACGGTCTCCTACCACGACGAGGCCGATGCACCTCTCGCCGAAGCACTGGCTGCGCAGCTCAACGGTGAGGTTGCGGCCGACCTTCGACTCGACGAACCCGTCGATCTCACGGTGACGATCGGCGCCGACTGGGAGATCCCGTGAACGAAGCCGACGAACTTCTCCGTCTCGTGCGTGTCGCGGCAGCCGCAGCCGACGACAAGAAGGCCGACGAGACGCTTATCATCGACGTGGGTGACGTGTTCGCCGTGTCGGATTACTTCGTGATCACGAGTGGTTCGAACCCTCGCCAGGTCCACGCAATCGCTGATGCCGTCGAGGAGGAAGTAAAGAACGCGGGCGGGCCGGGTCCCGTTCGTGTCGAAGGGCTCGACCAACGGGAGTGGGTGCTTATGGATTACGGCGCCTTCGTCGTGCATGTTTTCCGCCGCGAGCAGCGCGACTTCTACCAGCTTGAGCGATTGTGGGGTGACCGGCCCCGGGTCGAGTGGGAGCCGATGAATCCGAGGCACGAGTCGGCCTGATCGCTCGTGAACCAGCTGCCTGTAGGGGCAGCACCTCTGGCATGCTGGCGAGTATGGCCATGACCGATCGCCCTGCACTTCACGANAATCTCTCGGTCGACACACCCGATGTCGTCGAGACTGTCTCCGGTGTCCGTGCCGTNTTCGACAGCGGCCGTACCCGTCCGNTGGCATGGCGNCACGCNCAGCTCGACGGTCTNCTTCGGTTGCTCAAGGNGGANGCGCCTCGGTTCGAAGCGGCGCTCNCTGCAGACCTNGGGCGCTCGCCGTTGGAGGCCTTCGCAGCCGACATCGGNGCAACAGCGACNGAGATCGCGCACATTCGCAAGCACGTCGGNNCGTGGGCNAAGCCCCGCAAGGTCCGNCTNNCGCTCAANGCNCGCCCCGGGNCGGGTCACATCGTTCCCGAGCCGCTCGGTGTCACGCTCGTCGTTGCGCCCTGGAACTATCCGGTGCAGTTGGTNCTGCTTCCGATCGCCGCCGCNATATCGGCGGGCAATGCTGTCGTCGCCAANCCNTCGGAGATCGCGCCCNCCACGTCCGCCNTGCTNGCCGAGACCTTGCCCCGCTATGTCGACCCCGAGGCGATCGTTGTGGTCGAGGGGGATGCCCAGGTCGCCACCGAGCTCCTCGAACAGCGGTTCGACCACATCTTCTATACGGGCTCAACGGCGGTCGGCCGCATCGTTTATCAGGCCGCTGCCCGTCACCTGACCCCGGTCACGCTCGAGCTCGGTGGGAAGAGCCCGGTGTTTGTCGACCCGTCGGCCAACCTTGACGTGACCGCCCGCCGTCTCGCGTGGGGGAAGTGGCTCAACGCCGGCCAGACCTGTGTTGCACCGGACTACGTGCTTGTCACTGAAGGCCAACGCGACGACCTCATCGACAAGATGCAGGCGGCGTTCGCCGACTTCAGCAAGGGTGCAGCGGCAGGGGAGAGCGACGACTTCTCCTCAATCGTCTCCGAACATCACGCAGGCCGGCTCGCCGGGCTGCTCGACGGCCATGGCGGCACCATTGCCTTCGGCGGCACCGTCGATGTCGAGAGCCGGCACGTCGAGCCGACCGTTATCCTCGAGCCCGATCTCGACTCGCCGATCATGTCCGAGGAGATCTTCGGGCCGATCCTGCCGGTCATCACGGTCGATTCCATGGACGAGGCCATCGCTCTGGTCAACCGGCGTCCCAAGCCGCTCGCCTTGTACGTCTTCGCCGAAGATCGCAATGCCGCTGATGCCGTGCTTGGCGCGACGAGTTCCGGCGGCGCATGTGTCAACCATGTGGTGCTGCACATCACACCGCCCGCCCTGCCCTTCGGTGGCGTCGGTGAGGCCGGGATCGGGCGCTACCACGGCCAGTCGGGCTTCGACACCTTCTCCAACCTGAAGTCGGTCATGCGGAAACCGACCAAGCCCGACCCGTCGATCCTGTATCCGCCCTACACCGGCGTGAAAGAAAAGCTGATCCGCAAGTTCCTGTAGGCGTTTGCGTTCCGACGACGAGAGCTCAGGTCAGCTGCCAGAACGGATCGGTGAGTCCGACCGCATAAAGCAAGCCTTGGAGATAATCGACTGTGGGCGGCGACCAGGCCGGGTCGAGTCGGTCGCCGTACCAACCCAGGGTGAGTTCCCACATGACCGGAACCGGAGCGGTCATCCCGCTGTCGACGTTTTCCTCCGACCGGAGGAAGCGGATGTTCGCTCATGTCTCGACGATGTCGTCCCACCAGTGCCGGGCCGGGATCGTGAAGTGTATGAACCCTTCGCTCGCCTCGCCGGCCGGACGCCCGTTCTCGATCCGGAGGTCGACAGGGGTGTCGTCGTCGAGCCAGCGAGCCTCGATCTCGGCGTCGGCATGGAGCGCAGCGGGGATCGCCAGGGAGTCCCATGCGCAGTTGGCCCACCAACTTCGTGAGCCGTTGATGACTCGGTGCCCGTTGGGCCGGGCGGCAAACGGGAGCGCCATGCTGATTTCACCGCTGGCGTCCAGCACAACGAAGTGGCGATCCTCAAGGCGTCTAAGGTGCTCGGCCGCCGCTACCGGACCCCCGACGAGTTCTGCGACTTCGGCGGCAGCAGGAGCTCGCCCCGTGTCGGCGAGCGTTCGGTAGACGTGGCGGCGAAGATTAAGCTCGTCCATCCTGATCTCCTCTCTACAGGTGGACGCTGCTCAGCGGGTATTTCTCACCACGTCCGCGGGTCATGGCGGTGATGCCTCACCGTCCGATTTCGTGTCACTGCGTAGCCGAAGCGACTCAACGCCCAATGCGAGAGCGATAGCTAGTTGAGCCCGCATTCGAGCCCTGCGTCCATGAGTGCGAACGAAGCGTCCATTTCGGCCTCGGTTTCCGGCTCACCGTCGCTAAGCGCAGCGATCTCGAAAATATTCTGGAGGTCATCGCCAATCGCGTCAGCCATGCATTGGGCCTGGTCGTCGTCCGCTCCGAGCTCAGTGAACATCATGATGGCGATCCGGTTGCCACCGAGACAATCGAACATGGCATCCATGCCCGCCATGTCGAAATCGGTCATGTCATCGGTGGACTCCGACTCGTCGATCGCTGCTGCGAAGTCGGTTCCATCCGGCATGTCGTTCACGACCTGCTCGGCAACACAACGGGCATCATCGGCAGTCAGGCCCTCAGGCAGGACGTCGCCATCAAGAATCCATTCGACAACTTGGTCTACGTCTGCTGACGATGCACGTTCCGCAGCGGGTTCGGTGTCGCTGCCTCCGCAGGCCGACCCGATGAGACCCGCCACCGTCATCAGCGCCACGAGGAGAATTCGATTTGTCCTAGTCATATCGTCATCCTGTGTCGGTGCCAGCACGGCGTCAAGCACGCTCCGAGTCGCGGCTCGATCGACGCCACGAACGGCCGGTGTTCTCCAAAGGGCCTTCGTTGGCAAGCGGCTTCTGTTCGTCGGGCCTGGGTGCCCCGTTGCTAGCCGAGGTTAAGCGGTTCGAAGGTGTATCGCGTGGGTACAAAGTTGTGCTGCTCGAACATCTGTTGGGTCGACGGCTTGGCGAGCCAAGCTTGCAGCTTGGGCGGGTCGACGTCGAAGAACAGTTCGACCAGATTGTTGTCGTCGATCTTTCCGAAGACGCAGCGGGAGATGTCGCACCAGTCGGCAAATTCGGGCTTAATGGCGAGGTATGACTGGTGGAAGGCATCTGTGTCGTCGCAGTTGGCAGTGAGCATGAGATTCATTGATCGACTCCGAATGGTTGTGGTCGCAGGATCGTAGTCAAGTTTTCGGTTTCGCCGAAGGCGGAACGTGCCCAGGGTGCGGGGGCTTTGCTCCTGTACCAGGTCACACCAGCGAATGAACGTCGCTACCAGACCCTCGTTCCCGCCGTGAACGCCATCCGAAGCGGGTGCAGCGGAATTGAATAGGAATTCAGACTTCGTCGGAAAGAAGTGAATTTCCGCACTCTTCCCCTCGCCCGTATCTGTCGGCATCTCAGTTTTCCCTGCAATGTCAAGGAAGACGAGCTCAGACAGCGTTCGGAGTGGAGCTAAGGGGAATTGAACCCCTGACCTCTTCCATGCCATGGAAGCGCTCTACCAACTGAGCTATAGCCCCGAGTTGCGGATGAGGATGGTAGCAGGCTGATCGTCGGGCCCCACCTTCCCGACACCCTCCCACGGCGGGTTTCTCCCAGGGCATACCGTCGTCGTGATGCGTGCGCGGCTGACATCCCCTGACCTTTGGATGGTGGTGTCGACGGCTGCGGTGTTCGCCGCCGGTCTGATCGTGGCGACCGCAACCCCTGGGCCGCTCCTCACCGCCGATGATCTCGCCTCTTTCGGTCTTGCCTGGACCATGGCGGGCGAGGGGGCTGCACCGATGCCGCCGCAGGCGCCGTACGGCTTGCTGTATCCGACGACGTTGGTGCCGGGCTGGCTCGTGGGACTCGACGACGGCGGGATGTTGCTTTGGGCCCGCACGGTGAACGCCCTGTGCGGAGCCTTGATGGTCCCGGTGCTGACCGCGTTCCTGGGGCGCCTCGACGGTGTGCGTCCCGTGCCGGCGATTGCCGCCGCAACGGCCGGGGCGATGATGCCGGCGTTTCTTCTGACCGGGTCGATTGCGTGGAGCGAGCGGTTGTGTGTGCTCCTGGTGGCCTGCGCAGCGCTTGTCATCGCCCGTTCGTGGGATGAACGCAGTGGCCTCGACGGGTTCCTCGCCGTCGTCACCGCAGCTGCGATGTTCGCAGCTCACCCCCGGCTCGGTCCGCCTGCGTTGGTGCTCATCGTGGTCGTCGCCGTTGCCTTGCGTCGGCTCGGTTGGGCACGTGTCGTCGGGCTGCTGGGTGCGGGGGTGGCGGCGCTGTGGTTGGTCGAGTGGGTTCGGGCCGCTGTGGCTGAGGCGGCGTTCGGAAGTGATGGAACCTATGACGCTGCCGACCTGGCCTCTCGTCGAGGTCTCGGGCTCATCCCCGAGATGGCACAGCTCGGGGTTGGCGCGTTGAGCTATCTCGTCATCGCCGGCACCGGCATCGCTGTCTGGGGTGTCGTTCGGCTCGGGGAGCGACGACCGGCCGGCTGGTCGGTGCTGTTGCTCGGCGTCGCCGTCCTCGCGATCACGAGCTGGTTCATTACCGGCGTTCTGCGGGCCGACAAGTGGTTCCACGGCCGCTACATCGAGGTGATGGCACCGGTGGTGCTTGCCGTCGGCCTCGCTAACCTCCACCGACTGCGGCTGCGAGCAGCAGCGGTCGTCCTCGTCGGTGTCCCGGTGCTCGCTGGTGTCTACGCCGCCTGGAACGGCCCCGGGAACAACTGGCTCGGTGCTCGCTCGCCCGTGATGATGCTCGGTGCGGAAGTCTCGGGTGCGCCGTACGGAAGTCGGATCTTCGAACCTGGCGCCGCAGCCTTTGTCGCAATCCTTGCTGGGCTTGTCGTGTGGGGGGTTGCCCGGTGGCGCGGTACGGAAATCGCCGCCTGCGTCTTCGTTGCGTTGTCGCTGTGGGGAGCGCACTCCGGCGACCGAGCACTCGACAATCTCTTTCCCGGAACGGCGATGGGTGAAGTCGACGCCGGTTTTCCCGTTGAGGAGAAGATCGGCGAACTTTGGGTCGATACGTCGACGGTCTCGCCGAATCTCACGAACGCGCTCGCATGGCGGGTCGGGTTCGACGTCACGACGCTGACCTTCGATGACAACACAACTCATGTGTTGATCCCGACCGATGCCGTGCCGCCTGCGGGCGCCGAGCTGGTCGCCGAGTTCTCCCAGGGGTCGCTGTGGCGGCTCGCAGCCTGATTAGTCGTCGTCGTTCTGGCTGCGCAGGAACGCTTCGAGTTCGTCGGTGAGGTCGTTGCTCGTCGCTATCTCGGCTTCGGCCTCGACCAAGTCGTCGTATTGCTTCTCAAGGGCAGCGAGCATGTCGCGATGTGAGGAGTCGTCGTCGACCAGGTCGTCGAGTCGGTTTCGAGTTGCCAAGGCGTCGGCCGCTAACTGACTCGAGTCGAGCACAACACCGGCGGCACCCACGAGTCCGTCGATAAGGGCCAGGGACGCGGCGGGGTAGTGTGCGCCGGAGATGTAGTGGGGCACCTGAGCCCACAGGCCGACCGACTCGATGCCGGCGGCGTGATGGGCCATCTCGAGCGCAGCCTGCATCCCTGCGGGCACGTCGAGTGTGGCCGGTGTGAAACCGAGTGACGCAAGGTCGGGCGTGGCGGCGGTGACCGACAGTCGGGAGGGGCGAGTGTGCGGTGACGATGCCGGGTAGCTGCCGAGGCCGATCACTCGTCGGACCCCGAACCGCTGCGACAACGAAACGACGGCGTCGCAGAACGAACGCCAATTGTGATCGGGCTCCGCGCCCTGGAGCACGAGGATGTCGTTTCCGGTTGCGTCGCGACCCGAAACGAGCGTGATCTCCGGCCAGTCGAGCCCGACGTTTACCCCTTCGACGATGTGCATTGTTGGGCGACGAGCACGGTGGTCGAGGAGCCACTCGGTCTCGAACTCGGCAACGGTTACCGGGGCGATCTGCCCGAGAATGGTCTCGGTCGCCTCATGGGCGCACAGACCGGCGTCGATCCAGCCTGTCAGGTGGATCAACAACACCGGATCCTGCAGGTTCGGTGAACCGTGCAGGGTGTAGAGATCGTCGGGTCGTGCTGGTCGAGCCACAGGTTCCTCCTCGATCACACCGTAGACCGCCGCCCGGGAATT
>PABW01000092.1 GCA_002699625.1 Acidimicrobiaceae bacterium
AAGTTCGACGTCGACCGTGGCGGTGCGGTTCATGTTGCGCACCGGCGTGACCCACCGGAGCATCTCTTCGATCGCGCCCGGCAGCAGCGAGCGATCGTGTTTCAGCGCCTCGAACTGTTCGGGGTGCAACAGCAGCGCTTCAAGACCGCCCGACATCACGTGGCGGGTGGTCTCGTCGCCGCCGACGAGGATCAGCATCGTCTCGTAGATCAGATCCTCGGCCGACATGGGCTCACCCTCGGGGAACATCAGCAGGCTGATGAGATCCTCAGCCTCCGGAGCGGTGCGGGTGCTCATCTCCCCAACGATGTACTCGACCCACTCGATCACNGCNCCGATCACNTGCTCGGCAAAGGCTTCGTCGGTGGCGCCGGTGGCGAANAGATCGGACCAGTGCAGGAGCTTGTCCTCGTCGGCAAGGGNCAGCCCCATGAGNGTNGCNATCATNCGCAGCGGGATCGANGTGGCGATGTCGTTGACGAANTCGCANGCACCGCGATCGATCACNTNGTCGATCANCTCGGTGACGGTCGCGCGGAGGAACTCCTCGTGACCGGCGACCCGCCGTGGNGTGAAGCCCGANGAGACGAGTCGACGACGACGGGTGTGTTCGGGCGGGTCGTTGTCGATCATCGACGGNAGNGAGACCTCGGGGCGAGAACCCTNGNCCGAGCAGAAGGTCTCGTGGTCNGCCTCGANGCGCTGGATGTCCTCGTGNCGGGTGATCGCCCAGAGGCCGGACGTGTCGTCCCAGTAGACCGGCGCGTTCGCCCGCATCCANGCCATCCGTTCGAGNGGATCGGCATTGAAATCGAGCGACATGACGACGATGTCNTCGCGNGTCGCGTGCTCNGGCGTGCGGTGGACGATCGTCTCGGGATCAAACCGATANGCGTCGAGCGGGTTGTCGCTCACGGCATCTCCTACGGGCGGGGCTCGCGGGGCAGGCCGAGGACTCGCTCGCCGAGGATGTTGCGCATGATGTCGCTGGTGCCGCCCATGATCGTGTACGCCGGGCCGTAGGCGATGGCCCGGTTGAAGTAGTCGTCGGCGACCGCTTCCATGCCGAGCACCGAGGCGGCGAAGTCGGCGACATGCTGCTGATGTTCGGTGCAGAAGCACTTGGTGGCGGCGGAGAAGCCGGCCGGNGCCTGCTTCAGCGCCTCGCGGTAGACGAGCACNCGGCCGAGCCGGTACCCGGTCTCGAGGCGGGCGANCTCCTGACGGATCCGGGGGTCGCTCGTGTCGGCTGCNGCGACGGCNCGGTCGTACAGCGGCTTGTTGGAGACNAGCCGATCGATGCCGCCCCGCTCATGTTCGAGCTGGGCCATCGTCTGCTTGAANGCGTTGCCCTCGACACCGACNAGNTTCTCGGCNGGCACGCGGACGTCGTCGAAATAGACCTCGCAGAAGTGCCGGTTGGTGGTCATGTCGGTGATCGGNCGGACNTCGATGCCGGGGAGATCCATCGGCACGATCAGCTCCGACACGCCCTTGTGCGGTGGCCCNTCGCTCGATGTGCGNCAGATCAGGTAGCAGTAGTCGGCGTCGGCTGCGAAGGAGGTCCAGATCTTCTGNCCGTTGACGACGAACACATCNCCNTCGCGAACCGCAGACGTCTTGAGGCCGGCGAGATCGGAGCCGGCATCGGGCTCGGACATGCCGATGCACCAGGTGGTNTCGCCGCTGAGCATGCCGGGGAGGAATTCCGCCTGCTGGTCCNCGGTGCCGTAGGNGAACAGNGCCGGACCCATCTGTCGGTCGGCGAACCAGCTTGCGGCGATCGGTGCACCAGCCGAGATCATGGCCTCACCCATGATGATGCGGGCCAGATTCGACTGCCCACCACCGCCGTATTCGACCGGCCAGGTCATGCCGANCCAGCCCTCTTCGGCGAGGCGCTTGCTGAACTCCTTGGAGTAACCNTTGATCCAGGAGTCGGTGTGCATCCCGTAGTCGGCGACACCTTCCGCGGCGACNTTCTGGGCGCGGATCTGCAGTTCCTGGAGTTCGGGGGACAGTTCGAAGTCGAGCATCGNGGGNCACCTCCGTGCATGGACGGTAGCGAACCGTGCATCATTGCAGCGCATCCAGCGAGGNGGTCNCCGTGCACGGACTGACNAGGGANCAGACGCTCGCCNTCAACGCGAACGTCATCGANACCTTCCGNGCCAACGGNGGGGAGATGCCCGAGGGGCATCCGCTGCACGGCAACCCCACACTCTTGGTGACGATGANCGGCGCGANGTCGGGCCGAACCCTNACCTCGCCGTTGAGCTACACGCCAGACGNCGACGCCTTCATCGTGATGGCATCAGCCGGTGGGAGNCCGACCTTGCCGGCNTGGGCNNACAACCTGCGNGCCNANCCCGAGNTCANCCTCGAGGTCGGCGCCGAGACCTTCCCTGCACATGCGGAGGAGNCCGTCGGGNCGGANCGTGACCGGGCCTTCGAGCTCATGACGANCTCNCTNNCCCGATTCGCCGACTATCAGGCATCGGTGGAGCGCCTGATCCCGCTCTTTCGACTTCACCGCCGCTGAGACGGAGGCNNNACGAAGTCGCCTGCGGNGACGCGCAGTTCAAGGATCGCTGCGTCGACCGNNCGTCGCCCGTCACCGGTCAAGCCGGCGACGCCGAACTCGATCTCGGCGAGNGCAACAGCAGCCTGCTCGACNCGNCNCCGNCCGNCCNNNGTGAGCACGGCNAGCGTNGTNCGCCGNTCGGTCGGNTGCGGTTTGCGGNCGACGAGNCCGTCNGCTTCGAGCCGNTTGACGGTGTTGGTGACCGACGCCGGNTGGACCTGGAGNCGGTCGCCGACCTTGCCNAGCGGCAGNTCGCCCTCCTTNGTGAANGANAGNAGGGCGAGNACCTCGAANCGNGAGAAGTTGAGGCCGANCGGCGCNAGNGCNGNGTCGATCCGNCCGGANAGGATCTGNTGNGCNCGNGTGATNGAGGTGGCGGCGGTCATCGCGTCGACGGCCNCCCAACCGGCGCCTCGCCAGTTGGNCGCCGCCTCGTCGATCGGGTCGAAATCCAGNGTCATCGTGCAGTAGCCTAGGAACAAATACTTGGACGTCAAAGTATTTGGAGATCTCTCATGAGCGATGACAAGCAGGCGTGGCCCTCGAAGAGCGACTGGCAACGCGAGTACGACGCGACCCGGCTGCGCGACGTGCCGTTCGAGACGATGTCCGGTGTGCCGGTCGATCCGGTCTACGGCGACGGGCCCCTGCCAGGGCAGTACCCGTTCACCCGGGGCCTGCACGCCGCCGGTTACCGCTCTCGTCTCTGGACGATGCGGATGTTCGCCGGCTTCGGCACGGCCGAGGACACCAACGCCCGCTTCAAGGAGATCCTCCGCAACGGTGGCATGGGTCTCTCCACCGCCTTCGATATGCCCACCCTCATGGGCTACGACTCCGACTCCCCCTGGGCGCTCGGCGAGGTCGGTCGCGCGGGTGTCGCCGTCGACACCCTGCGCGACATGGAGGACCTCTTCGCCGACATCGACCTCGGCACGGTCTCCACGTCGATGACGATCAACGGCCCCGCCGCCGCGCTGTTGGCGATGTACATCGCAGTCGGCGAACAGGGCGGGGTGGCCAAGTCCGATCTGGCCGGCACGATCCAGAACGACATCTTGAAGGAGTACCAGGCGCAGAAGGAGTACATCTATCCCCCGCGCCCGAGCATGCGGATCGTGACCGACATGATCCGCTACACCTCGGCCGAGATGCCGAAGTGGCACCCCGTCTCGATCTCCGGGTACCACATCCGTGAAGCCGGCTCGACCGCCGCGCAGGAACTTGCGTTCACCCTCGCCAACGGGTTCGCCTACGTCGAAGCCGCCCTTGCCGAAGGGCAGGACGTGAACCAGTTCGGCCGGCGGCTCTCGTTCTTCTTCAACGCCCACTCCGACTTCTTCGAGGAGATCGGCAAGCTCCGTGCCGCTCGCCGCATCTGGGCCCGGTGGATGAAGGAGCGCTACGGCGCCACCGACGAGCGGGCGATGATGTGCCGGTTCCACACCCAGACCGCCGGTGTGTCGCTCACCGCCCAGCAACCCGAGAACAACATCGCCCGCGTCGCCATCCAGGCGTTGTCGGCCGCCCTCGGGGGCACCCAGTCGCTGCACACCGACTCCTTCGACGAGGCCCTTGCCCTCCCCACCGAGAAGGCGGCACGCATCGCGCTCCGCACCCAGCAGATCGTCGCCCACGAAACGGGCGTGACCAATGTGGCCGACCCACTCGGCGGCGCCCCCTACGTCGAGTGGATGACCGACGAGATGGAACGGCAGGCCGAGGCCGTGTTCGCCCACCTCGACGAACTCGGCAACGGCTCGATCCTCGAGGGGGTCTACGCCGGGATCGACAACGGCTACTTCGTCGGCGAGATCGCCGACGCCGCCTACCGCTTCGAACGCAAGATCAACAACGACCAGCGGATCATCGTCGGCGTCAACGAGTTCACCGACGGCAACGAGGACGACGAGACCAACCTGCTTCGCATCGACCATTCCGTCGAGGAACTCCAGCGGAAACGACTCGAAGCGGTGAAACAGGAGCGTGACTCAGCCGCCGTCGACGCGGCGCTCGCCGCCATCCGCACCGCCGCCGCCGAACCGACGGTCAACCTCATGCCACCGATCATCGATGCCGTGAAGACCTACGCCACCGAGGAAGAGATCAGCAACGCCATGCGTGACGTGTTCGGCACCTATGTGGAACAGGCGATCGTCTGATGCCCATCGAATCCACCGATACCGGGCAGCCGACCATTCGCGTCGTGCTGGCGAAGCTCGGCCTCGACGGCCACGACCGCGGCATCAAGGTCGTCGCCCGCATCCTCCGCGACGCCGGCATGGAGGTCATCTATCTCGGCCTGCGCCAAACCACCGCGTCGATCGTGGCCGCCGCCGAAGAAGAAGACGCTGACGCCATCGGCCTGTCGATGCACAATGCCGGCCACCTCGCGCTCGCCCCGTCGATGCTCGCTGCGCTCGACGACGCCGACCTCGACATCCCGCTGATCATCGGCGGCATCATCCCCGAGGCCGACATTCCCGTCCTCGAAGACGCCGGTGTCGCTGCGATCCTCGGCCCCGGCGCACCGGCCGAAGAGGTCGTCGCGGCAGTGCGGGGCGCAGTCGCCGCACGAGCCTGACGTCGTGAGCGTCAAGAAACTGTCGGTCCCCGAACTGGTGGGGCGTGCGCTCGAGAGTGACCGTCGCGCCATCGGCCGAATGCTCACCCTGATCGAACGGGGTGGCGAGTCGGCCGACGAGATCACCGACCTCACCCACCCGGCTGCCAAAGGCGCCCACGTCGTCGGCATCACCGGCGCACCTGGCGCCGGCAAGTCGACCCTCACTGGCCAACTGATCCGCCACCTCCCGACGCTCGGCCTGAAGCCCGCCGTACTCGCCGTCGATCCGTCGTCACCGCTCACCGGTGGCGCCATCCTCGGCGACCGGGTCCGGATGGACGATGTCGCCGGAGACGGCGGCTTCATCCGCTCGGTCGCCACCCGCGGCTACGCCGGCGGCCTGGCACTGGCGGTCCCCGGCTCGGTGCGAGCCTTCGACGCCTGCGGCTTCGACCCCGTACTGATCGAGACGGTCGGCGTCGGGCAGGTCGAGGTCGACGTCGCCGGTGCAGCCGACACCACGGTCGTGGTCGTGAATCCCGGCTGGGGCGATGCGGTGCAGGCCAACAAGGCGGGACTGCTCGAGGTCGCCGACGTGTTCGTGATCAACAAGGCCGATCGCGACGGCGCCAACGACACCCGCCGGGATCTCGAACTCATGCTCGATCTCAGCCATGTGAGCGGCCACGAGGACGGCACCGGTTACCGACCGCCGATCCTGATGACCACCGCCACCGATGGTTCGGGCGTCGAGGCGATGTGGGAGGCGGTCACCGCCCACCGAACGCATCTCGAAGCCACGGGCGCACTCGAACGTCGGCGTATCGCACGCTTCCGCTATGAGGTGGCGAGCCGACTCACCACCCGGATGGAACGCTCGATCGCCCGCTCGGTCGACGGCCTCACCCCCGACGGCCGCTCCCCCGCCACGGTTGCCGCCAACCTGGCAGCCGACCTCCTCGCCTGAACGGCCCGGGCCGTCCTAGGGTCTCGACCCATGGGACGCCTCGAGAACAAGATCGCACTCATCACCGGAGCCGCGCGCGGCCAGGGCGCCGCCGAGGCGGCTCGGTTCATCGAGGAGGGCGCGACGGTCGTCCTCACCGATGTGCTCGACGACCTCGGCAGGCAGACCGCCGCCGAGCTCGGCGAGCGGGCCAGCTACCTCCATCTCGACGTCAGCGGCCCCGATCAGTGGCAGCGCGTGGTCGATCAGGTCATCACCGACCATGGGCGCCTCGATGTGCTCGTGAACAACGCCGGCATCTTCGAGGTGGTCGACATGGAGAACACCTCCCTGGACCTCTGGGACACGATGATCGCCATCAACCAGACCGGCGTTTTCCTCGGTATGCAGACCGCCGCTCGTCCCATGAAGGAGGCCGGCTCCGGCAGCATGATCAACATCTCCTCGGTCGCCGGCCTCTCGGGCGCACCGATCTGCCACGCCTACGGGGCGACCAAGTGGGCGGTGCGAGGCATGGCCGAGAGCGCAGCCATGGAGCTCGCTCCGCATGGCGTGCGGGTGGACTCGGTGCATCCCGGCATCATCGACACCGAGATGTTGCAGTCGTTCGGCGGCAACATCGAGGCGATCGAGCAGCGGATCCCGCTCGGCCGTGTCGCCGAGGCCACCGAGGTCGCCGAGGTCGTGCTGTTTCTGGCTAGCGATGAAGCGAGCTACTGCACGGGCCACGAGTTCGTGGTCGACGGCGCCATGGTGGCCTGATGGCCGACCTCATGGATCGCTTCCCGGCGATCGAGGACCTCGAACGGCGGGCGAAACGTCGACTGCCCCACTTCAGTTGGGAGTACCTCGCTAGCGGCACCGGCGACGAGTCGGCGATGCACCGCAATCGATCAGCGCTGCTCGATGTCGAACTCCTTCCCCAGCTGATGAAGGGCGTGATCGAACCCAACACGCGAACGATGCTTTTCGGTGTGGAGCATGCCGCACCGATCGGCGTCGCGCCGCTCGGCATGTCGGGGCTGATCTGGCCAGGGGCCGATCAGGCGCTCGCCCGCACTGCCCGGGCGAACGATTTCCCGCACGTCCTGAGCACCGTTGCGACCACCACGCCCGAAGATGTCGGCCCGCTGGCCGGCGACATGGGCTGGTTTCAGCTGTACCCACCTCGCGACGACGCCCTCCGAGCGGATCTGCTCGACCGAGTCGAAGGGGCCGGCTACCGCACGCTCGTGATCACTGCAGATGTGCCGAAGGGCAGCCGACGCGAGCGGCAACGCAAGGCCCACATTCGTGTACCACCGAAGATCACCCCACGGCTCATGTGGCAATCGGTGACCCATCCCGCCTGGTCGATGGCGGTGCTGCGTCACGGGATTCCGCGCTTTCGCACCATCGAGCAGTACCTCGACGGGACATCGATCACGGCAGTGGCCGGCTTCGTGGGCGCTAGCCTCGGCGGTTCGCTGAGCTTCGACTATGTCGCCGAGGTCCGGGCGCGGTGGACGGGCAACATCGTCGTCAAGGGCATCCTCGATCCAGCCGATGCGCGACGCTCGATCGACGTCGGCGCGGACGCCGTCTGGGTCTCGAACCATGGCGGCCGTCAGCTCGAAGCCGCGCCGGCGGCGATCAGCTGCCTGCCGGCGATCGCCGCCGAGATCGGCGACGAGGTGCCGGTCTTGTTCGACTCCGGTGTCCGCTCGGGGGCCGACATCGCCCGGGCGATCAGCCTTGGGGCCGATTTCGTCTTCGCCGGTCGACCCTTCTACTTCGGGCTCGGTGCACTCGGTGCCGATGGCGCCGGGCACGCGTACGAGATCCTCCACGACGGCCTGCTGAACGTGATGCACCAGACCGGCTGTATCCGCCCGGCCGAGCTGCGCGAACGGACCCACTGACCGTCGTCGGCCCGCTCAGGCTCAGGCTTTGCGAGTGGGGGTATCGACCGGCTGGACGTATTGCCAACCGAAACGGCCCTTGATGCAGAGCATCCCGCTGGTGACCGAGTGGTCGGCGGGCGACGTGACCTTCACGATCTTGTCGTCCTGGGTGTGCAGTTCGAGGTTGCAGCCGACACCGCAGTAGGAGCAGACCGTTCGGGTGACGTCTTGATCCTCGGGCCGCCAGTCGTCTTCTTGGCGAAGGTCGTATTCGGTCTTGAACTGGATGGCGCCGGTCGGGCAGACCCCGATGCAGTTGCCGCAGTACACGCAGGCCGAGTCGGGCAGGGTGACGTCGAACTCGGTGGAGATCCGAGCGTCGAAACCTCGGCCGCTCACGGCGATGGCGTAGGTGTGCTGGGCGTCATCGCCGCACGCCTCGACGCACTTGTAACAAAGCACGCAGCGGTCGTAATCGCGGATGTAGAGGTTGTCCTGGATCTTCGGTGCTTCGCCCATGCGCAGCGCCGGGAGTTCGTACTGGTCGTAGCGCGAGGTGTCGGAGCCGTAGTGATCCATCCACTTCTGCAGCTCGGGGGCCTGATCGAGGTCGACCCCGGAGCCGAGGAACTCGAGCACCATCTTGCGGCTGTGCTTCACCCGCTCGGAATCGGTCTCGACGACCATGCCCTCCTCGGCGGGACGGGCACACGACGGAACCAGTGCCCGCTGGCCCTCGACCTCGACGACACACACCCGGCAGACATTGACCGGGGTGAGGTTCTCTGCCCAGCACAGGGTGGGCGTGTCGATGCCGGCCGACTCGCAGGCCTTGTGAATCGAGGTGCCCTCGGGGACCTCGACGGCCTGCCCGTCGATCGTCAGAGACACGGTCACGACCGAAGTCGGATCGTCGGTCATCGTCACGACGGCACCCCCGGGACGAGGCCCAGCTTGATGGCGGAGTTGATGGCGTTGGTGGCGGTATGGCCAAAGCCGCAGATCGAGGCGTCGACCATCACCTGGGCGATGTCGTCGACGAGTTGGCGCCGCTCCGACGTGAGCGACCCCTTCTCCTGGAGGACGACCATCGTCTCGTTCTGACGGACGCAGCCGACTCGGCACGGGACGCACTGGCCGCACGACTCGTCGCGGAAAAACTGCGAGATGCGCACGAGCACGTCGACGAGGTCGATCTCATCGGTGAAGGCCATGACGACACCCGAGCCGAGGGTGGTGCCGCGTTCGCGGGCGTCCTCGAGGGTGATCGGCATGTCGAGGTAGGAACGGTCGACGAAGGAGCCGGCCGCACCACCCATCAAGACGGCGTTGAGTTCGCCGGAGCCGGTGAGTCCACCCGCCAGTTCGAGCACCTCGCCGAGCGTGGTGCCGAACTCGACCTCGTAGACGCCGGGCTTTGCGACCCGGCCGCTGAGGCAGAGCAGCTTGGTACCGGGCGACCGCTCGGTGCCGCGGCTGCGGTAGCCGTCGGCGCCGATCTGCACGATGTCGAGCACATTGAGGAGGGTCTCGGGATTATTGATCGCCGTCGGTTCCTGGAAGAGACCGTGGGTGGTCGGGAACGGTGGCTTGCTCCGTGGTTCACCGCGGAACCCTTCGAGCGAGGCGAAGAGCGCGGTCTCCTCACCACAGATATAGGCGCCTGCGCCGCGACGGATCTCAATGCGGAACCGATGGCCGGATCCGGCGGCATCGTCGCCGAGCAGACCGGCCTCGAGCGCTTGGTCGATGGCGTTCTGCAGACGAGCGGTGGCAAGTGGATACTCGCCGCGGATGTAGATCCAGCCGTTTTCGGCGCCGGTGGCGAAACCGGCGATGGTGAGGGCCTCGATGACGGCGAACGGATCGTTCTCCATCACGACACGGTCCTTGAAGGTGCCGGGCTCGGACTCGTCGCAGTTGGCGACGACGTGCTTCGGGCGGCCCTGCTCGGCGGCGACCGCCCGCCACTTGATGCCGGTGGGGAAGGCGGCTCCGCCCCGGCCCGACAGGCCGGAGTCGGCGACGGCGGTGCACACGGCCTCCGCACCCATCTCGATGGCAGCGGTGATCGACTCGTAACCGCCGTGGGCGCGGTAGGAGTCGAGGGAGGTCGGGTCGACCACACCGATGCGCTTCAACAAGCGAAGCGACTCGTCGCCCTTTTGGTGGAACAGTTCGTAGGGCGTGTCGTCGGCGGCCACGGAGTCGGGCCCACCGACCCCCTGGACGAACACGGCGACCTCGCCGGTGACGTGGTTGGCCCGCTCGCACTGGCCGAGGCACGGCGACTCGTGCACGTTCACACCCCGGGCCTTCAGCTCGGCGATGCGGTCGGCCGCACCGGCGATCTGGCAGGCCGCATCGACGCACACGTGGGTGACGTCGCCGGCCTGCGCCGGCTCCTCGACCCGGAACAAGTCGTAGAAGGTGGCGACGCCGTAGGCCTCGGCCGGCGGGACCTGCAAGGTCTCGCACACATAGTTGAGGCCGCCCGGGCTGATCCACCCCTTGGCGTTCTGCAGCGCATGCAAC
>PABW01000093.1 GCA_002699625.1 Acidimicrobiaceae bacterium
TCATCGACCTTGTTCGCGATCACGAGTACCGGCGTCTCAAGCCGACGAAGGAGCAACGCCACCCGTTCGTCCTCGGGCGTGACGCCGACGGTCGAGTCGACGACGAACAAGATGACTTCGGCCTCCCGCATTGCCTGTTCGGACTGCTGGGACACCTTGTCGTCGAGCGCATCGCCATCGGCCAACCAGCCGCCCGTGTCGAGCAGGGTGAAGTGATGGCCGAGCCATTCAGCATCGACTGCCTTGCGGTCGCGAGTGACGCCGGGGCGCTCTTCGACGATCGCCTCGCGGCGCCCGATGATGCGGTTCACCATGGTGGATTTGCCCACGTTGGGGCGGCCGACAATCGCAACGACAGGCAGGCTCATGCGGTGGACTCCAGGGCGAGGCGGAGGGCAGCGCCGTCGGTGGAGATGACCTCAACCGGGCGGGGCAGATCGGAAACGCTCATACCGTCGAGGAAGACCCCACGGCTCAAGCAGACGTCCGGCAGAAGATAGCGGTGCCCCTCGGGTTCTCCTTCGAGCACCCGGGCAACGTCCTCGCCGACCATCAGGCCGGTGACGCCGATGTTGCCACCGAAGTAGTCGTTGGGCACCGGGATGATGCGGGCATCGTTGCGACCACTCGCGTCGACCAACGGGGCGATGACCGGGGCGCCAAGCGTGCCGGTGAGAATGGCAACCGGTGCGTTCTTGCGCGGCGAAAGAGACACCGGCGTGAGGGCTGGGGCCCCGTCGCCGACCGACACAACTTCCGCGGGCGAGCCCTGGCGCGGCGCTCGGTATCCGTCCGCAGGCGCACCGTCGACCCAAGCAAAGAAGCCGGCACGGGGACCCGTCGGCTCAGTGATCGAGTCGTCGTGGAATTCGAGTTCGAGGGTGCGGGCCATGCCGATGCCGTCCTCGTGCATCTCGAACCCTCCGTAGGTCTCCGCTGCCGGGAACGGACGCTGCGCCATCAGGTAGTACTCGTCGGCTGCGTACACCATCCGGCGACCCAGGCAGTCGAGGAAGATCTGCTGCCACTGCTCGATCAGGTCGACGACCCGCTGCGCCTCGTTGAGCGTGTGTTCACGCATGCGCTCCTGGGTCGAGAACTTGGAAATGCCGAGCGGCACGACAGCGACGCTTGCGAGTTCAGGGAAACGCTCGAGGACGCCTGCCAGGGTGTCGTCGAGGACATCGGCGTCGTTGACACCCGGGCACACGACGATCTGGCCGTGCACCTCGATGCCGTGGTCGAGCAAGGCCCGTAGCCAGCGCAACGAAACGGCACCGCGACGGTTCTTCAAGATGTCGGCGCGGATGTCGGGGTTGGTGGCATGGATCGAGACATTGATCGGCGACAGCCGCTCCGTGATAACCCGTTCAAGGTCGAGTTCGGTGAAGCGGGTGAGGGTGGTGAAGTTTCCGTAGAGGAACGAGAGTCGGTAGTCGTCGTCCTTCAGGTACAGCGAGCGCCGCATGCCCTTGGGCAGCTGGTGGATGAAGCAGAACTCGCAGTGGTTGTCGCAGGTCTGCACCTTGTCGAACAGCGCCGCGTGGACTTCTGCCCCGAGAGGTTCACCCGCGTGCTTGGAGACGACAATGTCGAAACGTCGGTCGTCGCGCTGTACCGCGAGCTCGACCTCGGCGTCGTCGGTCAAGATCTGCCAGCGGATGACATCACGCGGGACTTCGCCTGCGATGGCGAGGATCTCGTCCCCGGGCTGAAGACCCGCCCGAGCAGCGGGTGAGTCGGGCTCGATGGCCACCACCTGCGGCGTGCTCACCCGGCCAGGCTACCCGTTCGCCCCCGGGCTGACGCGCACCGGTTGCCTTCAAACCCTTTTCATGTATTTTCATGTTGCATGATGGTGATTGCAGAGATCTCATGACTGACATCACGGTCGGCTACCACAACGATCGACTCGTGGCCGTCAAAGAGTCCGACGACGCGGCACGCAGCGCCCGTCTCCGTCATGAGGCAGACCTCCTGTCTCGCCTCGATCACCCGGGTGTCGTACGCCTCGTCGACTTCACCGAAGGCCCACCCGCCGTCCTCCGCACGGTGTTCGTCGGTCCCGACACATGGCTGCGTCACGCCCCCGTCGGCGAGTTCCAGGCTCCGACTCTGGCTGCGCTCATCGCCACGGTTGCCGACCTGCACGAGACCGGCATCGCCCACGGTGCGCTCGAAGCAGCGCACATCCTCGTCGGCGAGAAGCATCGACCCACCCTGTGTGGCCTCGGTGACGGCAACACGGCGTGCGACACCGATATCACCGATGATCGCCGCGCACTCGCCGCCCTGATCGATCAACTCGGAACCGATGACGCACTTCTCGCCCAGGCACGAGCCGACCTCGAGGATCCGTCCGTCTCGCTTCGCGCAGTCGTGCGCCGACTCGACATGCAGTCGTCCGCCCCGGTGTCGACCAACCGCCGTTTTTCTCGGTTGCCGCCCGCCGTCGAGCCCAGACAATTCGCGCTGCCAGTCATTGCCATCGCTGTGGCGCTCTTCCTCGTCGCAGGTGCTCTCCGACTCACCGGTGGTGACGGATTCGTCACCGCAACGATTCCCCCACCACCTACGGCACCGCCGACGACGACCGCAGCGCCGGTCCCACCGCCATCGCCTTCGGCGCCGGCTCCCGATGCTCCAACCATCGATCACGCGGGCCGCCGTTACGCCGTCGGCGAGGCCGGCGACGTTGTCGTCCTCGGCGACTAGACCTGCGAGGGTGTGCCGACACCTGCCGTGCTTCGGCCAGAAAACAGCGAGGTTGCCGTCTTCGTTGCCTGGCCGACACCCGGTGCCCCTATCGAGCCCGAGGTCGTCACGACTGTCGAGGGCGCCGAGAGCTTCGTGCCCGACAGCCGCCCCTGCCCGAACATCCGGGTGCGCACCACCGGAGGCTCCCGAATCATCAACCTCCCGGAAGGCTGACCGTGCTCCCTTGCCGCTTCGCCATCTTCGCCACCGCGATCGCCATCGGTGTCGCAGTACTCCCGTCTGCCGCACGCGGACTCCTGTCGAATCCGACTTCCTTCCTGGTGTGGTGGGACTCAGTCGGCACGGCTTCGGCCGCAATCACCATCGTCCACCTGTTTGCGATCGTCGGCTTCGCCTACGTGGCGGTCGTCGCCACGCCCGTGACCGTGGCCGACACCTTTCGACTGGGAGCCCTCCGACACACCGTGCTGCGGGCGGCGACGCCGCATCTCCGACGCACACTCACGGCGGGCGCATTCGTTGCGGTCTCGGCGGCTGCGCCGGCAATCGCCGACGAGTCGAGCATCATCATCACCGACATCGAATCGGCCGCACCCTCGATCACAGAGATCATGCTGCACGACATGGGCCCTGTCCCTGTCCCCCCGGCCGCCGTTCCATTCGAGTCGCCCGACACCAACCCAGCCACGCCGCCAGCAGATTCCACGGCGCCGTCGACCACCGATATCTGGTCGGTCGAGCCAGGCGACAACCTCTGGGCGATCGCGGAGACCGTCGTCGCCGAACGCAGCGAGACGCAAACCCGAGGCTCGGTTGCCGCCTACTGGAGCGCGTTGCTCGAGGCGAATTCAGACCGTCTCGTTGATCCGGATCTGATCATGCCGGGCCAGTGGCTGACCCTGCCCCCGCTTACGGCTGGTAGCTGAGCCCGAGCGACTCGAGTCGGGCCGCCACGCCGTCGAGACTCGCGCCAAGGATGGCGGCGAGCGCCAGTCGGTCCTGCTCTCGCACCGTGAGCACCCGACCGTTGAAGTCCTGACGCTGAACCTGGATCATCGTGAGGTACTGCGTGAGCATCTCGGCCTCGGGGCCGGAGAGCGACGCAAGCTGGGAGAGGTCGATCGTGATCGGATCGACGGCGGGTCGACCGGAGCGGCCGTCAAGACCGGCCGCACCCTCATCGCCCGCGTTCGCCCCGAAGCTCGGACCCGCATCGGCCGGGAGCAACTGATCGGCGGGCACATTGTAGAAGCGGCTCAGCCGCTGCAGACGAGGCACCGAGATCGCCCGCTCACCGCGCTCGTAGGCACCGAGCACGGACGCCTTGAACTCTTGGTTCGACGACGCCTCGACTTCTTGCAACGAGAGGCGCTTTTGCCGCCGAATCGAGCGGATCCGCTCGCCGACCCGCTTGCTGTACTCCTGTGTCATATTGAGTTCTGACACGGTGCTCTCCCCCTCCAGCGCGCCGGCCCGATCCAAATCTCACGTTTCGGGAGAAAACGAATACGCACCGTGGCGGGACCCTAGGTCAGCCGCCGTCAAGCAAGCAAAGAACGACCCGCAAGCTGCGATCAGTGATCGAGATCGCGCCGGGCAGCCAGGAGCGCACCAGCCGCGATGGCGGCCGTCTCGGCCCTCAGCACCGCTTCCGACAGCGCCACAACCGGCAAATCGACTGCGCGTTCGGCATCCGTCCAGCCTCCCTCGGGGCCCACCAAGACGACCGGGTGGTCGAGCGAGGGGGAAGCTCCACCGAGATCCGCGCGGGCTGCCCCGCTCAGGCGTGCGACATCCTCGAACGCAACGACTGGATGAACGACGGGGACCCAGGCCCGCCGACACTGCATGACCGCCTCGCGGGCGACCCGCTCGAGCCGCTGCTGATTCTTCGTTGCCTTGACCTCATCCCACCGCACCACCGACCGCTCGGCCGCAAACGGGCGGATGTCGTCGACACCGAGCTCGACGAGCTTCTGCACGACCAACTCGGGGCGACCTCCCTTGATCAGCGCGAACGCGACACCGAGTCGCGGAGACGGCGCCAGCAATTCGACGATTTCACCGGTCGGCTCGACGGTCGGCCCCCAACGGCAAGGCCGCCAGCGCCCGGCCCCATCGCCGATGGTCATTGAGTCACCGTTGCGCAGCCGTAGCACTCGGCCAAGGTGATGGCGATCATCGTCAGCGATGACGGGAACTTCGACCGACTCGACCAAGACATGGGGGCCGTGCTGACCGTTCGGAGGGACGCCCGTCATAAGCGCCTCAGGAGAAGGCCGACTTGATACGCCCGAGAAGACCCTGACCGGGCTCGGCGATGTCCTCTCCGCGCAGGGCCGCGAACTCACGCAACAATTGCTCCTGCTCCTCAGGGAGTTCGTCGGGCACGTCGACGAAGACCCGTACCCGCAGATCGCCACGGCCACGACCGCGCACATGGGGGACGCCTCGGCCTCTCATGCGGAACTCGGTGCCCGATTCGGTTGCCCGGGGGACGACGAAGGTCTCGCTGCCGTCGAGTGTTTCGTACTGGAGTTCGGCACCGAGCACCGCCTGGGTGAACGGGATGTAGAAGTCGTGGACGAGGTCGTTGCCTTCGCGGCGGAAGGTCGGGTGTGGCCGGACCCGGACATGGACGTACAGGTCGCCATGGGCACCACCGCGAGGACCAGCTGCGCCACGGCCCGAGAGACGCAGCGTGGTGCCGTCGTCGACGCCCGGCGGGATCTCCACGGCGTACGTGCGCTGCTCAATGGTGCGTCCGGACGCCTCGCATGTCGGGCACGGATCGAGGATCACCTGACCGAGCCCGCCGCACGAACCGCACGCGCTGGCGGTGACCATCTGCCCGAGTACCGAATTGCGGACCCGCCGAACCTGACCGGCACCACCGCACTCCTCGCAGATCGACGGCGAAGTTCCGTTGCGGGCACCCGTACCGTCGCAATCCTCACACCGCACGGCTGTTCGGACCGTGACCTCCTGGTCGGCGCCGAACACCACCTCTTCGAGATCAAGATCGACGTGAGCTTCGAGGTCCTCACCGCGCGGGGGCCCGCTCCGGGCTTGACCGCCACCGCCGAAGACAGAGCCACCACCGAAGAAGGCCTCGAAGATGTCGCCCAGGCCACCACCGAACGGGTCGGTGGGCGGGCCGTCTTCGCCGTAGCGGTCGTAGGCGGCACGGCGCTGTGGATCGCGGAGCGTCTCGTACGCGGCGCCAACTTCCTTGAAGCGAGCCTCGGCTTCAGGATCGCCAGGGTTGAGGTCGGGGTGGTAGGTGCGGGCGAGCTTCTTGTAGGCCCGCTTGATTTCATCGTCAGTAGCGCCACGAGACACCCCCAACGTTTCGTAGTGATCGGCCATCAGCCCTCGTTCAGTTCACGCTCGAGGCGCTTGCTCACGACCGCCACTGCGGACAACGCCTGCGAATAATCCATGCGGGTCGGGCCCAGGACGCCAATCGTGCCAGCCGATATGCCATCGGCCGCGAATGGTGCGACGACCAAGGAACAATCGGCGAGCGGCTCCACACCGGTTTCGTTGCCGATCGCAACCCGCATGCCGCGATCGAGGACGTCGCGCACCAACGACACGACCACGATCTGCTCCTCGAGCAGGGCAAGGACCTCCTGCAGTTGAGCGGCGGCGTCGAAGGCGCCAGCGAGACGCGAGGCCCCACCGACATAGAGCTCGGCGTGGCGACCCGCTGCGCTGAGGGCGGCGATTGCGGCATCGAGCAGTGGGTCGGGACGGTCATCCGGCGCGGCCTGCTCGAGTTCGGCGAGCGTCTTGCCCTCCACTGCCTGCACCAAGCGGCGAGACGCATCCTCGACAATCTCGGGGGTGAGCTCGGTGGCGACCTCGACGGTGCGCTTCTCGATGACACCATTGCTGAGCACGGCGACAACCATGCCGGTGTGGCTGGCGAGGTCCACGATCTGCACACTGCGGATCGTCGCCTGATCGATCGAGGGGCCGACAACCACGGCGGTCCAGTCGGTCAGCGACGTGAGCATGTCGGACGTGCGCTGCATCATCGATTCGAGTTGGCCGTGGGTCCCGGCGAAAAAATCGTGCAGGGTCGACGGGTCGGCGGTGGCCAACTCGGTTTGACTGCCGCGCAGCGCATCGACGAAAAACCGGTAGCCCCTGTCGGTGGGGATGCGTCCGGCACTCGTGTGCGGCTGGATCAGGTACCCGGCCTCTTCCAGAGCAGCCAGCTCGTTGCGCACGGTGGCCGGCGAGACATCGATACCGGGCGCCGAGGCGACACGGCCGGAACCCACCGGCTGGGCAGTCTCGATGTACTCCCGGACGACCGCCGAGAGGATGGCGGCCTTTCGCTCGTCGAGCATCTGCCGACTCTACCGAGTGCTAATCGTCGAGCTGAAGCGCAGAGATGAAGGCTTCTTGGGGAATGTCCACCCGCCCGATGGATTTCATCCGCTTCTTGCCTTCCTTCTGCTTGTTCAGCAGCTTGTTCTTTCGCGTGATGTCGCCGCCGTAGAGCTTGGCGGTGACGTCCTTTCGGTACGCCTTGACGTTCGTGCGGGCGATGATCTTGCCGCCGATCGCCGCCTGGATCGGCACCTCGAAGTTCTGGCGCGGGATGAGCTCCTTGAGCTTGTCAGCCATCTTCTTGCCGTAGTCGTAGGCCTTGTCCTTGTGAACGATCGTGCTGAAGGCGTCGACGGGATCGCCGTGCAGGAGAATGTCGACACGGACCAGCGCGTCCTCCGTGTAGCCGTCCTGCTCGTAATCGAGCGAGGCGTAACCCTGCGTGCGGCTCTTCAGCTGGTCGAAGAAGTCGATGACGACTTCAGCGAGCGGCAGCCGATAGTGCAGCTCGACGCGTTCGGGCGAGAGGTACTCCATCTTCACCATCTCGCCGCGACGGGTCTGGCAGAGGTCCATGACCGTGCCGGTGTAGTCCGTGGGCGTGAGGATGCTCGCCTTCAGGTACGGCTCGGCGATCGCCGTGATTTCAGCGGCCGACGGCATTTCGGAGGGGTTCGAGACTTCGAGCACCGAACCGTCGCCCTTGGTGATGTGGTACTCCACGGATGGCGCGGTGGAAATCAGCGACAGCCCGAACTCACGCTCGAGTCGCTCGCGCACGATTTCCATGTGGAGCAGGCCGAGGAAGCCGCACCGGAAACCGAATCCCAGCGCGCCGGATGTCTCCGGCTCGAAGGTGAAGGAGCTGTCATTGAGCCGCAGCTTCTCCAGCGCCTCGCGCAGATCGGTGAACTGATCGCCGTCGATCGGGTAGAGACCCGAGAACACCATCGGCTTGGGTTCCTTGTAGCCGTCGAGCGGTTCGGTGGCGCCTCGCTTCTCGGTGGTCACCGTCTCGCCGGACTTCGCCTCGCCGACATCCTTGATGCCGGCGATGAGGTAGCCGGTCTCGCCGGGGCCGAGTTGGTCGACGGGGAGGCTGTCGGGTGTGCGCACCCCGATCTCGTCGGGGTCATGGCTGGCCCCGGCCTGCATGAAGCGAAGCTTGTCCTTGCGGCGCATCACGCCGTTGACCACCCGGATCGAGGAGATCACGCCGCGGTACTGGTCGAAATGCGAATCGAAGATGAGCGCCTGGAGCGGGGCGTCAGGATCACCCTCCGGCGGCGGGGTGAGACCAATGACGGCGTCGAGGAGTTCGGGCACACCCTCGCCGGTCTTGGCCGAGATGCGGAGAATGTCGTCGGCGGGGATGCCGAGCACGTTCTCGATCTCCGCTGCGTAGCGATCGGGTTCGGCGGCGGGCAGGTCGATCTTGTTGAGACAGGCGACGATTTCGAGGTCGTTCTCCATCGCCAGGTAGCAGTTGGCGAGGGTCTGGGCCTCGATGCCCTGGGCGGCATCGACCACAAGGATGACGCTTTCGCAGGCGGCGAGTGAGCGGCTGACCTCGTAGCCGAAATCGACGTGGCCGGGCGTGTCGATCAGGTTGATCACATGGTCGTCCCAGTCGAGACGCACCGACTGGAGCTTGATCGTGATGCCGCGTTCTCGCTCGAGATCCATCGAGTCGAGGTACTGGGCGCGCATGTCCCGAGGCTCGACGGCCCCGGTCAGCTCCAGCATGCGATCGGCGAGCGTGGACTTCCCGTGATCGATATGCGCGATGATCGACGTGTTACGGATGCGCTCGAGTTCCATGCGTGGATTCGCTCCTCCGGCGCGATGGTCCCTCGGCGCGCCGTTCGGGGCGTGAGGGGTGCCTCAACGCTACCGACGGGTTGCGGACTTCAGGTGCGATCCGGGGTCGCATCCCGCTACCCTTTGCGGTCGGTCTTCGAGCCTCTGGGGCTCGCATCATTTCCTCTTTCAAGTAGGTAGCCGTGGCCAACATCAAGTCGCAGATCAAGCGCAACCGTCAGACGGTCAAGCGCAACCTCGCCAACCGCAAGGTCCGGAGCGAGATCCACACCCGCACCAAGAATGCCGATGCGGCAATCGCCGCGGGTGCCGACGACGCCGACGTGCTCGTTCGCGAAGCCATGGCCAAGATCGACAAAGCCGCGGCGAACGGCGTCATGCACAAGAACAAGGCGGCTCGCAAGAAGAGCCAGCTCGCCAAGCGTCTCAACGCCGGCGCACNGGGCTGANCATTCCCGGCTCGCTGAANCAGCGAGCCGCTACCGCCGACCGCTGAGNTTGGCCAANCGAGCGACGAGCACCTCGACNACCAACTCCGGTGGCCAATCCTTGGTGCCGCGCAGCGANAGGTCGGCNTCGGCCAGGAGATCGATNGCTCGGCCGAGCTTTTCGGTTCCGAGGCGNCGACTCTGCTGCATCGCCTTCTTNGCCGGGAANGTGCTNCCCTTCATCCCGAGCAACGCCGCAGCAGACTTGTCGTCGCNAACATCGGCACCGTCGAGGCGCAACATGTTGCTGTAGCGCTTGTGGAGCACCGCGAGCAGCCGGAAGGCTGCGCCATTGCGATCCGACGGCGAACCGGCGTACGAGATCAGCCGCGGCAACAGGGCGAGCGCCGCCGCAACATCGCTCTTGTCGATTGCGTCGTCGAGCGCCCATGGCACTGTCGACCCCTGATCGCCACCAAAGGTCGTGATGTCGTCGGCCGTCACGGCCACACCCTGACCGAGCGCACCTTCCAGCGTCCGGATGAGGCCCACGACTCGGCTGCGGTCCTCGCCGAGGAGGTCCTCGACCGCCGCTTTTGCGCCTCGATCGAAGTTCAGCGAGCTCGCCGCGAGCTGATCGCGCAACCAGTCGCCGCCCCCCTTGCCTTTCGGTGCCGAGGTCTGGAGAACTTCGGCACCTGCGAGTTCGGCCGCCTCCTTAAGCGCTTTGGGCAGCGCCGGCATGCGATCGACCTTCGGCTCGACGCCCCGCTCCCAAACAAGTACGAGGTCGGTGGTCTCGAGGGGCTCACCGAGCAAATCGATGATCGGGCCATAGTCGTCCTTGCGGGAGAACCGGCTGAGATGACGGCCGACGACGACACGTCGCTCTGTGAGGAACGGCGGGGTTCGGGCAGCGTCGATTACCTTGGCCGACTCCCAGTCGCCGTCGTCGTTGCGGTAGTCGGTCTCGGTGAGCAACTCGAGCATGAGGCTGCGGTCGCCGTCGCCGACAAGCTCCTCAACGGAAGCGCTGATCGCCTCACCGACAAGGATCGGGTCGTCGCCGACGATCAGGCGCAAAACCATCCTCAGCCGACCTCGGGCAGGGCGTAGCGGTCGTCGCGGCGCGCTTGCAGCACGGCCGACATCGTGTCGGCGAGGCGGCGGTTGCCCCGCACATCGTGCGCTCGCAAGATCCTGCAACCGAGGGCGATTCCCAGCGCATGCGCGCCGAAGGTGGCCTCACGTCGATCATCGACCTCTGTGCCGACGAGCTCGCCGAGGAAGCCCTTGTTGGAGGCCGAGAGAAAGACCGGGAACCCCATGCCGACGAGATCGTCGCTGTGGTGGAGCAGTTCGGCCGACATCTGGGGGTTCTTTCCAAGATCGAGCCCTGCATCGATCATGATCCGTTCGCGCTTGATGCCCGCCGCCAGCGCCAGATCGGAGCGACGCTTGAGGAACCGCACGACATCGGCGCGCACACCGTCGGGGTAGATGGGCTGAGGGTCGGGCATTCGTGGGCCGATGCGGACATGGGTGGCCACGACCGATGCGTCGTACCGAGCGGCGACAGGGAGAAAGTCCGGATCGGAGAAACCGCTGATGTCGTTGCCGATGTTGGCGCCGACCTTGCAGGACTCCTCGAACACCGATGCCCGGAAGGTGTCGACAGAGATCGGCAGATCGAAGCGCTGCCGGAGGGCCTCTACGGCGGGCACAACGCGATCGATTTCCTCTTGCACGGTGACCTCGGGGCCAGGACCGGCCTTCGAGCCGCCGACATCGAGGAAATCGGCCCCCTCGACGACCAGCTGTTCGGCCTTGCGGAGGAACTCATCGAAGTCCCAGTATTGGCCACCGTCGAAGAACGAATCCGGCGTGCGATTGAGGATTCCCATCACGAGTGCACGCGTCGTGATGTCGAAACGGGTGGTGCCGAGCTCGACGAACATCGTTTCCGACCCTAGCCCGCCACTCGGACAGCAAGGCCAACGCTGCTCCCCTCCCCGACGAGTTCGACAACGACGCCGGCGACACCGACCTCATCGGGCACGGAGCGCCCCCCTGGGACCCGGTGCATCGGGGGTCACGGTGAAGTGGATTCCGTCGAACGCGAGCGGCGTCCGATGCTGACCGGCGCGAGCCGGGCGGGCGATCAGAAGAGCGCCGTGCTGAGCTTTCGACGCCAGTCGGCCGTGCGGGGATCCTCGGGACCGAGCACCTCAAGCAGGTCGACGAACTTCTGGCGGTCGTCGTCGTTGAACTTCACGGTGGGCAACAACGCAGCAAGCGTTTCTTCGACATCGTCCATCGGCTCGCCACCGGTGCGAGCCAGCGCACGAAGATGCCGGGTGGTCGGGCTCTCGGGAATCTTGTCGAGCAGCGCAAGACCCTGGTCGATTTGCCCCTCTTCGATGAGCTTTCCGGCAAGGGAGGTGAGCACATCCGGGTTGTCGGGCTCGAGGGCGTAGGCCTGGTTGAGTGAGGGCACATCGCCGATTTCGAGCAGCCGCTCGACCTCGTTCTGTTCCTCGGTGGGCGCCAACTTTTCGACGAACTCGCGTACCTGTGCCTCACCCTGGGCACCCATGAACCCGTCGACAATCTCGCCGTTGACCATGGCGTACACGGCCGGGATCGACTGGACCCGGAAAGCTTGAGCGACCGCCGGGTTGGCGTCAACGTCGACCTTGGCGAGCTCAACGCCACCGTTGGTCTCGCCGATCACCTTGTCGAGAATCGGACCTAGCGTCTTGCACGGACCGCACCACTCAGCCCAGAGATCGACGACCACTGGGACCTGGTGGGACCGCTGGACGACATCGGTTTCGAACGTTGCATCAGTTACATCAGCCATCGTGACGTCCAACGTAGCGGCGGGTTCAGCAATTCCCGGGCGGCGGTCTACGGTGTGATTGAGGAGGAACCTGTGGCTCGACCAGCACGACCTGAAGATCTCTACACTCTGCACGGTTCACCGAGCCTGCAGGATCCGGTGTTGTTGATCCACCTCACAGGCTGGATCGACGCTGGTCTGTGCGCGCATGCGGCGACCGAAACCATCCTCGGGCAGATCGCCCCGGTAACCGTTGCTGAGTTCGAGACCGAGTGGCTCCTCGACCACCGTGCTCGTCGCCCAACGATGCACATCGTCGAAGGGGTAAATGTCGGGCTCGACTGGCCGGAGATCACGCTCGTTTCCGGTCGCGACGCAACCGGAAATGACGTCCTCGTGCTCCACGGCGCGGAGCCTGATCACAATTGGCGTTCGTTCTGCGACGCCGTCGTCTCGTTGTCGCAGCGGTTCGGGGTCCGACGGGTGATCGGCCTCGGCAGCTACCCGGCGTCGTCACCGCACACTCGCCCCTCCCGACTGTCGGTCACCGCCGCCACGCCCGACCTGGCGTCACTCGGTTTCACCCCAGCCACGCTCGACGTGCCTGCAGGGATGCAGGCTGCGCTCGAGATAGCCCATCACGCTGCTGGCATCGAGTCGGTCGGCCTGTGGGCCCAAGTACCCCACTACATCTCCGGCGCCCACTACCCCGCCGCGTCCTTGGCCCTGGTCGACGGACTTGGGGGTGCCGCTGGTGTCGTTCTCGACTCAGGTCAGTTGGCGGCCGACGCCTTGGCGACTCG
>PABW01000094.1 GCA_002699625.1 Acidimicrobiaceae bacterium
GCTTGTTGCCCGCAGCAATGCCGAGATCGGCATCGCGGGCCTCTCCCGGCCCGTTCACGACACAGCCCATCACGGCGACCTGCAGAGGGATTTCCCGCTCACCAAAGGCGGTCATGGCGTCCTGGGCAACGGTGTAGACGTCGACTTCGGCGCGACCACACGATGGACACGCGATCAGGTCGATGTTCTTGCGCTCACGCAGGCCCATAGCCTCAAGCAGTTGACGGCCAGCCTTGGCCTCCTCGATCGGGTCGGCGGTGAGTGAGTACCGGATCGTGTCTCCGATGCCTTCGGCGAGCAGGGTCGCGATCCCGGCAGTGGCCTTCAAGGTTCCCGCCGGTGGCGGACCCGCCTCGGTGACGCCGAGGTGCAGCGGATGGTCGGTGGCCTCGCTGAGTTGGCGGTACGCCTCGATCATCAGCGGGACCGAGGATGCCTTTACCGAGATCTTGATGAGGTCGAAGTCGACTTCCTCGAAGTAGGCGATTTCCTGCAACGCTGATTCGACCATCGCCTCCGGCGTGACCTTGCCGCCGTACTTGTCGTACAGCGCAGGATCGAGTGAGCCGCCGTTCACCCCGATACGGATCGGAATGCCCCGGTCCTTGGCCTCGCGAGCGACCGTCTTGATGTGCTCGGGCTTGCGGATGTTGCCCGGGTTGAGACGAAGGCCGTGGACACCGGCCTCAAGTGCTTCGAGTGCGCGCCGGTACTGGTGATGGATGTCGGCGATGATCGGCACCGGAGAACGCGGCACGATGCGGGCGAGTCCTTCCGCCGCCTCGGGCTCGTTGCACGTGCAGCGCACGATGTCGCAGCCGGCTGCGGCCAACCCGTAGATCTGCTGCAGGGTCGCTTCGTGATCCGCCGTCTTGGTGATCGTCATCGACTGGATCGTGATGGGGGCACCTCCGCCGACCGGGACGTCGCCGACCATGATCTGTCGGGTCTCCCGGCGAGGGAAGCTCTGCGTGAACTCCACGAACGCAACGCTACCGGCCCGACGCTCGCTCGGAGATGACGGGCGGCACGACCGCCGGCTCAGCCGATGTCGATCGGATCGATGATGTCGCGGGCGAGGGCGAAGACCCCGATGACGACCAGGAATGCGAACACCGCGTAGGTCAGGGGCAGCACCCGGGCGTAGTCGACCTCGTGCTTGCGGCCGCCGATCGAGCGGAGGCGCTCGTAGGTCCCGATAGCCACGTGTCCTCCGTCGAGCGGGGGCAGCGGTAAGAGATTGAACACACCGATGAAAATGTTGAGGATCGCCAGCAGTTGGAGTTGGCCCTCGAAACTCGCATTGGCGCCGAGTCGGGCGGCGCCATAAATCGACAGGATCCGCTCTTCGTCGGGATTGCGGATGTCGAGCGCTCGACTGTTGATCTCACGCTGCTCGGCCACGTCGGTGGCGGTGGTGAGATCGGCACCGCCGCCGAGCGTGTCGGACAGGAAGTTCCCAAGGGTGCTCGGCGTGAAGAACTGCACCAGCGCCTCACCGGAAACGACGATCCACTCGCCGAAGGTCGTGACCCCGTGCCATGCCGACGCGAACAGACCGAGATTGTCGAGCAGCGGCTCATCGCCCACACCGAAGAACCCGACGGTGGGGTTCTCGACCGAGGTGATGTCGAGGATCTCAACGTCGACCATGACGCGAGGGGACTGCTCACCGACGGGGTCGACCGTAATATCGACGAACTCGCCCTCCCGGCCTTCGAGCACCAAAAGGATGTCGTCCCAGCTGGTGACGTCGGTGCCCTCGATGGCAAGGATGCGATCGCGCTCGATGAGCCCCTGAAAGGCGTCCGCGCCCTCGCCGGTGAGACGACTGCCGATGACGACGGAATCGGTGATGACCTCGCCGTTGCGTTCCCAGGTGAACTCGGTGAGTTCACCCCCACGGGCTCGGACGAGATCGCCGAACTGCAGGAAGCCGCTGACCTCCTCACCGCCGACGCTGAGAATCACGTCGCCCGGCTCGATGCCGAGTTCGGCGGCGGCGCTCGCCTGAGACGTGCGCGAGACCTGCCAGGCACCGTCATCGTTCTGCACGCCGTAAAAGAGAGCGAGCACAGCGAGCAGAACAATCGCCATGATGAAGTGCATCGCCGAGCCGGCCGAGACGACCAGCATCTTGCGAGGCCATGACTTGATCCGGTACGACCGTTGTTCATCGCCAGGCTCAACCGGATCGAGATTGTTCATCCCGATGATGCGGACGTACGCACCGGCCGGGATGCCCTTGACGCCGTATTCGGTCTCGCCCTTGCGGAACGACCAGAGTTGGGGTCCGAAACCGATGAAGAACTCCGTGACCTTCATGCCGGTCCAGCGCGCCGTGAGGTAGTGACCGAGCTCGTGCATGAAGATCATGACGATCAGCGCGACGACAAAAAAGGCCCAGCCCCAGCTGGCGAGAACGCCAAGGGCGAGGATGGCCGCGATCATAAGGATCAGGCCGCTGAAATCGTTGGTGGTCTCGGTGTCGATCGCCGACGCCGAGTCCGATTCCGGCGGGGGCACCGGGGTCTCGGTGTGCATCACGCCATTTTCGCGGAGATCACCGCCAATGCGACATCGCGCGCCTGCGCGTCTGCCGCCAGCACCGCATCGACATCGCTTGCGGCTGACCCGGGCCAGCGCTGGAGTGCCTCGTCGACCACCTCGCCGATGTCGACCCACCGGATCGATCCGGCGAGGAATGCGTCGACCGCGACCTCGTTGGCAGCACTCAGCCACGCTGGTGCCGTCTCACCCGCCCGCCCGGCGTCGTAGGCCAGACGAAGACACGGGAAAGCCGCCAGGTCAGGGGGCTGGAAATCGAGTCGGCTGAGTGTGGTCCAATCGATCGCGCCGTACGGCACGTCGAGCCGATCGGGGTAGGCCAGCGCGTACCCGATACACAGACGCATGTCCGGCATGGAAAGTTGGGCGATCGTCGCACCGTCGGTGTAGCTGACCATCGAGTGGATCACCGACTGAGGATGAACGACGACATCGATCTCGTCGAACGACACGCCGAAGAGTTCGTGGGCCTCGATCACCTCGAGACCCTTGTTCATCAACGTCGACGAGTCGATCGTGATCTTGGGCCCCATCGACCATGTGGGGTGAGCCAGAGCATCGTCGATCGTGACCTGCTCGAGGTCGCGGCGGGTTCGGCCTCGAAACGGTCCCCCACTCGCCGTGAGCACGATGCGATGGACCCGATCGGTTGCGTTGACCTTGCCGGTGACGCCGTTGGCCCGCAAACACTGGTGCACTGCACAGTGCTCGCTGTCGACCGGAACCAGCTCCGCACCTGGGGTCTGCCAGGCTCGCTGGACCACCGGCCCGGCGGCGATCAGCGATTCTTTGTTCGCCAGGCCGAGACGCTTGCCCGCCTTAAGGGTTGCGAGGGTGACGGGCAGCCCGGCGAAGCCGACAACCCCGTTGATGATGGTGTCGGCGGTGAGTGCAGCGTCGACCATCGCCGCATCGCCCACCAGCAGGTCGACGCCTTCGGGCAGCTGCGGCCCGATCTCGGCCGCCGCCTCGGCATCGGCAACCGCGACGACCTGGGGGCGAAACTCCTCGGCTTGGGCGATGACGTCGGGGTTGCGACCGACACCGAGCGCCGTGACGACATAGTCGCCGGGGCGCTCGCGAATGATCTCGAGTGTCTGCGTGCCGATCGAGCCGGTCGAACCCAGCACCGACACCGAGGTGGTCATCGTCGGCTCAGCTGAACACGAAGGCGTTGGCGGCGAACCAGACCGTCGGCAGCACGAAGAGCAACCCGTCGAAGCGGTCGAGCAGGCCTCCGTGGCCGGGGAGGATCGTGCCCATGTCCTTGATGCCGAGATCGCGCTTGATCTGCGACTCGGCCAGATCACCGATCGGAGCAGCGAGCGCCGCAGCGATGCCGATCACGATCATCGTGAACAATCCACTGCCATCGAAGGCGTCGCCGGCAAGCGGGGCAGGCTGCCCAATGATGCCCATGACGATGGCGGCGATCAGCACGACGACCATGCCACCGACGAGGCCTTCCATGGTCTTGTTGGGGCTGGCGGACGACAGTGGGGTGCGACCGAGCGCCTTCCCGATGAACAGCCCACCGATGTCGTAGAAGACGGTGAGGATCACCGCAACGGTGAGCACGCCCGTGCCGTAGGTGTCGACCGACAACATCAAGGCGGCGAAACTGCCGAGCACACCAATGTGCACAATGCCGAGCAGCGTTGCGCCGAGGCCACGCATGGCACCGTCAGGGCTGATGCCCATGACGTACCAAAGCGAGCCGAACAGGAGCGCCAACACGAGCACGAGCCCGATCGCCGCTTCGCCCTTCCAGTAGACCGCCAGCGGAAGGGAGAGCACGGCGGTGAGACCGAGCAGCACAGCAGGCTGGTAGCCGGCGACTCGCACGGCGTTGTAGAACTCAACGGCGGCAAGCGACAGCGCAATCGTGACGATCACAAGGGCGGCCACCGGGCCGACGGCCATGGCTGCGAAGAACAGGACAGCGAGGGCCACACCGACGATGACCGCCATCGGCATGTCTCGATCGCCGGTCGCGCCGGCGACCGCACCCAGGGATTCTGCGAGCGACGGCTCATCACCGGCAGGGGTCGGCTCCGACATCGCCGCGCCGAGGCGACCGGAATCTTGGTCGTCGTCGAAACCGAAAAAGTCGGCGGCCGGGTCGGACACGCCATCCGGCTGTGCAGGCGGCGGCGCATCAGACCCGTCGTCGGTCAAGCGGGCCGTGGACGACACGTCAGCCCAGGCAGCGAGCTCGTCGGGCTCGGCCTCGGGGAGGGTCGGCTCCGGATTCGGCTCGAAGGTCATCGACGCATCGCCACCGACCTGGGGCACCGACCCGGTTGGCGGCTCGCTCCAGTGCGGGATGGCGTCGTCGTCCTCCTCGAAGGAGATGTCGTCGTCGCCGAAGACCGAACGGCCCGGCGCCGCGAACTCGTCGACAGGTTCACCGCTGTCGGCGACTCGAAAGCCCTCGAACTCGTTGGATTCGTCACTCATCGGGTACGCCCTTTCAGAGCAGTGCGAGGTTCACACCTCAAGTAGCTCTTCTTCCTTCTGGGCCTGCGCTGCATCAATCATGCCAATGAAATCGTCCTTCAAGGCGTCAAGCTGCGTTTCGGCCCCTCGCACGTCGTCTTCGGAGACGCCGTCGAGATCTTCGAGTTCCTTGCGAGCAGAGCGACGAACACCGTTCACGCGCTGCTTGGCTTCCTCCGCCATACCACCGACGACCTTGGCCAGATCGCGGCGGCGCTCCTCGGTGAGCATCGGGAAGCTCAGGCGGATGATACGTCCGTCGTTCGACGGGCTCAGGCCCATATTCGAGTTGATGATCGCCTTCTCGATCGCGTCAAGGTTGGCGATGTCGTGCGGGGTGACGATCAGCTGACGGGCTTCGGGCACTGAGAAACTTGCGAGCTCCAGCAACTTCATCTCGACACCGTAGGCCTCAACGGTGAGCCGCTCGAACAATGCCGAGGACGCCCGACCGGTGCGCACGGTCGAGAACTCGCGCCGCGCATGACTGACAGCCCCCTCCATCTTCTCCCCCGCATCGAGCAGGATGAGTTCGATCTCTTCGTCGTTCACGGTCATTCCTCGTCGTCGACGAGGGTACCGACCGACTCACCTCGGAGCAGGGATTGGAGGTTGTTGTCGTCCATCAGGTCGAAAACGACGATGGGCAGATCGTTGTCCATGCACAGCGTGATCGCCGTGGAATCCATGACCTTCAGGCCCTCGTTGAGCACCCGCATGTAGGAAACGTGATCAAGCTTCACGGCGTCGGGATTGGTCCGGGGATCGTCGCTGTAGATGCCGTCGACGCCGCCGTGGGTGCCCTTCAGCACCACGCCCGCCTCGATCTCGACCGCCCGCAGGGCCGCTGTGGTGTCGGTCGTGAAGAACGGATTGCCTGTGCCGGCACCGAAGATAACAACCCGACCCTTCTCCAGGTGACGAGTCGCCCGACGTCGGATGTAGGGCTCGGCGATCTGGTGCATTTCGATCGCCGACTGCACACGGGTCGGCTGCCCAAGCTGCTCCAACGTGTCCTGCAGGGCAAGCGCGTTCATCACGGTGGCGAGCATGCCCATGTAGTCGGCCTGGGCACGATCCATGCCCTCGCCGGCGCCATGGATGCCGCGCCAGATGTTGCCTGCGCCGACGACGACCGCGATGTCGACGTTGAACTGCCGCGCTGCGGCGACAATGTCTTCCGCGATCGCCCGGACCGTGGGTCCGTGGATGCCGTGTTCGAGCGGACCGGCGAACGCCTCACCAGAGAGTTTCAGCAAAACCCGCTGCCAGCGGGCGGCTTCGGTTCCTCGGGTGGTCGGTTCGTCGTCGCTCATTCCGTCATGATCCGATCACAACCTGGACGAAGCGCGCAATGTTTCCACCTCCGAGGCTGTTCTTCACGGCGGTCTTGTCACCGTGAAGACCCTGCTCGAGGAGGGCACGCTCACCCTTCCAGGCGTTGAGTCGGCCCGTGACGATCTTGTCCCAGGCCTGCTCAGGCTTGCCCTCGGCCTTGGTGATCTCGAGAAGCGAGACCCGCTCCTTTTCGATGTCATCAGCGGGGATCTCGTCGGAGGACAGATACGTGGGCTTGGCGAACGCGACGTGCAGAGCGACCTGGTGGAGGTCCTCCTGGCTGACACCGTTGCCCTCAACGACGACGGCGTTCACCCCGCGCCCGTCCTGGCTGTGCAGGTAGGTGTCGAGGATGTTGCCGTCGGCAGCGATGATCTGCTCGACCGCCCCCAATTCGATGTTTTCCTTGATCGTGACCTTGAGATCATCGATGGCATCGGCGTGGGAATCGACCGCACCGGGGCCACCCATGAGGACGGCATCGGCAAGGGTCTGCGCCAGGGTGGTGACGGCGCTGTTCTTGGCNGAGAAGTCGGTCTCGGTCTTGATCTGCACGACGGCGGCCGTGTTGCCGTCGACGGCGATCGCNACGGTGCCCTCATCGTTGTCACGGTCGGAGCGGGCATCGGCCTTTGCGAGACCCTTCTCGCGGAGGGCCTGCTTGGCCGCTTCCATGTCGCCATCGGCAGCCTCGAGGGCNTTCTTGGCGTCCATCATGCCGGCGCCGGTGGCGTCGCGNAGGGCCTTCACGTCCTTGGCGGTGAAGCTCATGTCGGTGTTCCTTGNGTTTCGGAGTGGAAAGGGATCGNTCGAATCAGGACTCGGTGGTGCCCTCATCGCCGGCGGAGGGCGCAGCCTCCTCGGCTTCGGCAGGCGCAGCCTCTTCGGCNGCCGGNGCGTCGGCCTCGGCCGANGCGGCNGCCACGCGGGCCTCGCGNGCAGCGGCCTCGGCGGCAGCCTCGGCNCGGGCCTGCTCCTGCTGCTCGGCGANCTCGGCCTCTTCGAGNACGTTGCGCTGAGCCGNGGCTTCNCCCGAGGCCTCGGCCTTCTTCGAGCGGATGAAACGACCCTCNAGCACGGCNTCGGAGATGACACGGCTCATGAGTTCGCCTGCGCGAATCGCATCGTCGTTGCCNGGGATGGCGAAGTCGACAAGGTCGGGATCGCAGTTGGTGTCGACNACCGCAACAATCGGGATGCCGATCTTGCGAGCNTCNGTGACNGCGATGTGCTCCTTCTTCGTGTCGAGCACGAAGACGGCGTCGGGCAGNTTCTGCATGTCGCGGATACCNCCCAGGTTGCGCTCCAGCTTGGTCAGCTCNCGGCTGATGAGGAGCGCTTCCTTCTTGGGCATGGCCTCGAACTCGCCGGAGTCACGCATGCGGCGGTACTCCTGCATCTTCGAGACACGCTTCGAGATGGTCTGGAAGTTGGTGAGCATGCCGCCGAGCCACCGCTCGTTGATNTAGGGCATGTTGCACCGCTCGGCGTAGGACTGGATCGAGTCCTGGGCCTGCTTCTTCGTGCCGATGAACAGCACGGTGCCGCCGTTGGCGACGAGATCACGAACGAACACGTANGACGACTCGAGGTGGGTGAGCGTCTGGTGCAGGTCGACNATGTGAATGCCGGAGCGCTCGCCGTGGATGAAACGCTTCATCTTCGGGTTCCAGCGACGGGTCTGATGCCCGAAGTGGACGCCGGCTTCCAGCAACTGCTTCATGGANATGACTGCCATGATGTTCTCCCGGTTGAGGGATCCGGACCGGACGCCGAGGCGACCGGGTGTGGTCCGGATCTGACGTTGGCTGGCGACCTCCCTGTGAANTCGCACAGAGTCTGCGAACAGACCGTCTCCCATGCTACCGGGCCTCCNCGACGGAGCCTCCCTGCAGCGAGGGNTCACCNCGACCGAGAGCCNACGATGATCGCACCGGCNGCACCCCACTGNGCCAAGGCGATCGACTCCGGCACGACAAGGNCGAGAATCTGGTCGCGAACNCNNNTNCACGCCGGATCGAGCCCGNCCAACNCNAGGCGCACCTCACGGTGGACCTCGGGCAGCCCAGCGACCACNTGATNATCGCCGCCTGNGTCAAGCGGGTTCGCGCTCGCCAGNAGCNAGACGGGACTTCAACTGCAAGACNGCCTTGGTGTGGATCTGNCACACGCGGCTCTCCGTGACGCCNAGAACCCGNCCGATCTCTNCGAGCGTGAGNCCCTCNAAGTAGTAGAGCGTNAGGACGAGTCGTTCCCGCTCCGGCATGCGGCGAATCGACTCCGCCAAGGTCTCCCGCATCTCCTTCGCCTCGAAGATGCCCATNGGNCCCTCCTCGGGATCGGCGATGGAGTCGCCGANCGTGAACGACTCGCCCGGCCCACCNCTCGCCAGCATCTCGTCGAGGGCGGCGACGCCTGCGAGGCTGATCTGGCTGAGCGTGGCCCGGAGCTGGGCTTCGGTCACGCCCAATGCCTCGGCGACCTCCGCATCGGTGGGNGCACGACGNTTNTTNGACTCAAGCGTGGCGATGGCCTGCTCGAGGTNCCGGGCCTTGGAGCGGACCGAACGAGGAACCCAGTCGANCGAGCGGAGTTCATCNANGATCGCNCCCTTGATGCGGGCGATCGCGTACGTCTCGAACGCAAAGCCCCGCTCAGGATCGAACTTCTCGATTGCGTCGANAANACCGAACGTTCCGTAGCTCNCAAGGTCGGCCTGCTCGACGTTNCGCGGGAGGCCNACGCCCACCCGGCCCGCGACGTACTTCACCAGCGGTGCGTAGTNCACGATCAGCTTGTCGCGAACCTCCGNTGAGGGATGTGCCGTGAAATGGACCCAAAGCTGATCGATGTCGTCGACGCGTTCGACCACTGGAGTCCTAGGCGCGCGGGTGGGTCGAACGGTGAACGTCGCGCATGCGCTCACGACTGACNCGGGTATAGATCTGGGTGGTGGCGAGATCGGCGTGACCCAACATTTCCTGCACAGCNCGCAANTCGGCACCCCCGTCCAGAAGATGAGTGGCAAAGGTGTGACGCAGCGCATGCGGGTGCGTCGGGGACACCGCTCGACGATCGAGGATNCGTCGCACATCACGCGGNGTCAGCGAGCGACCCGCCCGATTGAGGAACAGCGANGGCNTGGCCGTATCGGAGGTGNNCATGCTCGGTCGACCCTCACGAATCCANNGGGAGACCGCCNCGGTGGCCGCCTCGGAGACGGGCACGATCCGCTGCTTGGACCCCTTGCCCCAGACCCGGAGNACCCCNCTGTTGTCGATGTCGTCGAGTTCGAGACCGCANAGTTCNCTTACCCGGATCCCNCTGCCGTAGAGCAACTCGATGACCGCTCGATCGCGGAGATCGACCTCGCCNGGCTCGCCNGCGGCTCGGGCCGACCCTTCGAGNAGACCGTCGATCTCGGCNGCGGTCAACACCGTGGGCAAGTTGGCGGTGCCCTTCGGCGCAGTGAGCGCTGCGCTTGGGTCGCTCTCGACCCTCCCCGTGCGTCGNGCCCAGTCGAANTAGCGGCGAAGCACCGANGCCTTGCGCGCAATCGTGCGNCGGGCGTAGCCGGAACGGTCGAGATCGGCGAGGTAGGCCCGCAGCGTGCGCCGCCCAACTGCCGCAGGATCGGTGACNCCGTGCTCGTCGAGCCACGCGACCGCCGCNNCCATGTCACGCTCGTAGACGCTGCGGGTCGACGGAGCGATACGCNTGAGCGACTCGAGCCAGGCNGAGACGTCCCAGGCGGCCACATCCCTACTGTAGTCCCGCCCCATGCATGGTGATGGAGGGGCCACGTCACGCGCGACGCACCCGGACGCCGTCGNCNACGAACNATCGANANACAGCCCTAGATCANGATGGNGACAACACCTCGCGGGTGTAGCGGACNACCGCGTCGAGTTCAGCNCCCGAGAGCGAACCGGAGAACGACGGCATGGCATTGCGGCCGTTGGCGATCAGCAACCGCTGATCNGCCGGATCGGGGTAGGCGATGATCNCCTGCCCGTCGCTCAACTTCGGCCCGGTGCCTCCCCCACCGCCGGCNCCATGACAGTTCGCGCAGCGTCGCGAGTACACGTCGCGTCCCATCGTCAACACAGCGTCGGGGGTGCCGTCAGGGCCGAGGGGAACCTCGGGGGACTCACCCGCACACGCGCCGCTTGCGAGGACGAACGCNACCAGGANAACGATGCGAACGAGCACGGGGGCCGAGGTGGCGGAACGCACGTCNNCGACNATACTGACCCCATGGGAATGGACCCCACACGGCCACANCGGCGCCGCCCCGCCGACTACGTGTTCGTCGGCGCAACGATCATCGCCGGCGTCCTCTTGCTGGTGTGGGTCTTCTTCGGGAGCGCGTGATGGACGATCCAGAGGCCTACGGGGAGGTAGACGTCCGGTTCCTGCAGCCGTACCAGGCGAACAAGTGGTACGTGTGTCCGAACTGCAACCGTGACATCGANCCGGGCACCGGCCACTACGCGATCGTGCCCAAGGAAGCTCCTGACCTNCGTCGGCANTGGCANCGAGGCTGCTGGGACGGCCGCAAGACCCGCAAGGCGCGCACGAAGAAGANGGGGCGTTAGCGCGCNACNCCGNNCNGTCGCCGCTCGCTCAGAACGCCGCTTCGATGATCTCGATNCGTGGACCGGTGACCGTGGCGACATCGAATCGGAGACGNCCACNNCGACCGTGGGCGTCNAGCCATGACATGGCGGTGCGACGCAGGANGCGTTGCTTGCGTTCNTCGACCGCCTCGAAGCCCGAGCCGAACCGCCCGCTGCTTCGAGTCTTGACCTCGCAGAACACGATCTCGTCNCCTCGCGTCATCACGAGATCGAGCTCNCCNCCTCGCACGCGCCAGTTGAGATCGACAACGACGTAGCCCGCCGACTCGTAGNGNCGCGCAACGCGNCGCTNGCCCCACTGCCCGAGNGCAACCCTGGATTTGTCGGAGGTGGCCATGCCCCCNAACCTAGGTACGGGGTGTGACGGCGTCGGCCCGCCGACGCAGCGCGATCAGTTGTCGCGCTTCTCCTTGATCTTGGCGGCCTTCCCGATGCGGTCGCGNAGGTAGTAGAGCTTCGCTCGACGGACNTCGCCGCGGCTCACGAACTCAACCCGCTCNACNATCGGGGTNTGGACCGGGAAGGTGCGCTCGACACCCACGCCGAAGCTGAGCTTGCGGACCGTGTAGGTCTCCTGCAGNCCCGAGCCCTGACGGCGGATGACGANGCCCTCGAAGACCTGGGTNCGCTCGCGATTGCCCTCGATCACNCGAACGTGGACCTTGAGGGTGTCGCCGGGGGCGAACTCGGGGATGTCGTCCCGCTTGCTGAGATTGTCNACGAGATCGGTGGGCTGCATCGCTGCGCTCCGTACGGATCGAGAGAATGGATCATCGGCGGGACNNTCTGCCCGGGCCGACCCACAATGCTAGNGGGACGNCCGTGCGTTGCCACCCTCTNCGCCGNGGNGATCAGCGNCGCCGGCATGGTNGGTTCGGNTNGCTCTTCNNGAGCGTCTCGAACTCAGCGNTCGGGAAGATCGATCCCGAACTCGTCGANCGCTCGCTGCTCGTCGGCGCTGAGNCCGCCACGNGCGTCNAGNAGGTCNGGGCGGTTNTGCGCCGTGCGTTCGATNGCCTTGGCNAGGCGCCAGCGAGCGACCTTGCCGTGATCGCCGGACCGCAAGACGTCGGGGCTNCCCCACCCGCGAAACTCNGCCGGACGGGTGTAGTGCGGATACTCGAGCANNCCGTCAGCGAACGACTCGTCCTCNACCGAGGTNGCGTTNCCGAGCACACCCGGCACGAGNCGACCGACCGCCTCGATGATCATGGCTGCGGCGACCTCTCCACCGGCGAGGACGACNTCACCNACCGAGATCTCGCCGTCGCACAGATGTTCNCGGACCCGCTCGTCGACACCNTCGTAGCGGCCGCACAGCAGCGAGAAGCCGTCGAGCTCGGCGAGTTNGTGGGCCATCGATTGGTCGAAGCGACGACCCGAGGGNGAAAGGTAGAACAGTGGCCGNGGCGGCTCGACNGCCTCGACNGCGCCAAAGAGNGGNTCCGGCATCATCACCATGCCGGCNCCCCCGCCGAAGGGGGCNTCGTCGACNGTGTTGTGAACGTCGGTCGTGGTCTGACGCAGGTCGTGCACTCGGATGTCGAGATGGCCNTCGCGGCGACCNCGCCCGATCACCGACTGATCGGCGATGTGNTCGACCATCTCCGGAAANATCGAGAAGACGTCAATCCGCATGGGGTCAGTCCTGATCTCGTTCNGAGNCGGCTTCGTCAAGATCGAACAANCCGACNGGCGCGTCGACGTGGATTTCGTCGTTGGGNGTNTGCGACANCACGAACTGCACCGGCACNAGGGTGCCGCTGTCGAGTTCGAGCAGGTCGGAGGCCGGATTCTCGACCAGGCGGGTGACGGTGCCGCGGGCGGTGCCGTCCTGGTCGATCACGGTGGCCCCGATGAGTTCGTGCACCCACAACTCGTCGGGGTCGTCGATCGGCTCGCCGAGCAGCACGACATTGCGAAGCGCATCGGCGGCGTCGCGATCGTGCACCCCCTCGAACACGACGAGCCACGAACCCTTGTGCGGACGCGCCGAACGAACCTCAAGCGGNCCATTGGCGGTCTNGAGCACGGACCCGGGGTCGAGGCGCTCGGTTCGGTTGGAGGTGAGCAGCACGCTCACCTCGCCGCGCACACCGTGCGGACGGGAGATGCGGCCGATCTCNAGCACGTCAGTCGACGAACTCGACCTCGATGGCGGTGACGTCGTCGTCGACACCTGCGGCGCGCACAACCGTGCGGATGGCCGANGCNACGCGNCCNCGCTTGCCGATCACACGGCCCATGTCGCCGTCGGCGACAGAGACGTCGAGGCGGATGCCGCCGTCGGTCTCACTCTGGGCAACCGAGACGCCATCGGGGTTGTCGACGATCTGCTTGACGACGAACTCGCAGACGCGGCTGGCGGNGTCGGCGCTCACTCGTCGCCANCCTCGGCGTCGGCGGTGTCATCAGCGGCNTCANCGNCGNCGNCNNNNTCGGCTTCGTCGGCGNCNTCCTCCNCCTCGGANNCCGCAGCCTCAGCGGCNTCGGCTTCCTTCTCGAGCTGCTTCTTGCTCTTGCGGGCNGCACGCTCGGGAACGGTGGCGTCGAATGCCTCGCCGGTGTGNTCGGTCCAGGCGCCGGAGATCTTCAAGAGCTTCTCGACCCGGTCGGTCGGCTGGGCGCCGTTGGCGAGCCAGTGGACCGCACGCTCGTTGTCGATCTTGATGACCGACGGGTCCTGGCGGGGCTCGTAGGTGCCGATGATTTCGATGAAGCGACCGTTGCGCGGCGAGCGCGAATCGGCGGCAACGACACGGTAGGTGGGCTGCTTCTTCTTGCCCATCCGCATGAGGCGGAGCTTGACGGCCATGAGGTGATCTCTTCTTGTCTGCTTCGGAGTACTTCGTCGGGCGCGTGGAGGCCCGAACAACCGGATCATTCAACCTGGCGGGGGCATCTGTTCCAACCTCCGACCCGGAGTCGAACCGATGATCAGGTATCGGGCAGGCTCGGGAAGCCCGGCGGGAGCCCCTCGCCGCCCTCGAGGCCGGGAAGCGTGAGGGGTGACTTCGGTACGGCGGCCGGCCCCTTCTCCGTGACGCGCCCGCCTTTGCGACGCCCGCCCTTCTGCTTGCCCTTCTTGTTGTTCTTGCCTCTGCGGTTCTTGGGGTTCTGCTTCTTCGTGCCGAAGCCTGCGAACTGCTTCATCATCTTGCGCATCTGCGTGAACTGGTCGAGCAGGTTCTTCACGTCGCCGGGCTGCATGCCGGCACCCTGTGCGATGCGCTGGCGGCGGGAGCCGTCGATCAGGTCGGGGTCGGCGCGTTCGGCCGGGGTCATCGACCGGATGATGCCTTCGATGCGGGCGATCTGACGGTCGTCGATCTCGACATCGCGAGCCTCCTTGGGGATGCCCGGCATCATCCCCATCAGGTTGCCGATGGGACCCATTTTCTTGATCTGCTGCATCTGCTCGAGGAAGTCATCGAGCGTGAAGGTGCCCTCCATGAGACGGGCTGCGGCTTCTTCGGCCTGTTCGGCTTCGAACGCCTCTTCGGCCTTCTCGATGAGCGTCTCGACATCGCCCATGCCGAGAATGCGGCTGGCAAGACGATCGGGGTGGAAGGTCTCGAAGTCGTCAAGCTTCTCGCCGGTCGAGGCAAAGGCGATCGGCTTGCCGACGACCTCCTTGACGGACAGCGCCGCACCACCGCGGGCATCGCCGTCGAGCTTGGTCAAGATGACACCGTCGAGTTCGAGGGTGTCGTTGAACGCCTTCGCAGTGTTGACGGCGTCCTGACCGGTCATCGCGTCGATGACGAGGAAGGTGTAATCGGGCTGGACCTGGCCCGAGATCTGGCGGACCTGCTCCATCAACGCCTCGTCGATCGCCAGACGGCCGGCGGTATCGACGATGACGACGTCGCGGCCGGTGCGTTCGGCCTCNGCGATCGCCTTCGAGGCGACGTCGACGGGATCGGTCGGCTCAGAGAAAACCGGCACGCCGACCTGGCCGGCGAGGGTGCGGAGCTGTTCGACCGCCGCGGGTCGTTGCAGGTCGGCGCCCACGAGCAGGGGGTTGCGCCCCTGCTTCTTGAACCACTGGGCGAGCTTGCCGGTGTTGGTGGTCTTACCTGCACCCTGCAGACCCGCCATGAGCACGACGGTNGGAGGTTTNGAGGCGTAGGTGATCTTCNTCGCCTCGCCACCNAGGCTGGCGGTCAACTCCTCGAGAACGATCTTGATGACCTGCTGAGCCGGATTGAGGGCGTTCGACAGCTCCTCNCCCACCGACCGCTCGCGAATGCGACCGACGAGNTTCTTGGCGACNTCGAGGTTGACGTCNGCTTCCAGCAGGGCGAGGCGGATNTCGCGCAGGACATCGTCGACATCGGCCTCGGTCAGCTTGCCGCGGCTGCGGAGGCGACTGAAGATCCCGTCGAATCGATCGGACAGTGTCTCGAACATGGTGGCGTCAGGGTAGCGGCGTCTCCGGCCGGTCAAGATGGCGGTGCAGATGGCCGACGCGCCCGACGACGGCAGGGACATCCGGCCTCGCTAGCGTGACGCTGGTGAACTTCACCTTGCGTCAGTGGGGCGTGATCGCTGCGCTTTCCGCGGCCTTCATCGTCGCTGCCATCGTCGTGAGCAACGACTCATTGCCTCCCGAGGCGGTCGAGGTCGAAGCGTTCGACGAGATCGTCTGGTGCGAGACGGCCAATGCCATCAGCACGTGGCGCTCGATCCTCGATGGTTCGGTCGACGGCGACACGCTCGACGACATCGTCAACCTCCAGACCACCCTCGACGAGGCCCGGGCGATCGCCCCCGCCGAGCTGCGTACCGACGTGGCTCGCCTCTTCGACTTCGCGCTGCTGACGATTCAGGCGGTCGAGCGGGCCGACGGTGACCTCGCCATTGCCCTCCTCGACGCCCAGTCGAACACCGATCAGGTCCGAGTCCAACAAGCGATCACTGCAGTGAGCAGCTCCGTCGAGAGTTGCGGCCACCCCCCGCTGACCACCCCGACTGCCTGAAACGCCGTCCCGCTCCGCGCGGACGGCGCTACTCGAAGAGGGCATCGACGAATTCGACCTCGTCGAACTCGACGAGGTCGTTGATGCCCTCTCCCAGACCGACGAGCTTCACCGGCACGCCGAGTTCGGTGTGGATGGCGACGACGATGCCGCCCTTCGCCGAACCATCAAGCTTGGTGAGCACCACGCCCGAGACGTCGACGGCGTCGGCGAACTGCTTGGCCTGACTCATGCCGTTCTGACCTGTGGTGGCGTCGATTACCAGCAGCGTCTCCGTGACGGTTCCGGTGCCCTTCTCGGCCACCCGGCGAACCTTCGACAACTCCTCCATGAGGTTGGTCTTGGTCTGCAGGCGGCCGGCCGTGTCGGCCAGCACGACGTCGGCGTTGCGAGCGTTGGCCGACTCGACGGCGTCGAACACCACCGACGATGGGTCGGCACCCTCGGCACCGCGGACGATCGGCACATCGCTGCGCTCGGCCCACATGGTGAGCTGCTCGGCGGCGGCCGCACGGAACGTGTCGCCGGCGGCGAGCACGATTTTTCTTCCGGCATCGACCTCGCGTTTCGCAAGCTTGCCGATCGTGGTGGTTTTGCCGACACCGTTGACGCCGACGAACAACCACACCGCCGGGCCAGGTTGACCGCCCGCCGCTGCGACATTGGTCGATAGGGAGCGATCGAAGCCCGACAGCCGCTCGACCAGTTCGGCCTTCACGAGCGCCGGGAGCTCGGTGGCATCTTCGATGCTGTCAGCCTCAACCTTGGCCTTCACTGCCTCCATGATCTCGGTCGAAGTCGCGACACCGACATCGGCACGGATCAGCGCTTCTTCGAGCGCCTCCCAGGTGTCACGGTCGATACCACCGGAGAAGATGCCGCCGAAGAAGCCGCTGAGTGACGATCGTGCGCCGGCGAGTCGCTCGCGAAACGAGGGCCGGGGAGCATCGTCGACGACGGGTTCGCTCTCCACGATCGAGTCGGTGCCGGCCACCTCGATCCCGGGAAGGACGTCGGAGATGTCGACGACATCGGTGAGATCTGGCGGATCGATCGTGAGGCCGTCGTTGCGCTCGCGACGAAGCACGACGAACGACGCAGAGATCATGATGATGGCGGCGATGGCGATGATGGTTGCGAGCAACATGAGACCGTGAGTCTACCGGTGGACCCGGACCCGCCCGGTGGGTGCTCGCGGTGTCAGTTGGATCCGACAGTGACGTCGAAGACGAGCCGCTCACCATCGCGAAGCACCTCGATCTTCACCAGTTCGCCGGGGCGGAAGAACTTGAAGTCCGCCGCCAGCTCCTCCATGGTCGCCACCACCGCCCCGTCGACNGAGATGATCAGATCGCCAACCTTGAGACCNGCNTCGTCGGCGGGGGCNCCANNGACTACCGACGTAACGAGTGCACCGAGCGTTCCGTCGGTCGGCGTGTCGCCACTGACNCCGAGGAAACCGAGTTCNAGCGACTCGCCGTTGATNATCCGCTCGGCGATCAAAACGATCGTGTCGCTCGGCACCGCAAAGCCCACCCCGGCGTTGTCGCTNGACCCGTCGGTGCGGATCGAGGTGTTCATGCCGATGACATGGCCGTCGCGGTTCGCGAGCGCACCCCCGGAGTTGCCTGGGTTGATCGGGGCGTCGGTCTGAATCATCTCGACCGGCACCGGATTCGCCTCGTTGGAGCCNCCGAAGGGATTGATGCGGTTCGCAGCACTGACGATGCCTGCAGTGACGGACTGGTCAAGACCGAACGGCGAGCCGATGGCGACGGCCAACTGCCCGACCTCGACCGTCTNACTCGGAGCAAAAGTGGCCTCGACGAGANCGAGANCGCTGGNATCGACCTGCACGACNGAGATGTCACGGGCCGCATCACCNCCGATCACGACACCGCTNACCTCNACGCCGTTGTGCAACAGCACGCTGACGGTGTCNGCNGTGTCGGTGACATGGTCGTTGGTNACGATGTAGCCGTTGGCCGCATCCCAGATGATCCCNCTGCCTTGACCAAAGCCGGTACNGATCCGCACCACCGANGGNGTGACAGCGCGAGCCACCGCCGTGGCGGGCTCAATCGCAGCCTGCTCAAGGTCGACAATTGGGGGCGCCANNGTGGCGGGAACGGAGTTGGTGTCGGCCGAAGCGTTGGTGGCCGGCGTGACCGCCTGCTCCTGGGTGATTGGAGCCTNCTCGGCCTGTNGCTCGCCGATCAGGTAGCCGCCGCCGACAAGGAGNGCACTGAGTGCCATGCCGCCGAGGACACCAACNGCAACNCGCCATCGGCCTCTGCTCGACCCGGGGATCGGTACGTGCGCAGCTGAGATGTCGGGCGATGCCGAAGGGGGTCCGGCCGACCCGCTGGGGAGAGGGAACGACTGGTCGGCCGGACGAGGGGGAAGGCTCGAGCGGGGCGACGGGGCCGTCGAGGGGGCCGCTCCAGATCCCGGGGAGGGTCCGTCACCGCTGGGGGGCGGCGGTGGCGGCGGGATCGGAGCAGACGAGGAGGGGCCCGCCGGGCGGCCGGCCGCAGAATCCGTTGGTGAGAACGGAGTCGAGGTGGGTGAGGGGGTTTCACCCAGCTCAGTGCTGTCTGCTGCAGGCGGCCGCTCGTCGGCGGGCAAGCCCGACGAATCGGGGGGGNTTTCGTCGGGCAGTTCGTTGATCGGGTTNCGATCCATAGGCGAAAGGTACGGGGTGAAGGCGAAAGGTCTCGTAAGCTGCCGAGAAAATCGACGTGAAGATCTTGACCTTCNNTCNNTACAACGTGTGCGAGACCCAACCCGGATGCANCCGATCGACGAAAACACGCCGGGTGCCNTCGAGGTCACGACCTGGCACCTTGAGATCACCGANCCGGCGCTGATTCCGGCGCCCACNCCCCCTCGACTCGACGCCGAGATCGTCNTCGCCGNGCGGATGACGGTGTCGTTTGCGCGCTGGCTGTANGACTACGTCGGCGAGCCNTGGCACTGGANCGACCGCAACGTCTTCGACGACGACCGTTGGGAGNCCACGATCTTGGCTCCCGGCTACCGACACATCACGTGTGTCGTCGGAGGTGTACCGGTCGGGTACTGCGAATACGAACTNCAAGGGTCGAGTGTCGAGATCACCTACTTCGGACTNGGTACCGACGTCCACGGTCACGGCCTCGGTGGCTGGTTCCTCACCGAGGCACTCCACCACGGNTTCTCGTTCGAGGGTGTGAAGCGAGTNTGGCTTNACACCTGCTCACTCGACGGCCCTCATGCTCGAACGAANTANGAGGCCCGTGGCATGCGGGTGTTCGACACCGAGGTCGAGTGGAAGATGCTCCGCTGACCGACTCGGTCAGACGCCGGCTTCGGGCAGCGGCGACGCAAGGCTCCGCGGAAACCACAGGACGAAGGTCGACCCNTGTCCGATGTCGGAGGCAAGATCGACCCGACCGCCGTGCGCCTCGACGATCTGGCGAACGATCGTGAGTCCGAGACCGGAACGGCCCTGTTGACGGGCCTCCTCGCGGTCGCCGCGCCAGAAACGTTGGAACACCCGNACGTGNTTCTCCGGCGCAATACCAGGACCGTCATCNGCAACGGAAACAAAGTTCCAGGCGTCGAACCGGTCGGCCGACACCGTGACGTTNGTGCCGNCGGGCGCAAGTCGCACCGCATTGGCGATCAGGTTGGCGACGGCNCGCCGAACCGCCGGAGCATCGCCGCACACCGGGAGGACCTCGGCGGGGAGTTGCTTGGTGAGNACCAGGCCTGCNGNGTCGGCCGGCGCGGCGAACTCATCGGCGAGATGACTGACGAGCTGNGCNAGGTCGAACTCTTCTTCGCGAATCGCACGAGTGCCNTGGCGGGCGTAGACGAGCAGATCATCGACGAGCGTGGTCATGCGCTCGGCAGAGCGACCCACGACCTCACCNGCCNAGCGGANTTCCTCGGCCTCGGCGTTGGGGTCGGAGAGCACGACATCAAGATTCGTTCGGATGACGGCGAGCGGGTTCCGGAGCTCGTGGCTGGCCTCGTGGATGAAGTCCCGCTGGTTCTCGAACGCCTCGTCGAGCCTGGTGAGCATGTCGTCGAAGGTGTCCGCGAGTTGCTTCAACTCGTCGTCAGGCCCTTCGAGCTCGATACGGCGTGAGAGATCGGTGCCGGAGATNTCGCGTGCAACGGAGGTGATGCGCCCGACTGGCCGCAAGACGAGACCGGCGACGAACCAGCCGACGCCNAGACTGCCGATGAACAGCAGGCCGAGCGCACCGAAGGCGTACGTGCGGAGCTGNTCGAGCGCCTGCTCGTTGACCTCNCGTTCGAAGACAGCGAGCGGGTCCTGGACTTCGAACTCGAGCGTCCGGATCATGTCGCGACCGTCNGNGTCGCGGAACAGCACGGCAGCCGCCTCGGTGCGGGAGACGTCTTGGTCCTCGAGACTTCGGGCGAGCCCGGCATAGATGCCGCCGACCACCACGGTGGCAAGCCCGAAGAGCAGGACCGAGTAGAGCACCATCAGACGGAACCGNATCGAGCCGGCCCACCCGGGCAGCGCCTCGGCGGCGCGGACAGCCAGGGTCTCGTCAGCCATCAGCNTCGGCACCAGGGTCGACCAGGCGGTACCCGGATCCGATCACGGTCTCGATCGCNTGNGTCTCGTCGTCCTCGGACAATTTGCGACGCAGCGTGCCCACNGTGACCCGCACCGTGTTGGTGAACGGATCGGCGTGCTCATCCCAGACGTGCTCGAGCAGGTGTTCCTGGGACAGGACCTGGTCGACGTGAGCCATNAAGTAGCGCAGCAGCGCAAACTCCTTGGCCGTGAGATCAAGTTCACGAGCGCCGCGTTTGGCCCGCTTNGTTGCATCGTCGAGTTCGATGTCACCGACCNAGAAAACCGCCGTGGTNCCCNCCGCCTCGCGGCGCATGAGTGATCGCACCCGNGCGGTGAGTTCGCCGAACGCAAANGGCTTGATCAGGTAATCGTCGGCGCCGTGATCGAGCCCNTCGATNCGTTCGTCGATGCTGTCGCGCGCCGTGAGCATCAGGATCCGTGGCGGCTCGCCGCCGGGCGGGTTNTCGCGCAGCTGTGCACAAACCTCGAGGCCGTCCATCCCCGGCATGGTGAGATCNAGGCAGATCAGGTCATAGGGGGTGAGTTCGGCCTTNCTCAGCGCTTCGGGGCCGTCGTGAGCGAGATCGACGGCGTAACCCTCACGACGAAGTCCGCGGGCGACCGCCTCNGAGAGTTCGATTTCGTCATCGACCACGAGAATGCGCATGACGCCGAACCTAGCGCCGGGACCGGATTCCGCTCTCGTTCGTTCGCTCGTCTCACGCGTCAGGCTCACCACCACGACGGCAGCAGANCACGTCGCGCCGAAAGCCAGTGTGAAGGATTGTGCCGANGTGCGTGCGGTCAGAGTNGGCNATCTCCCGCCGNCCGCNCNGCACCTACTTGTCNGCGCCGACCACCCACATNGCGTAGTACTGCGCNGCNCCGCCGTAGGCGTGTCCGACGGCNGTCTTGGCNCCNTCNACCTGATGGTCGCCGGCCAGGCCCATGACCTGAAGCGCNGCCTCACCGAAACGGATCATGCCGGAGGCNCCGATCGGGTTCGACGANAGCACGCCNCCNGANCAGTTGANNGGGAGGTCGCCGCCATCGATCGACGTGGCGCCCTCCTCNACCATCNTCCAGCCCTGCCCCTTCTCGGCGAANCCNAGCGATTCGAGCCACATCGGTTCGTACCAGGAGAACGGCACATACATCTCGACGGCGTCGATCTCCTTNCGCCGGTCGTGGATGCCCGCCTGGGCGAAGACATCGTCGGCACAGGCCTCCGAGGCTGCAGGCGACACCATGTTGCGGCCGGCGAACGAACCGGACTCCGACCGCATNGCGATGCCCTTGATCCANGCAACCGGACCGTCGTGGGCCTCAGCGACCTTCTCGNTGCCCANGACGATCGCACACGCACCGTCGGAGGACGGGCAGGTCTCGCTGTACCGGATCGGGTCCCACAGCATCGGCGACTCGACGACCTGTTCAAAGGTGAGGTCGGGCTGATGGAGATGGGCATACGGGTTGTTCAGCGCGTGCTTGCGGTCCTTGAGGGCCACCATGCAACCGATCAACTCGGGCGCTTCCGTCATCATCATGTAGCGNCGGATGATCGGACTGAAATAGCCNCCNGCGCCGGCGTTGACCGACGTGGCAAACGGCTGAGGCAGCGAGAGCGCCCACATCGCNTTGGACTCCGACTGCTTCTCCCAGCCGATCGTGAGCACGGTCTCGTGCACACCGGACTGGATCATCGACGTGGCGACGCATGCGGTGGANCCACCGACNGACCCGGCGGTGTGGACCCGCATGATCGGTTTGCCGACGCACCCGAGGGCCTCGGCCAGGTACACCTCGGGCATCATCACGCCCTCGAAGAAGTCGGGTGCCTTGCCCATGATCACGGCGTCGATGTCGTCCCAACNCTTGCCCGACATCTCGAGCGCATTGGTTGCGGCTTCCCGCAGCATCCCGGCCATCGAGCCGGGATAGGTGGTGTCGTACTTGGTCTGNCCGACCCCGAGAACGGCTGCTCGCTCCTTACCCATGACTCACTCCCCCTCCAGGACGGCGACGAGATTNTGTTGCAGNCACGGACCGCTGGCNGCCGTGGCGACNGCCCGGTCNGCGTCGCCGCGACTGATGCGTTGGGCTGCTTCTCCGATACGGATCAACCCGGAGGCCATCATCGTGTGGGCGGCCTGCGCCCCGCCCGACGGATTGATCACGGTGTCCTCACCGAGGCCGAGGGCCTTCGTGAGTACCGCCTCNCTTGTCGAGAAGGGGGCGTGCAATTCNGCGATGTCGATCTTGTCGTTGCCGACGCCAGCCTTCTCGGCGGCGATGCGGGCGGACATCGAGGTGGTGAGATCCCGNACCCCGAGGGTGTGGGCATCGGAACGATGNTCGATGCCGCGGATCCATGCCGGGCGATCACACAACTCACGGGCCTTGNCGTCGGCGGCGAGCACGATCACCGCACCGCCATCGGAGGAGGCGGGCAGGTCGGATGGCCGCANCGGCGCCATCGCGTAATCCTCGGCGAGGATCTCGTCGACNGACTTGGGCGTGGTGCGCACGGCGTGNGGGTTGGACGCTGCGTNCGCACGAGAACGACTGGCGATCTCGGCCAACTGCTGCTCGCTGACGACGCCCTGCTCGAGCATCTGGCGTGCGGCCATCGCTTCGATGGCAAAGGCATCGGGCCACAGCGGCGCCACGTAGTACGGGTCCATCTGGGTGGCGAGCACATCGCGCAGTGAACCAGGCGACGACTTGCCGTAGCTGTAGACGAAGGCGGTGTCGATNTCGCCGCACTGCAGCTTCACCCACGCCTCGTAGAGCGCCCAGGCACCGTCTTGTTCGACATGGCTTTCGCTGATCGGCGGAACCGGGCCGGTGCCATCGATNGTCATCACGAACGAGAAGGCNTGACCGGCGAGGAAGTCNGACGACCCCGAGCAGGTGAACCCCATCTCCTGTTGCGTGAGACCGACNGCGTCCTTGGCCTCGTTCATGAGCGGCACCATGAACTCGACTTCGGACTCGGTGTTGATCATGGCTTCTTGTCGCTGNCTGAANGCGACGACNGCGATATCNCTCACTGGTCGNCTCCTTGCTCGAGACGTCCGACTCGGGCGTAGTCGGTGATCACCTCGTCGGGTTCGCCGGTGGGTTCCCAGCCGAGGATGTTCTGNGCACTCATCTCNAGTTCGTCGTCGGGCTTCCACACGGCTCGCACCCGCATCCCGACCCGGACATCCTCGGGCTCGACATTCATGCCGAGACCCATGAAGCCNACGGATGCACCGTCGAGGACGATCCACGCCGACACGTACGGNGGGGTGAGGTCGGGACGCATCTTGATCGGAACCCGGGTGATGTTGAACGACTCGATGTACCCGGTGTCGGGAAGGTCGACCAGTTCAGGAAGTGTCGGCTTGCCGGCCACGGACGAAACCCCNCGGGGCGGCACCGAGACCTCGCCNGTCTCCGGGCACTTGTCGCCGAGAATGCGCTTGTCCTTCATCGCCCGCAGGTACTGCGACANCGCCCGGCCCGGCGTGTAGGTGTACTCCATNCGGATCGGGGTTCGCACCGACTGGATCTGCTCGACNTCGCTCGGCATCGCCGCAGGCTCGCCGGTGGTCGAGGCGACGGCCGGGATGAAGCCGGCGATGTCGGTGATGTGGCCCTCACGTTCGTCNCGCCANACGACCTCGACNCGCATNCCGGTGGNCATGTCGTCGGCGGAGTCGACGAAGACCGCATGCAGCATCGGCGTGTCGGCGCCGTCGAGGGTGATCATCGCCCAGGCGAACGGCTGNGTGAACGGCTGNTGTGCTCGGGGCTCGCCGNTCCAGGTCCAGGTGGTGACGGTGCCGACCGTTCCCACGGCGACGAGTTCGGACAGCGGNGCNGNCGTGATCGGGTCGTACTCCAAGGGCGGNCACATCACGGTGCCGTCGGACCGGCGGACCCCGTGAATCACCCCTTCTCGCAGGCCGGTGAGGAATCCNCCGATCACCGGTCCGGTCGTGCGNGTGAAGGGGTATTCGAGCACCAGCGGTGCGGTGAGTACCTCGTCGGCCATCGTGCCTCCCCAANATCTTGCACCCTGCGGTGCCNAGAGGNNGACCGTAGTTGNCCNGTTCGNAGAGNACGAAAACGACGACCCNTCGNCTNTGCTGCACTCTGACGACAGGCNCGGGTGGAGGCGGGATTCGGTGAGGTTTCATCGCCNGCGNGCCAGNGAACTACCGTCGCCGACCATGAAGATCGACGTGAGCCTCGGTGGCGACCTCGCGACCACGCCCGACCATGCAGCGGCGCTGCGGGCCGCAGGNATCGACGGCGGCTTCACGTTCGAGGGAAACAGCGACGNCTTCTTNCCNCTGGTGACTGCTGCGAGCGCCGGCCTCGACCTCTACACGAACGTGGCCATTGCGTTCCCCCGCTCNCCGATGCACCTGGCGTANCAGGGCTGGGATCTCCAGCGGGCCACCGGTGGCCGCTTCGCNCTCGGGCTCGGGACCCAGATCAAGCCGCACATCGAACGCCGGTACTCNTCGACCTGGGACCGGCCGGTCGGCCGCATGGTCGACATCGTGAAGGCGACAAANGCGATCTGGGCGAACTGGGCCGACGGCACACCGCTCGATCACCTCACCGACTTCCANCGGTTCGATCTGATGACGCCGATCTTCGTNCCNCCNCCGATGCCGTTCGCGCCACCGCCCATCTGGGCCGGTGCGCTCGGCCCCCAGATGACCAGAGCCATGGCCCGCCACGCCGACGGCGTGATCATTCATCCGTTCAACACCGGTNACTTCCTNGCGTCGTCGACGATGCCGGTGATCGNNGAGGGCCTNGAGGCCGGCGGGAAGACCCGCCACGACCTCANCCTCAANGTCGGGTGCATCTGCTCACCGAGCCTGACCGACGAGGACTACGAGCGCTCGTCNCAGTCGATGCGAGGCAANCTNGCGTTCTACGGGTCGACACCCGCCTACAAGGTCACGCTGGACCACCACGGCCTCGGCGACCTCCAGCCGNAGCTGCGAGAGATGACGAAAACCGGNGCGTGGGANCAACTCGGATCCCTGATCGACGATGAGGTGCTCGACCTTCTGGCCGTGCGCGGCACGCCGACCGAGTGTGCCGNTCGTCTTCAGGAGGAGTACGGCGCACTGGCCGATCGCATGTCGTTGACCACCCACAACGCNTCGGTCGAAGCCTTGGGCCAGATGGCGGCGGCGCTTCNGAANCTCGGCTGATCGAGNTCAGCTGAACAGGTCGTTGAGCCGTTCCTTGGCCTTCTGGTCGCCGAGCGGNCGACCGATGATGGCCTTGTCGGCGGTGACGATCACCGGNCGCTGCAGAAGCTTCGGGTAGGCAAGCAGGACCTCGACNACCTTGTCGGCGTTGCCGATGTAGTCNTCCTCGACGAGTTCGAGCTTTTTGAACTGGGCGTCCTTGCGGACCAGGTTCTCGACCGGGTCNTCGAGCTTGGCGATCAGGTCACGAAGGGCCGCTTCGTCCGGCGGGTTCTTCGTGTAGCGGATCTCTTCGAACTCNACGCCCATCTCCGTGGCGACCGCCACGGCGTTCTTGGACGACTGTCAATTGGGGTTGTGGTAGATCGCAGTCATGGCGGCGACTCTAGCCAGCCTCCNCTAGGGCCACGGAAGCTCGGCGTACTGATCNCGCAGCTCGAACTTGAGAATCTTCATCGTGGCGTTGCGCGGCAGCGCCTCACCGTGGATCACGAGCTGCTCNGGNATCTTCTGNGTCATCAAGCCNGCGCCNTTGCAGGCGGCNACCAACTCGTCGAAGGTCAGATCGGGNTGATCGGGAGCGGTCTCGACCACTGCGCAGACTCGCTCGCCGCGGTCGGGATCCGGAAGTCCGATGACGGCGGCGTTCCCGACCTGAGGCAGCTCGTANAGCACGTTCTCGATCTCCGCTGCNGAGATGTTCTCCCCNTTGCGGATGATGATGTCCTTGAGNCGNCCGGTGAGGGTGACGTGGCCGTCGTCGTGCATCACACCGAGNTCGCCGGTGCGGAAGCGGCCCTNCTCGTCGAAGGCGCCCGCTTCGAGCGACGGNTCGGTGTAGCCCTTGAACAGCATTGGTCCGGCGACGCGNACCTCGCCCTCCGCNCCCGGCCCGGCGAGTTCGCCGGTNTCGGGGTNGACNATGGAGACCGCACAGCCCTCGATCGGCGCGCCCTCGGTGTTCGCGAGCTGGTCGTCGGTGTCGGATGGCGACCCGTTGCAGATCATCGGGCACTCGGTCATGCCGTAGCCGTGCACGATCGGNACGTCCATGCCCTCCTTNACGGCGTAGTAGACCTCGGGNGGCTTCGGCGCACCACCACCNGCCATNAGGCGCAGNGCAGGCATGACCTTGCCGTCGACNNTCTGATCCTCGGCGAGGAACATCTGGTAGAACGCGGTCGAGCCNCCCGCCATGGTGACACCGTGTTCNCCGAAGGCAGCCACCGCNCCGCCCGGCGTGAACTTCTCGATCAANACGGCCGGNTGCCCGAAGGCCANCATCATGACGATGTAGTCGGGACCNCCGATNTGGGCNTANGGGAANGCCATCGAACCGACGTCGTCGCTGGTGACCTCGAGCGCCTTNCCGAGGCCGGTNCCGGCGGCGATGAGTGTCTGGTCGGTGTGGAGCACNCCCTTNGGNTCCGATGTCGTGCCCGANGTGTAGTAGCGCCANCGGNCAGGCGCNTCNCCNGCCGGGTACTCCGGNGCAGGCGGCAGGGTGGCGGGGTCGCCGNTCGGCAGGTTTTCGTAGCCGTTGATGAGCGTCGGTGGCGTGTCGAGATCCGATGTCACCTGGGTGACCATCGAGCCGTAGTCGAAACCGCCCCAGTCGCCGGGGTGCAGCACGAACTCGGCCTTGGTCTGCTTGATGCAGAANCCGACTTCACGGTGACGNTAGATGTGGATGATCGGGTTCTGNATCGCGCCGAGTCGGCTGAGCGCGAAGCTCGAGATGATGGTCTCCATGCGGGTCGGCAGCACCCACGTGACCGGNGTGCCCTCNCCNATGCCNANGGCNTGGAANCCGGCGGCGACCTGCTCGACCTCGGTGACGAANTCGGCGACGGTCAGCGACCGACCGGCATCGTCGATGAGCANCGGNTGATCGGGCGACGACTCGTGGCGNGCGGTGAGNAACCCCCAGAACGAGGTGGCGTCGAGAATCGGTGNGGACATGCGANACCCCNTGNGTCGAGCGGCACCGTAGCGAANCGNNGNCNGGCGAGCCGAACCATGNACACAACTCGTCNGCGNGGANCGCNANCNTCGACGGCCCCANCGGCAACGGCCCGCCCTCNATCGAGGAGCGGGCCGTGAGCCGAACACGTCTACNTGTGNGGACGCCCGGTGGGCGTCGGGAGCGAGANNCTCAGACGGCGTCGCCGTCGCGCTCGCCGGTGCGGATGCGGGCGGCGCTCTCGACCGAGGTCACCCAGACCTTGCCNTCGCCGATCTTGTCGGTGCGAGCGGCATTGATGATGGCCTCGACGGCACCNTCGGCGCCGGCGTCGTCGACCAGCACCTCGATGCGGGTCTTGGGGGTGAAGGTCACGCGGTACTCGGTGCCNCGGTAGGTCTCGCTGTGGCCNCCCTGGCGGCCGAAGCCCTGGACCTCGGAGACGGTCATGCCCTGGACGCCGACCTCGGCGAGGGCGGACTTCACGTCCTCCAGCTTGAAGGGCTTGATGACGGCGGTGACGAGCTTCATGGGGATTCCTTCTTGATCAGGGCTCTGTGTCCGGTTTGGATTGATACACAACATAGCGGCCCGCCTGTGTGTGTCAATGTCTTCGTCAGAAAGCTGCCAGCTTTTCGTTTACGTGGCGGAAATCTTGCCGAAATCCAGCCCTTGCATGTGTAATCTGTATTGATACAATCAACGAATGGACCACGGTACGCCACTGATTCGCTACACCGATCGAGCCGGCGATGAACGTCGCATGGTCATCCGCATGGAGTCCGCCAGCGCCGTCCCCCGGTTCGAGCAGCTGAGAGGCCAGATCTCGGTGATGGTCGCGGTCGGGCGGCTCGAGCCAGGCAGCCGACTTCCGACCGTTCGCGAGCTCGCAGCCGCACTCGACATGGCCCCCGGCACCGTCGCCCGCGCCTACCGAGAACTCGAAGCCGACGGCACCGTCATCACCCGCGGCCGGGCCGGCACCTTCGTCGCCGACGAGCCGCCCCACTCCGAACCACTTCGCGAGCGCCGCGAGCGCGTTGCGGCCACCGCCGATGGGTTCGTGTTCACCCTCGCCCAGCTCGGGCTCGGTCCCGACGAGATGCGCAACGCCCTCGGCGATGCCCTCGACCGCGCCGCCGAACAACCCGAGACCTGAACACCGCAGGCGCCGCAAAAACGTCGCGGTGCCCGCCTACGAAAGGCGGACACCGCTCCATACCCCTGGAGGGAGGTCGTTGTGCTGCTCTGACCCGCCAGCAGCAACGACCGTTACATCGGTCTCGAGAACGCGCTGGACGAACGCCGCTCGACGCTCACCCTGCCCCGTAGACGGGCGCAGGTGCCTGGGTTCCGTCGATCGAACGGTGGGCGAGTTCACCGGCCTCGGCCGCCGACATCATCCGTTCCCCGACCGATTCGACCGGACCCTTCTGCCAGCCGTCACAGACATTGAGCTGCCCGCCGGTGACCTCAAAGACCCGACCTGTCACATCGCAGGCATCGCTCCCCAGCCAGCACACGAGCGGCGAGACATTCTCCGGGCCCTTCGGATCCCAGCCCTCCGGCGCCTCGGCCTCATAAAAGATGCCTGCGGTCATTCGAGTCCGGGCATCCGGCGCCACAGCGTTCGCGAGAACGCCATAGCGACCCCATTCCGCCGCCTGTTGAATCGTCAACAGCGCGATCCCGGCCTTGGCCGTGGCGTAGTTGCCCTGACCGATCGAACCCGCCAGGCCGGCGCCCGACGAGGTGTTGACGACACGGGCATCGACCGGAGCACCACTCTTTGCCTGCTCGCGCCAGAACTCGATGGCGTGGCGAGCCGGCGCGAAGTGTCCCTTGAGGTGGACCCTCGTCACGGAGTCCCACTCAGCCTCCGACATGCCAGCGAGCATGCGATCCTTCAGGAAGCCGGCGTTCAGCACGAGCGTGTCGAGTCCACCGAAGGTGTCGACCGCCTGCTGGATCATCGCCTGGGCCTGATCCCAATCGGCGACGTCGGCAGCATTCGCCACCGCTTCTCCCCCGGCCGCGACGATCTCGTCGACGACCTCCTGGGCAGCATCGGATGTGCCTTCCGAACCGTCGCGCTCCACACCAAGGTCGTTCACGACGACTTTGGCCCCCTCAGCGGCAAAGGCCAACGCGTGGGCGCGACCGAGTCCTCGGGCGGCGCCAGTGATCACGACGACGCGTCCGTCACAGATTCCCATCGTTGTCTCCTGAACGATTGACGTGTTCGATCGGCAACCTAGGGCGCCCGCACGTCCTTCGCAGCATCCGTCAGCTGCGGGGTCCGCTGGACTGACCCTGCAAGTTGCCCGCTTCCGTCGCCGACAACGATGCTCAGCCTGCGCCCGACAGACCGTCCCGGTGGCCGACGACGAAATCCGCCGGGACAGCTCCTGTGACCGCCTGCAACCGGGCCGAACCGATCGGGAAGCATCGGTCCGGCGTGCCGGCAGCGGCGTACACGACGTCGTGCTCGAGCAACGCAGGATCGATCAAGGTCTCGATCGGCTCGGGGTGCCCAAAAGGAGGCGTGCCGCCGATCGCATATCCCGTCGCCCGACGAGCCTCGTCGGCGTTCGCCATGCGGGCGCCTCGCTCGAGACGGGCGGCGAGGGCGTCGAGGTCGAGGCGGTTGTGGCCGGCGGTGAGGGCGAGCACCGGCCCGGTGTCGGTCATCACGAGAAGCGACTTGGCGATCTGTGACAACTCGCAACCGATGGCCGTCGCGGCGTCCGCAGCGGTGCGGGTGCCGTCCGGATAGGTGACAGGCTCGACCTCGATCCCCAACTCGGCTGCCGCACGGAGAAACCGTTCGGCACCGCCTTCCTTCGCCATCATGAACTCCGAGCGCCGATGACGTCGGCGCCGTAGCGACCGATCACGTCGAGGGTGTGCTCCAGGCTGGTCGTGTCGAGCGTGACGTTGTTGCCCGTCACTCCGAGCGCCGCGCACTCGTCGATCGCCCGACGATGAACGTCCGCCTGAAAGCCTGCGGACCCGGGCTGGCCACCGTCGGGGACGACGAAAACGATGTCGATCGGATCAGTACGACCGGCCTCATCGGCACGACGATGCAGATCGGCGATGAAGCGGGCGAGATCGTCGGGGCCGTCGAGGACCGGCGATCTCGTGGTCTTTGCGAACGCAGCCGGATTCGGCATCGGCATCCACCCCTGCGCCCGTTCGGCGACTCGCTGACGAGTCCGTCCGGCATTGCCACCAATCCAGATCGGGATCGGCTGCTGCATCGGCGGTGGATCAGGAAGCACGACCGAGGTCCGGCCATCGCCCTCGGTGATCTCGACCCCCTCCCCACGCCACACGGCATCGAGCACATCGAGTGCGTGGTCGAAACGGTCATTGCGCTCGTCGAACGACACACCGAGGGCATCGAACTCCGCTGCGAGGTAGCCGACTCCTACGCCGAGCGTGAGCCGTCCACCGGAAATCCGGTCGAGGGTCGCAGCACTCTTTGCGAGGACGAGTGGGTGCCGATAGCCGAGCACCGACAGGTTGGTGAGCACCCGGATGTCCGGGTCGGCGGCGACCGCAGCCGTCAACGCCACAAATGGGTCGAGGCTGCTGTGCCCGCCCGCGGCGAGCCAGCGCTGCGGTGGCGCAGGATGATCGGTGACGAACACGTGCTCGAACCCGGCGGCAGCGGCCGCACGGGTGACGGCGGCGATCGCCTCGAGCGACGACGCCCATTCGGGAACCGGATGGTGAGCGACCGGAAGGCCGACTCCGAACCTCACGTTCAGCGGCGACCGCGGACCAGTCGTCCCGGACGAGCGCCCGTGTCGACCCCGTCGCGTCGGGTGACCTCACCGGCAACGATCGTGGCTCGGTAGCCCCGTGCCCGCTGCAGCAGTCGGCGGCCACCAGCCGGGAGGTCATAGACGAGTTCGGGCGTCTCCAATTGCAGGG
>PABW01000118.1 GCA_002699625.1 Acidimicrobiaceae bacterium
CGGCCACCAGCCGGCAGATCGTGAACGAGTTCCGGCGTCTCCAGCTGCAGGGCGTCGTGATCGATGAGGTTCAGGTCGGCGCGTTTACCGACCTCGATCGTGCCCCGGTCACCAAGCCCGAACAGGGCGGCGGTGTCCGCAGTCTGCTTCTTCACGACCCATTCGAGCGGAAGCTGTTCCCCTCGGCTGCGGTCACGAGTCCAGTGCGAGATCATCGTCGTGGGGACGGACGCGTCGCAGATGAAACCGCAGTGCGCACCTCCGTCGGCAAGACCCGACACGGCGGTGGGGTGGGTCAGTTGCTCACGGATCACGTCATGGTTGTGCTCGACATAGTTGTAGAGCGGCAGCATCAGCAGCGCCCGGCCGTCCTCGGCACAGAACGCGTCGTACGCAGCCTCGTTGGGGGTCACGCCGTTGCGCTCCGCCAGCCCGACGATGGAACGATCCGGGGTCGGCTCGTAGTCGGGCGGGTCGCCAAGCACAAAGACCTGATCGAGCATGCCGGCGGTGAGACCACCGAGCCCTTCGATGAGCAGGCCACTGCCCTCGACGTCGTCCTCGGCGAGGATCGCCGCTCGAACGTCCGGCTTGCGAAGTTCGACGATTCGCTGGTCGATCGGGAGTTCGGCGATCGCCTGGTAGGACGGCTTACGCATGAACGGGTGGCAGGTTTGCCATCCGACGAGCACGCCGAAGGGCCGGCCGGCGACCTGCGGGTAGAGCCGGGCCCCATCCTTACGAGCCTCGAGCGACGCCTGCATCTGTTCCTTCCAGAGATCCGGCGCACCTGGCACCTGGAGCATGGCGAAAGTGACCGGTTGGCCGGTCTCGGCCGAAAGACGGCTCATCCATTCGACCTCCTTCATCGGTGCCACGAGGTCGAGCCCGGCGGTACCGGCCGGTGCGAGTTCGAAGACACCTCCACCGCCGTCGCGCAGGGCACGACCCATCGCGAACAGTTCGTCCTCAGCGGCGAAGGTGCCCGGCACCGGTTCGCCATCCATCGCCGTGTGGGCGATCGTGCGCGAGGTCGACACGCCGAGGGCGCCAGCTTCGATCGCCTGTCGCACGATCATGGCCATCTGTTCGATGTCGTCGGGGTCGGCGGGTTCGTTCTTCGCGCCTCGCTCCCCCATCACGTAGGCACGGACGGCGCCGTGCGCAACCTGCGCGCCGACATCGACGGACCAGCGGCGCTCATCGAGGGCATCGAGGTATTGAGGGAACGACTCCCACGTGAAATCGATGCCCTCGGAGAGGGCGGTTCCGGGGATGTCCTCCACTCCCTCCATCAGCTGGATGAGCCACTCCTCGGTGCCGGGTTTCACCGGCGCGAACCCGACGCCACAGTTGCCCATGACGAGTGTGGTGACGCCATGCAAGGAACTCGGTTCGAGCAACTCGTCCCACGTCGCCTGACCGTCGTAGTGCGAGTGCACGTCGACGAAGCCGGGGGTGACGAGCAGACCCTCGGCATCGATGACCTCGTGGGCGTCGCCGAGATCGGTGCCGACGGCGACGATGCGGCCATCGGTGATCGCGATGTCGGCGATGCGGCGGTCGGCGCCCGTGCCATCGACGACGGTGCCGTTGGTGATCAGCAGATCGAACATGTCGCAATGCTACGGCCCGGCACGGATCGGGTCGAAACGCATCAGCGATTCCCGTTCCGTTCCTCGACCGCGCCGACAGTTCGAACGTCGCGCTGGTGCCCGCCGCACCCGCAGGCGGTCGAGGGTTCCGCCTCGGCGGGCGTCTCGCTCTACGATCCGGTTCGATCCCCGGGGAGGCAGACATGGCAGGACCACTCGAAGGCGTGAAGGTCGTCGAACTCGGCGTGTGGGTCGCGGGCCCCGCTGCAGGTGGCATCCTCGCCGACTGGGGAGCCGAGGTCGTGAAGATCGAGCCGCCCGCCGGCGATCCTTCTCGCACGTTCCAGTACTCGCTGACCGGCCAGATGATGCCGACCAACCCCATCTTCGAGATGGACAACCGGTCCAAGCGGAGCATCGTCCTCGACCTCACCACCCCGGAGGGCAAAGAGATCGCCGACGACCTGATTGCGGACGCTGACGTCTTCGTCACCAACGTTCGCCTCGGCGGCCTCGAGCGTCTCGGCCTTGATGCCGAGACCCTGACCACTCGCCATCCCCGGCTGATCTACGCGGCGATCACCGGCTACGGCATGGAGGGCGAGGACGCCGACCGGGCCGCCTACGACATCGCCGCCTTCTGGTCTCGCAGCGGGATTGCTCACCTCCTCACCAGGCCCGGTGAGGACCCGCCGTTCCAGCGCGGCGGGATGGGCGATCACAACGCCGGTCTCGCCGGCGCCGCCGCCGTGTGTGCCGCGCTCTACAGCCGAGAAAAAACCGGCGAGGGCCAATTGGTGTCGACCTCGCTGCTGCGTGAGGGGCTCTACACGATCAGCTTCGACCTGTCGGTGCTGCTCGGCTGGGGCCTCACGCTCCAGATCGGCCAACGCGAGTCGATGGGCAATGTTGCGATGAACAACTACTCGGCGAGCGACGGCAAGCGCTTCTGGGTGGTCGGGCTCGACGGCATGCGGCACTGGCCCCCGCTCGCACGGGCGGTGGGGCGCGAAGACTGGCTCGACGACGAGCGTTACGCCGATCCCCGCAATCGGGCCCGCAATGCGGCCGAGATCATCGCCCAACTCGACGAGATCTTCGCCACGAAGACCATGGCGGAGTGGGAAGAGGTGTTCGCCACCGAACCCGACTTCTTCTGGGCACCGGTCAACAGCCCCGACGACCTGCTCGCCGACCCGCAGTTCTATGCCTCCGGGGCGCTGGTCGAGGTGCCCGACGGCACGAGCACCACGAACATGATCGCAACACCGGCCGACTTCGCCGGAACTCCATGGGCCGCCCGCTCCACCGCACCGAATCTCGGCCAGCACACGGTGGAGATCCTCACCGAACTCGGACGTGGCGGCCAGATCAAGGCACTCGTCGACGCCGGAGCGATCGGAACCCCGGCGCCACCTCCGGCAGACTGAGCCCATGTCCGGGCGGTGGGTGCGAGGGGTCGACACAGAGCGCGGCTTCGACATCCCCGTGCGAGAAGCCCCCGACGGGGAGTCAGCCTCGTGAGCCGACTCACCGACCTGCGAGGCCTCCTTGCGTTCGGGGCGATCGTGTTCGCCATTGCGTGGACGTGGCACTGGATCGAGGATCGGCCGATCGAATCGACCACCACGGTCACGACCACCACGACGACATCGACCACCACGACGGTGCCGCAGAGCACGACGACACTCGTCGAAGACGCCGTGGCGGCAACCTGCAGGCGGTCGGCAGAGTTCGTCGCTGAGGCCGAACTGATCCCCGACAATTCCGGGCCTGGTCCCCTCGCCCGCCTTGCCCTGTCCTTCTGGAGTGATCTCGAACTGGTGGCGGCCGCAAGCACAACCGCCGAGATCGGTGCCGTCGTCGACTACTACCAGAGCTATCTCGACACTGCAGAGCCGTTCGCCTTCGACACCGTCGACATCATCCTCGAAGGCGACAAGGAACGCTTCCAACAACTGGTGACGCGCCCGGCGCCCGGACTCGAGGCCAGCCGGAGCATGGTGCTCTTCCTGTGCCAGATCGAGGTGCCGAATCAGCCGTATATCAGCCCGGGTTCCTTCGATGCGCTCGAGGACCGGCTGCTCGATCCTCCGTAGGCCGGCGCCTCGGTCCGACTGGCCCAGCTCGATACGGCGTACCGGATTGTCGACGCCGACCTGCCAGACTCTCGCCCATGCCGGCCTGCCGCTCGACGAGCGTGATGCTCGCCCTCACCCTCTGGCTTACCGCCTGCGGCGGCGACCGCGCGTCGAGCGAAAGCATCGCACTCGACCCCTCCACCGACGATGAGACGATCGCGGAGGGCACCGAACCGGGGTCGGCAACACAGCGGTGGCCGAGGCCGCTCGACACCCTCGACCCTGCTGCCCCTGCGCAGTGGGGCGTGGAGGTGCTGGATCGGTTTCCTCACGACGCCCGCGCCTTTACGCAGGGGCTCGAGGCGCTTGGTGACGGCACCCTGCTGGAGTCCACGGGACTCCGTGGGGAGAGCACGATCCGGGTTGTCGACCCGACGACCGGCATCGTTCTCGACCGCGCTGACCTCACCGACGAGGAATTTGGCGAGGGCACAACCGTCGTCGACGACACCATCGTGCAGTTGACCTGGCAGTCCGAACGCGCCCGTCGGTGGCGCCTCAGCGACCTGAGCCCTCTCGAACCGTGGGCCTTCGAGGGCGAGGGCTGGGGGCTGTGTCTGCTCGACGATCGACTCGCCATGAGCGATGGCAGCGCAACACTGGCCTTCCGCGATCCCCAGGACTTCACCATCGTGGAACAGGTCACGGTGACCTTCGAGGGCGACGACATCACCCGCCTCAACGAACTCGAATGTGTCGACGGTCATGTGATCGCGAATATCTGGCAGTCACCGATGATCCTCGTGATCCGACCCGACGGCCGAGTAGTCGCCACGATTGACGGTACGCCGCTCGTCGATGAGATCGGATCGACGGCACCGAGCCGCGAGGTGCTCAACGGCATCGCCGTGCGAGACGAGACATCGTTCTGGCTGACCGGTAAGCAGTGGCCGACCTTGTTTGCCGTCGGTGTCGCAGCCGATGCCTAATCTCGACACCATCAACACCACGACTCCCCTGATCGGTCTCGACATCGAGACCGACACCACGATCGATGGGCTCGACCCGCGTCAATCGTCGGTACTCGCCGTCGCCATCTCGGGCGGCGGTATCGAGGCGGTTCTCGACGGGCCCGACGAACGGTCCGTGCTCGTGGAGACCGACCGCCTCCTCGCATCGATCGGGGCCGGGGTGCTCGTCACCTGGAACGGCTCGGGGTTCGATCTTCCCTTCATTGCGACGCGTGCTCGGATTCTCGGCCTGTCTCTTGGTCTCATCACCCGGCACGACCCATCGATCGCCGGGCGCCACGATCCGTTGCCGGGTGAGCCGGGCCGAGTGCGGGGCCGGTGGTATCGACTCGGCCACCTCGATGGCTTTCAGGCGTATCGGGCTGACGTCGGGCAGAACCTCCCAATCTCGTGTGGGCTCAAGTCGCTTGCGAAATTCGTCGGGCTCGAGCCCGTCGAGGTCGACCGTCGCCGCATCCATGAGCTCACGCCCGAGGAGATGCATGCGTACGTGCTGAGTGACGCCCGGCTCGCTCGTCAACTCGTCGAGCGACGGGTCGACCGGTTTGCGTGGATCGATCAGGATCCGTCGTCGAGCGGCTGATACCCCGCCACGTTGTGATGCGGGGTATCGAGATAGATCTTTGCCTCGGGGACACCACCGAACTTGCCGTGACTCCAGCGCACTTCGACATGCCCCTCAACGACTCGGTCGGTGTCGAGTTGCCGATCGTGCACGTCGACCCGCCACCGAACCAGGGGTTGCCCGGCGTGCTCACCCCACAGATCAACCGATCGGAGCGCGAAACGCGTGCGGAAATCCCAGGGGGTGGTGACCCGATAGTGCAAGGGAACGTTCTTGAGATCGGCGCCCAGCACGAAGTACGGAGCGGCCTGGAGTCGCAGCAGCCGCCAGACGAACGCTTCGCGCTCACCCTTGGCGGTGATGTTGTCGAGCAGGCGATCGGCACTGGCCCGGGCAATCTCGAACGCCACGAGCCCCCACTGTTCGCGAAGTTCGGCCGGCCAGCGGCCGGGCAGCGCCTTCCGGAGTCGTTCGCGATCGTTTCGGTCGAGTTCGGTGGGGTCGGCCGGAAGACCGGTGAGACCGGTGTGCGCCACGACCTCGGTGTAGAACTCGCCATACGACGTGGGAGCGACGGCATCGAACCAATCCACAGAAGAGGTTCGCCGCTCACTGAGCGCCCGGTCGAAGAGGTTCGCAGGCGAGGCGTTCTGCAGGATTTTCGACCCGTACTTGCAGCTCAACAGATACACGTGATCGACCCGGAGATCGGCTGGGATCTGCTCGTAAGCGGGTGGCTTGTGTGGGCCTTTCCACTCCACCGACCACGGGGGGCGGCCGCGGAGGCCGTCGGTCGATCGGGCGAAGCGCTGACCGTTGGCCCAGGCCACCCGGAACACATCCGTGTGGGTACCCGACGCGAACGCTTCGTCGAGTTGGTCGTAGACGTCGTCGTCAACATTGGTAATGAACCTTGGGCGGGCCGCCAGGGCCTGGGCGAGATCCCGAAACCCGTACAGGCCGAGACCGGTCACGATCTCGCTCACTGCGGTTCGGGTATCGGGCATCAGCCGAGCCGACGGAGTTCGCCGATGCGTCCACCACCGAACAGGCGAGTGAACTGCAGTTGGGCGCCGATCAGGTCGGCCGGAAGGTCGTCGGCGGTGTAGATCGACTTGCCGTCGTAGACATCGATCCCGGTGCCGAGAGCCTGGATCCACGCGACGACGGCATCGCCCCACCGTTCCTCGAGCAAGGCGTCACAAATCGAGCCTGCATCTGCGCCCAGCATCGCCGGATCGGTTCGGGCGACGACCTCGAGGGCGAGCACCCGATGCAAGACGTCGATGTCGTCGGCCAGGAAGATGGACGGCGGTTCGGTGTGAACCACGGCGTACGCGACATTGTCGGTCACTTGGGGCGGCGCTCCGTCGCCTCGAAGGCGGCGATGTCGGCCTCGGCCCAGAAGCCGGGGATCGGCAGGACCGTGTCGCCCTTTGCGTACTCACGAAGGCGGGCCACGCCGGCGGGGTCGAACATCTCGATCGCGTCGAACACCTGATCGACACCGACCGCACGGAGCGCCTTGTCGCCTTCGCTGTTGGCTTTCGGGAGATTCGATGTCAGCACGAGGACCCGACTCGGATTCTGCGGTTCGTCGGTGGCCCGCAGCACATGGATGCGACCCAAGGTCTTCCAGAGCGTGTCGGTTCGCATCAGGCCGGGTCGCACGGTCGTGAACGCGCCCGAGACATCGACGTACCAGCGGCCGCCCTCGGCGTCCTCGGCGAGGAAGTTGAACTGCACGCCGACCTTCGGGATCTTGACCGGATCCGACACGACCGTGAAGCCGGCATCGGTGAGCACCCGCTCGGCGATGTCGGCGGCCTTCTTGCCCTCGCTGGTGGCGCGAGCCTGGAAGAACTCAAGGCGGTCGTCATCATCGTCGGGGGTCTCGAAGAGCTGCTCCTCGCCGAGGACCTCGACCGCACGGAGCCTGGGTCGCTGGCGCTCGGCGTCGAGCCGAGCCTGCGCAATCTCGCAGTACTCCGGATCGAGATCGAAACCGAATCCGCGCCGACCGGTGCGCTCCGCCGCGACGAGTGTCGATCCCGACCCGAGGAACGGGTCGAGGACGACGTCGCCATCGTAGGTGTAGAGATCGATCAGCCGCCGAGGCAACTCCACGGGGAATGGTGCCGGATGCTGGACGCGCCGAGCCGACTCGGGATTGATCTTCCAGACGTCGAGGGTCGCCTCCATGAAATCGTCGGCCGACATGGTGGACTCGCGCCCCTTCGGCGAAACCCGGTCGAACCGGCCCTTGCTGGCGACGATCACTCGCTCGGTGAGATCACGCAGCACCGGGTTGGTGGCCTTGCGGTAGCTGCCCCAGGCGACCGAACCCGTGGCGCCCTCCGCCTTCTGCCAGATGATCTCGCCCCGCAACAACAACCCGAGATCGTCCTGCAGGATCGAGATGACGTCCGCGCTCAGCGAGCGGTAGGGCTTGCGGCCGAGATTGGCGACATTGACCGCGATGCGACCGCCGGGTTCGAGGACCTCGACGCACGCCCTGAAGACGTCGTGCAACATCTGGAGATACTCGAGGTAGGACTCCGGAACACTCGGCACACCGCTGCGGGTATCGGGATCTCCCGTGACCGCGAGCTCGTACTCCTTGCCCACGAAGTAGGGCGGAGAGGTCACGACGAGCGCCACGGAATTCGCCGGGAAGACCTCCGCGATCTCGAGACTGTTGCGGTTGTGGATCGGCGCAAGATCCTCGGGCACGGTGGCGACCGTGTCGTCGGTGCTGATCTCGGGGGGCGTGAAGCGCGCGTAGAAATCGGACGCGTCGTGGCTTTCACGACGACCCACCCCGAAGGCGGTGGTGGCGGTGGTCTTTCGGCGTTCGGTCACAGGGTCTCCGGGTTTGCGTGGCGATCCTAGGCCGGGCTCGTGTCCGGCCCGTGCAACTGCCCGCACTCTGCCCAAGGGGTGTGACACTCCCCTGCGAACGGCACATGCAGGTACCGGGCCGAGCCGGGGACCCTCCGTCGGAAGAAACGGGCTGTCACACGGTGTCGACAAGGTGAACGGCACCTCGCAGCCGGGTCGGCTGCCTTCACCCCGAGTGCTGCTGCACCGAACGAAGGACCCGCCCGTGCCCACCGCCATCCCGACCCTCACCGAGCTCGCCACGATTGCCCACACCAACCGGTGCTCGGTTATCGCCACCCACCGCCGACACGTGCTCCTCGACGACACGGCGAGCCCGCTCCCGTTTCTCGGCATGCGTTTCGGGCCGGCGGTCGAGGCAGTGGCGGCCCCCATCGGCCCTCATGACCATCGGACGATCGTCGTAGCCGTCGACCGTTCCGGCGAGGCGATCGCCTTCGACCCGGCCACCGGTCGAATCGAATCCGATATCCAACGCCTCACCGCGCTCGATCCCCCACGCCGCACCCTCGGGCTTGCCACTCGGCCGTGCCGACGCCCGGTGTGGGCGCTCGCCAACCTCGTCTGGCTCGATCGCGTTCTCGCCGCCACGCTCGACGCGCCGCTCGGCGATCCACCTCAGTGGCTCGAACTTGGCCGCCTGCACCCCCTGGCCGAAGCGGGGCCGCCGTCGAGCCCGGAAGTGCTCGCTCATCACACACGGCACCAGCCGGCGACATGGGCGGCACTTCGTGCCGGTTCGATCGAGGGCACGACCACGTGGACACCGGTCCGTCCGGCCCTGGCCTCGTGGTTCGATGAGGGATCGTTCGCTCGTCACTGCTTTGCGTCGCTACCCGATCTCGACATCGTCGCGGCCGATCTGCACGAACTGCTCGGGCCATCGGGATGGAGGCGAGTGCTCTCCGGACTCGCCCGGCCGTGATCAGCGCTGCGCACCTCGTGATGCGCTTCGCCCGGACGCGTTTGCGAACGCCTGTGAGGATGGCATCCTGAAGGCCCCGAAAAGGGCCTTACCTCGAGGACGGAACTTCTGTGAGCTTCAAGCCTGGTGACCGAGTGGTGTACCCCCACCACGGAGCGGCCGTGATCGAGAAGAAAGAGAAGCGCAAGGCGTTCGGTGAGGAAACCGAATATCTCGTGCTCCGCATGGCCCACGGCGAGATGACCCTCGCGGTGCCGGTCGACAAGGCCGACGAAGTCGGCATGCGCTGGCCCATCTCCGAAGAGGACGTCGAGGATCTCTTCGAAGTGCTCGCCAAGCGCGATGTTCGCGAGCCCGCCAACTGGTCTCGCCGCTTCAAGAACCATCAGGAAAAGCTCAAGAGCGGCGACGTCTACCAGGTCGCCGAGGTGGTCCGAAATCTCGCTCTGCGCGATCAGGCCAAGGGGCTGTCTGCCGGTGAGAAGTCCCTCTACACCAAGGCCCGCAACGTGCTCGTTTCGGAACTTGCGTTCGCGCTCGACGTCGACGAAGAAGCCGCCATGGCCAAGGTCGACGGCGCGCTGGTCTGAGGGGTCAGCCGCCGAGTCCCGCCCGGACTGCGTCGACAAANCCNTCGGCGTGTNGNGNGAGCTGATCGTCGACCTGNGCAGGCGTGAGTCCNTTNACGTGCACGCGNACNTTGACGGTGTCGCAATCTGATTCCGCCAGCACNNCGAGCAGTGCTTCNGCNGCNGCGNCCGGTGTGTCACCGTGCACCAGCGAATCATCCGTCCAGTTCTTCGTGGCNGCCTCNTTGGCGTAGCTGCGGTAGTGATCCATCTGGGCCGCCATCTCGGCCTCGGGTGGCGGNCCNATCCACACCCGNCGGATNAGNACTCGCCCNGTCTCGGCTCCGGCCTCACGGTGCGCAGCGCCGAGCCGNGCNGAGACCTCNGACGATTGNAGNCTGTCGTAGAGCACCCCNCATCCCAGCCGAGCCGCTCGCCGNCACGCCGGCNCGCTCTGAGCNGCGACAANGATNGGCATCGGGTCGNNCGCAAGNCGNCGGATCGCNCGNTCGGTNCCGAGTGGGCCGGGGTCGTGGCCNCGNAGCGCATCGATGATCTTCGGCAGTGCGGTCTTGAAACGGTCGACGATCTCGTCGAACGGAACCTCNGCGAGTTCGAAGTCGACNGGAAGCGCGCCTGCAGCGAAACCAACCCCGACCCTGCCCGGGTAGGCCGCNGCNAGCCAGGCGAGATCCTCGGCGATCAGGGCATACGGCTTCAACGGCAGCAGCATCGGGCAGGGCGCCACCCAGCCGGNGGGCATCGCGTCGAGCAGNNGGCCGGCGAGCTGCACCGGGTTGGGCAGNTAACCGGGNAAGTCTGCGTGATGCTCGCTCACCATGACGCCGTCGTACCCGATCTCGCTGGCNCGNCGAGCCTGGCGACGCAACACCTCNACCTGNTCGGTCGCNGGGAGNTCNTGCGGATAGAGCCGNAGCGAGACCGAACCGGGAGCNAGCGGGGTCATGATCAGCGAACGAGTCCNCCGCCNTCGACGATCAGNGACTGACCGTTGACCATGCCGGCATNGGGCGACGCAAGCCANACGACNGCGCTGGCGATCTCGTCNGGTTCGATCAGGCGCCCGTGNATGTTGGACGAGGCGATGATCTTCGCCATNCCCTCATCGCCNGCGATGAACGANTGCAGCATCGTGGTGTCGGTNGANCCCGGCAGCACCGCATTGACCCGGATGCCNTGCCGCGCGTACTCCTGCGCCGCCGCNTTCGTNAGACCGACNACNCCGTGCTTCGCTGCGGTGTAGTGNGGGAGCCCGGGAGCTGCGACCACGCCGGCACCNGACGAGGTATTGACGATCGNTCCCGANCCGGCAGCNGCCATNTNGCGCAGTTCGTGCTTCATGCAGACGAANACNCTGCTGAGGTTCACGCGNATCATGCGATCCCACGACNCNGCNTCGAGGTCGTGGAAGGCGCGCGGNNCGTCGTTGACGCCNGCGTTGTTGAACGCAATGTCGAGTCGGCCGTGCTCGGCGACAAGNCCGTCGATCGCGGCGGCCACNGCNGNGTCNTCGGTGACGTCGAGNTCGATCGANGAACCCGGNCCGGCGAGGGAGGCGGCGGTGTGTTCNGCGCCGNNGATATCGAGGTCNGCNACNACGACATGGNTNGCGCCNTCNGCNGAGAACTGCTGNGCCGCTGCNCGNCCGATGCCGCTNGCGCCGCCGGTGACGAACACCACGGCTCCCGTNGCGAGATCNGGCATCAGAGGCGCTCGATGATGGTGACGTTGGCCTGACCACCGCCTTCGCACATCGTCTGCAGGCCGTAGNGNCCACCGGTGCGCTCGAGTTCGTTGAGCAAGGTGGTCATGAGCTTGGCNCCGGTGGCCCCGAGGGGGTGNCCAAGNGCNATGGCGCCGCCGTTGACATTGACCTTCTCGTGGGGGATGTCGTGTTCGATCATCCATGCGAGNGGCACGCTGGCGAACGCCTCGTTGCANTCGAAGAGGTCGATNTCATCAATCNACATGCCGGTCTTGGCGAGGGCNTGCTCGGTGGCGGGAATCGGGCCGGTGAGCATGTAGATNGGGTCGTCGCCNCGAACNCTCATGTGGTGGATTCGGGCTCGNGGTGTGAGGCCGTGATCCTTGACNGCCTGTTCGCTGGCGATCAGCAGCGACGCCGACGCATCGGAGATCTGGCTTGCGACGGCAGCAGTGATGCGTCCGCCTTCGACGAGCGTCGAGAGTTGCTGCATCTTCTCAATGGAGCCGCCACGGCGAGGCCCCTCATCCATCGTGCAGTCGCCCACGGGGACGATCTCGTTGTCGAAGCGGCCCTCGTCGATGGCCTGGATGGCTCGTTCGTGGCTTGCAAAGGCGAACGCCTCCATCTGGTCGCGGCTGATGTCCCACTTCTCCGCAATCATCTCGGCGCCTCGGAACTGGGAGACTTCTTGGGTCCCGTAACGATCGACCCACCCCTCGGAACCGCTGAACGGATCGTCGAAGCCGAGATCGGCGGCGAGGGTCATGGCGGAAGAGATCGGGATCTGCGACATCTGCTGCACGCCACCGGCGACGACAAGGTCGTGCACGCCGGCCATGACGCCCATGGCGGCGAACGACACCGCCTGCTGCCCTGATCCACACTGGCGGTCGACGGTTGTGCCGGGGACGTGCTGCGGCAAGCCTGCCGCCAACCAACAGGTCCGAGCGATGTCGCCGGCCTGACCGCCGACCGAGTCGACATTGCCAAAGATGACGTCTTCGACGGCGTTGGGGTCGACACCCGTGCGTTCGAGCAGGGCCGTGATGCTGGCGGCTCCAAGGTCGGCGGGGTGGACGAGTGCGAGTCCGCCACCTCGCTTTCCGGTGGGAGTGCGGACAGCGTCGACGATGTAGGCCTCGGTC
>PABW01000013.1 GCA_002699625.1 Acidimicrobiaceae bacterium
GAACATGTGCACGAACTCCACGCCCGTCACACCCGAACCGATCACGATGACGTGCTCAGGCATGACCGATGGCGGGTAGGCGTCACGGGTCGAGAGCACGCGTTCGCCATCGACCGGCGCCCACTCGGGAATCCGAGGACGGCTGCCGGTCGAGAGCACCACCACGTCGGCGTGAAAGGTCCGCTCGGTACCGTCGGGCAGGGTCGCGACGACCGTATGAGCATCGACCATCTGGCCAAACCCGTCGACCAGCTCCACTCGCTGGCTGTCGAGGAGACCGCGAACCGTGGTCTCGAGCCGAGACTCGATGTGCTTGAGACGGTCGCGCAGTTGGTCGAGATCGACGTCCGAGCCGACCTCGGCAAGTCCCATCCTCGCCGACCGGCGCAGGAACTGGCGGGCGTTGCCAGTGGCGATCATCGCCTTCGACGGGATGCAGTCCCACAGATGAGCGGCCCCGCCGATCGTGTCGCGCTCGATCACGACCACGTCCGCACCCAGGCGAGCCGCAGTGCTTGCGCAACTGTGGCCGGCCGGTCCCCCTCCGATGATCACCATGCGTGTCGTCATTAACGATCAGCGTACCGTTCCTCTTCGCACGGGGAAGCTCCTTCATGACGGTCAAGGGGCAGCGCAGGTGAACGGATTAGGGTCCCATCCCGATGTCCAGATCCACCGGACGGGTCGCCGTCGTGCTCGTGATCATCGCCGGAAGTGTTCTCCGGTTCGCCACTGCGTCGCCGCTGTGGCTCGATGAGGCGCTCTCCGTCCACATTGCGACCGGCGACGCTTCACTCACCGAGGCCCTGCGCCAAGACGGCCACCCGGCGCTCTTCTATCTGTTGCTGGGGTGGTGGATCGACGTGTTCGGCGATGGCGACACCGCCGTGCGGGCGCTGTCAGGCGTGCTGTCGCTCATCACCGTGCCGGTGATCTGGATGGCAACCCGGCGCTACGGGCGCGACGTCGCAATCGCCACCCTCCTCCTCGTCGCCACCTCCCCCTACCTCATCCGCTACGCCACCGAGACCCGCATGTACGCACTCATCGTGCTGATCATCGCCCTCGGCTGGTGGGCACTCGAAGCGGCATGGGAACAACCAACCGCTCGCCGTCTCCCTGCCGTCGCTGCCATCACCGCCGCCGCGGTGCATACCCACTACTGGACCTTCTATGCGATCGCCGCCGCCGGACTCATCGTGCTCATGGCAGGCCGTCGAACGAACAAGCACAACACTGCGGCCCGTCTCCTCCTTGCGATGGCTGCCGGTGCAGCGACCTTCATCGTCTGGCTCGGCGTCTTCATCGACCAACTCGCCGAGACCGGCACCCCGTGGGCCATTCGAGCTCGACCCACCGAAGTCTTCATCGAGACGCTGCAGGGAATCGGGGGCAATAACCGGTTCGAAGGCGAGTCGCTCGGCGTTTTGCTCGGGTTCTCCGCGGTCCTCGGAATGCTGACGATCAGCCCGACCCGAGACAAGGTGCTCCAGCTGCGGTCGTCGATCCACCCATCGATGCAGGTTCCGGCGGCGGCCGCCGGCCTAGGCCTCGGGATCGGTGCTGCCGCTGCCGTCGTTTCGGGCAGCGCGTTTGAGGCTCGCTACGCCGCCATCGCCCTTCCCTTCATCTTGCTGCTGGCCGGGCGTGGTATCGCCATGCTCGACACCCGTGCCCGAATGTCGCTGCTCGCAGTTCTTGTCCTGCTCGGAACGGCAATCAGTATCGATGAGGCCCGTCGGACTCGATCGCAGGGCGAGGAAGTAGCGAGTGCCATCGATGACGCAGTCGGACCCGGCGACGTCATCATCTTTTGCCCCGATCAGCTTGGGCCGGCCACGACGCACTACCTCGAGACCGATGTCGAGCGGCGGGCGTTCCCGAGCGGCGACGGCTTCGTCATCGACTGGCGGGGCTATCTCGATCGGATCGCTTCGACCGACCCCATCACCTTTGCCACCCACGCCCACGAGGCCGCGGGCGACAGTGCCGTCTGGTTCGTGGGTAGCCCCAGGTACCGAGGTTTCGACCTCCCGTGCAGCACGGTCGAGGCCACGCTGCAAGAACGGCGCAATTCCGAGAACATCGTGAGGTTGGAACAGATCTTCGAGGGCATGTACGCCACCCGGTATGGCGTTCGCTGAGACCCCCTTCGTCAGCCCGTAACCGGCGTGGTCGCCACCCACGACCACGCATCGCCCGCATCGTCATTGAGCCCACCGAGCCGATCCGGGCAATCCACCAGAGCACCCGTACTCGTCGAGCCTGACGAGGCGTCCCGTTCTCCCCTTGATGCCGTGCGTCGGACCGGCGATCCAGGCCCGTGCCATAGGATCCCCTCGTGCCTGCGCCACCTGCCGAACTCGACGTCTCGATCATTTTGCCGGTCCACAACGAGGCCGGACATCTCCAAGCCGAGATCGATCGGATCGCTCACGCAATGGATGTCTCGGCCTACTCGTGGGAGCTGATCATCGTTGATGACGGCTCGGACGATGGCTCCGATGAAATCGCCACCGCCGACCAACGCACCCGGGTGATTCGGGCCGAACGATGCTCAGGCGCTGGCGCTGCCCGCCGGATCGGCACCGAAGCAGCGAGGGGCAGCATCGTGGTGTGGTCAGACGCCGACATGTCGTACCCCAACCACGAGATCCCGCAGTTGGTCGGCGCACTCGGCGATGCCGACCAGGTCGTGGGCGCCCGCACATCCGAGCAAGGCACGCTCAAGTTCTTCCGGGTTCCGGCCAAATGGTTGATCCGCCAGCTCGCCCAGTACCTCACCCAGACCACGATCCCCGATCTCAACACGGGGTTCCGAGCGTTTCGACGCGACGTAGCGCTCCAGTACACCCACGAACTGCCGGTGGGCTTCAGTTGCGCCACCACCATCACCATGGCGTTTCTGATGAACGGCTACCGGGTCGACTTCGTAACGATCACCTACGAGAAACGGGCGGGAAAATCGAAGTTCCACTGGTGGAGGGACACCCGGAGCTACGCCCTGCAGGTCATCCGGATGATGTTGTCCTACGACCCACTTCGGGTGATGCTGCCGATCGCATCGCTGCTCGGGCTGATCTTCATCGGCAAGCTCGGCTATGACCTCGTCGACAAGGACCTTCGCCCGGCCGCAAACACCTTGCTGCTCGGCTTCGCGGTGTTGCAGACCCTCGTGGTTGGCCTCCTCGCCGACCTTATTGTCCGGGTCAATCGGCCGTTCCATCGCGAACTGCCGTCGGACGTGCGCGAACTCGGCGACACCGACGAAAGCGCTCGCCCACTCAAGGCTGACGGCGTCCCCAAAAAAATCACACCGGGTCCCGATGATCCGGCGAGCGTCGACCTGCCACGACGAGGCCGCTGAGGAGCCAGGCGAGCACCGTCATTGCGATCAGCGCCAGTCCTACCGTCAGCCCGGGCGGTCGATACCGAACGTCGACCTCGCTCACCCCTGGCGGCACCCGCACACCGAGCACGACATCACCCTGCAGTTCGCCAGGTGCTCCGTTGACGAGCGCCGTCCATCCAGGCCGATGGACGATGTCGGTCCACACCTCAACGAACTGCGCACTTTCGACGGTGAACCGCAATCGACGATCATCGACGCGGTCGATGACAACGTCAGCATCGCCAGCATCGGTAACCGCAGCAACGGGTCGATAGACGATCGACAGTCCATCGGCAGTAACGAGCGTGCCGTCACCATCGGAACCGATCACACCGACAACCACCACACCGTTGTCGTCGACGCCGAGCGCCGCAGTGCCTTCCTCAGCGAGCACCCGAACGGTCACGGTCGCTTGCCCCACCAAGAGATCGCCTTCGATTGGGACGACCACCGGTGATCCAGTGAGTACCAGCGCATGGCCTACGACCAGACGGCCAGCGACGACGACATCGACCTCGACCGGCGTTGCGAACGGCGCCCGAAGGTCGAGCTCGACCGCACGGAGACCGGCAATGAGTTCGACCGTCGCCGTGAACGCACCACCAGCGGGATCGATCCGATCGGTCGCCTCGACGAGCGGGGTGGTCACGACTCCTGGCGGGCGACGGCCAGGCGCGATCACAAAGGCATCGACGCCGAACCGTCGCCACGCAGGATCGCTCACGTCGACTCGACTCAACGCTGGCTGGTCGGCAATGCCGCCTCCGCGAACCGCTCCAGGGTCAAGAGCGGCCAGCACATCGATTTCCTCAGGGGAGCGAGGGCGAGGCACTCGGACGTCGTTCGGCCCGAAGCGGGCGGTAACGACAGGAGCGAGGACTCGCCCCTCCCCCACGACGAGCCCGTCCTCACCCACAAGACCGAGCAGTTCGGCGTGGGTCTCAGTGGCGACGAGTCGCTCGGCTCGGTCCGTGACGGTAGGGATCGCAACCCCGAACGTCAGCGCCTCCACGGCGACAAGCAGCGCTGCGACAAGCCCGACCGCCTCTCGNGCGAGNATGCCTCGGCNCCANNCGCCGACAACGGCGGCAAACACCGCCGCGGCGAGCAACGAGGTGGTCGACTCAGCNAGCGCTGTNCGGGTTACGCCGGCGGCTTGCGCCGCAGCAAGCCACTCGGTCCCGCTCCACCCCATCACGACAACGACNGCCAACCCGACCATCACNGCGAACCGATCCGGNCGACGAAACCCATCTCCCCGCTCNATCACATCGACGGTCTGCGCAGCCGCAACCACTGCGCCAAGAACGAGCAGGACGCGGGCGTGGGTCATTTCTGCCCCGGCGCCCGCCACCACGTGCGACAACCACCCNAAGGGTCCGCCGACATAGGCNANACCAAAGCCAAGCCCNANGAGCACGAACGGCAGTCGTCGATCGTCAGGCGCAAGCACNGCAACGAGAGCGAGCATCCCGGCGACAAGGCCNATGGTGGCGACCGACAGTTGCGCGGACAGCGAACCGATCCATGGATACCCANCCGCGTCAGCTCCCCATAGCGNNCCGAGACCNAGCGTGATNACGCTCGACACGGCAGCNGACGAATCGCCGATNGACGTGGCCGCTGATGTNTCCGCCCACGACCANCGAGTCGCCGAGGCAAGCANGTGCGGTGCCGCAAANGCAAGACCCGTCGCNGTGCCGNCGACGACGGCGAGCAGCCCACGAGGACGGCGACTCCTGAAGCCGAGAACGGCAACAAGGCCGACGAGGGTGTAGCCGGTNATCGCCCNAACTCCGCACCACGCCAGNANGGCGATCGAACCACCAAGCNGCAACGTCGTGCGCCGGTCCGCNACGGATACGGCATCGAAGCCGCTCGAGAACACCCACGGCACCAGCGCNACTGCNGAAGCGTGGGGCCAACCAATCCAAACGAACATGAGACCCGACAGTCCGTAGGCGAGGCCACCNACACTGGTNGCGACNGGACCAAACCCGAGCCGTTCGAGCAGCCGGGCCGTACCCGTCATCGCAAGCAGCANCGCAAGGGCGGCGATCAAGCCGGGGGCGAACCAGGCCGGAACGACGGCGTAGACGAGATGNGTGAACGGGACNCCATCAGCGAGCACGGGAGCGCCCGACCGTCCATCTCCAAGCTGGGTAAGGGACCCCGAACGAACCTCNTCNCCCCACCGCGACCAGGCCGAGTGCNCGGCAGCTGCATCCNGCTCTGCAATCTCAATCGAGAGTTCGGCCGGGNCNTCAGCGCTGAACGGAGCCGTTGACCAGACCTGATCGTCGGGGGCGAGCGTGCCNCCGGCGAACAGCGGNCGCCAGAACGCAAACGCTACGACGGCGACAAACACGAGCGTTCGCGTCGTGCCAGCCGAGCCCGATCGTTCCATGCCGGGACGCTACCGTCGGCGGCAAACCGGGGTCGNGCTCGTGANCCCTGCCAGCTTGCCCCGCCCACCCGAATCGGAATCGATCCCGGCAAGCGGTCGCCCGNCAGCCGATCGNNGACGTACTTCGGAGCCANATCGCAACGCTGCGGCGNTGAGCAGGACCCAGTTGTANGAGAACCAAAGTACGAAGCTCTCCGTGAGGTTTTCGACCACCAAGAAGGTGACCACNNCCAGCCACAGCCACGCCTCGGTGTCAGGCTGACGCCACGCCCGCGCGACCACACCTGCGATCGCCATTGCGACGACCANCGACCAGAGCAGCAGCCCGACCNCNCCGAGTCCGAGNAAAAGCTCCGGGATCGAACCATGCGCGCTGCCTCGCCGGAGCAGTTCATCGGTGTGGAGTTCGGGCGCATACCAGAACGCCTCCCAACCGTGGCCNATGAACGGTTCGTCGCCGATGGTGTCGCCGACAAGCCGCCAGATCGCGCGGCGCTGGGTNAAGGTGGGTTCATCCCAGAAAGCCGCAAGCCCNGCTGCGGCNACCANTCCNCCCANCCCTCCNGCACCAACGGCGANCGCNGNACTGGTCCAGACGGGGCGAGCGAGATAACGGCGACGCCCCACAATCAGCACGAGCGACACGAAGAGCGCGATGGCGGCCGCGGACACNGCNGTGCGGCTCCCNCTCCCCCACAACCCGACAACCGAAGCGAGNACAAGCAGCCCACCAGCCTGACGGATCCCCCGCTTCCACCACGCAAGCCCGCCAAAGACAGCCAGCCCACAGATCGGCGCCAGGCTGTTGCGACTCGTCATCGGACCGCGCCAGTCGTTGTTGGGGTCGAGCGCTGCGTCAGGCCACAGGACGANGAGGGCGAGGCTGATCACAACNAGCGAACCGACNGCCCANACCAGGGCNTCGACGAANCGATCGAANGAGAGGTCCGCNATCACCCACGCAACGAACGGCAGCGCGACGTAGACNATTCCCCGCCAAAGGGTGACGTCGGGTTGCAGACTCCACCANGCACTCATCGTCGCCCACACCCCNAGCAGGNCAGCCGTTGCGAAGGGAANCCGGGGAACGGGAGCCAACCGGCCGCCGACGAGTCGAAACCGNTCGAGCACAACGAACGCAACTGCTGCGCCGNCGGTNAAAACGATCGCCGGTTGCACCACAGGGTCCTCCCANGCGCCNNGCAGACCAAACACACGCCGCGACAGAAAGAACAACGGCCCGTTCGTCAACACGACGAGCCACACCGCAACGACAGCGGAGCGCAGCGAACCNGCGAACACCGGTGCATCGTAGCTTTGCACCTCATCGCTANGATTACGGAGCGCTCNANGCGCACACCGACGATGCTNACCTTGTCTCCNTCGGCGCGAAAAAGCGTCAACCTCATCATCCACTTCGCNGAGCGCGAGTCGAAGGCCCGCTANAAGCGGAGCCTGCTCGGCTGGTTCTGGTCGTTCGCAAACTCGCTCACCACCGTTGCGGTGTACAGCTTCGTCTTCGGCGCGGTCTACAACGCTCAGCCACCNATCACCGACAACGGNAGGGCCGANAACTTCGGCCTCTACCTGTTCACCGGNCTCATCACCTGGACCGTNTTNACCGGGGTCGTCACCGGTTGCATGGGTTGGNTGCAAGATGTNAGCGACCTCCGNAAGAAGATCTACTTCCCGACCGAGACNGCGCTNCTCGGCGGCGCCGCGTGCAACGCCATCCAGACTGCGCTCGANGCGGCCGTGCTCCTCGTGATCATGGCGCTGTTCACCAACATCTCNTGGACGGCNCTCTTCNTGGTGTTCGCGCTCCTGCTCACGATGATGTTCGCCCTCGGGATCGGATTCATCGTGGCGGTGCTCAACTCCCGCTACCGCGATATCCAATACCTCACCGGTGTGCTGATCGGAGTCGGGTTCTTCCTCGTGCCGGTCGTGTACCCGCCGAGTCTGCTCGAGCNCAACGACGTCCCCGANATCGCTCGCCAGCTTGTCACCTGGAACCCNCCGGCCATCTTCGTTGAAATNGCNCGNGACGGCGTCTACTTCCTNCAAACNCCCGACCCGCTNAGGGTCCTCGTCGCAACGGCATGGGCGGTCGGCACCTTCGCCNTCGGTTGGCTCTACTTCCGTTCCCGCAGCATGGAAATCAGCGAGGAGCTATGACCACGGGCGAGATCACGATCTCNGATGTCTCGAAGCGATTTCGCCTTGATCGCGACCGNCCAAGCAGCCTGAAGGAGGCCATCCTTCGCATCGGNCGCACGNCGGATATCGACGACTTCTGGGTACTCCGAAACGTCGACNTGCACATCGAACCCGACTCGTTCTTCGGGCTCATCGGCCACAACGGCAGCGGCAAGTCGACGCTCCTGCGGCTCATCGCCAACATCCANCGCCCNACCACCGGCGAGATCACCACCGAGGGCCGAATGTCGGCGCTGCTCGAGCTCGGNTCAGGGTTTCATCCCGACCTCACCGGCCGCGAAAACGTCTTCCTGAACGGCACCATGCTTGGGCTCACCCGGAAACACATGGCNGAGGCGATGGACGACATCATCGAGTTCAGCGGCATCGGCGACTTCATCGACGAACCGGTGAAAATTTACTCNAGCGGCATGTATGTNCGACTCGGCTTCGCCGTCGCCGTCAACGTCAACCCCGAGATCTTGCTCGTCGACGAAGTCATCGCCGTCGGCGACGAGGAGTTCCAGCGCCGATGCATGGANCACATGCATCGGTTGCGCGAGAACGGCACCACGATCGTGCTCGTGAGCCACGACGCCGCCTTGATGCGANGCCTGTGCGATCGCGTCGGCTGGCTCGACCACGGCCGACTCGTCAAGGCTGGTGACCCCGATCATGTGATCGATGCCTACCTCGAACACGCGTCGCAGGATGACGGCGACACCCTTACCGCCCGCGATTAATCAGCGGCCGAAGAGAAAACCAGCACCCCAGGCGAGGTGCATGGTGACGAACGCGGACACAACCCGGAGCTTCGGCGCACCGCCAGAACGAGCGGTAAAGCCGACCACGGTCAAGCCATAGGCGGCCGGCAGCACGAGGCCGAGCCACGACCCGACGATCGCAAGCACCAGCGACGCAACAAGGCCGAACACGAGTCCGGGAGCGGCGACCTGGCGGGCTCGAAGCGATTGAGGGTGGCGGAGCAGCACGACTCGTTTCCAGCGGCCGTACTCGAAGTATTGACTCCAGAGAGCCCTGAGCGAGCCCCGTGGCGTGTAGTCGACGACGAGGCCAGGATCGAGCCAAACAAGGTAACCGGCCTGGCGAAGGCGCCAGTTGAGTTCATAATCCTGATTGCGCACGAGGGTCTCGTCGTAGCCCCCGACCTCGTCGAGCGCAGCGCGACGAAACGCGCCGAGGTACACGGTGTCGGTCGGCCCTTCGTAGCTGCCACCGCGAAACTGCGCCGGACCCGCGCCGAACCGCGATCCCATGGCAACCGCAATCGGTTTCGACCAGCCGCTCGCGCCGACTGCCTGCTGGATACCGCCGACGTTGCCCGCACCCGTGCGTCCCGCTGTGTCCAGCACTCGCTGGAGATATCCCTTGGGGACCTCGGCCTGGGCGTCGACCCGGACGACAAGATCGCCGCTCGACTCGGCGATCGCCCGGTTGAGCGCCGCTGGCGTGAGCCCAGAGGGGTTCTCGATCCGGCGTACCCTCGGGTCACGCACAGCCCACGCGTCGACCCGCGCCGCGGTGTCATCACCAGACGGCCCGGTGGCAACGACGACGTCGAACTCGAGCTCGACGTCCTGGGCCAGGAGCGCCTCCAGGCAACCATCGATCACCTCGGCTGCGTCACGAGCCGGGATCACCACGGAGAGCGACAAAGGCGGCGTGCTGAGGTCGGCAGTCACCGGGCCAGTCGGCGAGCCATCACGACAACGGTCTCGAGCATGATCACGAGGTCGAGCACTGGCGACCAGTTGACGACGTACTGCAGATCGTGACCGAGCTTGTAGTCAGGCTCGGTCTCATACCGCCCTCGGATCTGCGCAAGCCCAGTGATGCCAGGCGGTACGTCGTGACGGCGACTGTAGCCCGGGAGGCGGTTTTCGAACTGCGACACGAACGCCGGCCGCTCAGGCCGGGGGCCGACCAGGGACATCTCCCCTTTTGCGACATTCCACAGCTGAGGCAACTCGTCCAGGCGAGCCGCTCGGAACCAGCGCATCCCCGGAAGTACTCGCGGGTCGTCTTCGAGAGCAAGCGTTGCGCCAGTCGTCGCCTCAGCGTCGTGGATCATCGTTCGGAACTTGAGGACTTCGAAGATCTGCCCGCGGCGGCCGACCCGCTCCTGTCGGTAGATGATGCCTGTCCCCGCCCGGGAGCGCACGTAGAGGGCTGCGAGACCGACGACGAGCACGACCATGGGGAGGGCAACGAGCAGCAGCGTGACGTCAAGGAGGCGCTTGAGCCGGAGCCGATAACGCGGAAGGGCGTGGGTGCGCAGCGCGACAAAGGGGATTCCGGCGATTTGGCGACTGCGCTGAAGGCCAAGGAGCGTGTCGGCAGGCTGCACCCGGTGGTACACGCCGATCAGTTGCCGCTCAAGTTGGTCGAGCGGGGCGGGGTAGATCTCCTCAAGCCGATCGCCACCCAACAGCAAGACGTCAGTCGCATCGGTCAGCTCGACTGCTGCCAGCAGATCGCCCGTTGTGGATGTGGCACCCACGACAGAGGCCTCCGAGCCCGACTCGCTCATGTGGTGCCGAACCGACTGGACCTCCTCAGGTGGGCCGACCAGGAGCACGCGGGGTGCGCCAAAACGACGACTGCGGATCCGTCGGGCGTACCAACGGTTGAAGGTGATGAGTGCCGGCGCCGCGATGACGAACATCAGCAGGTTGCCTCGGGGCACGAGGTAGCGGCCGGTACCCAGGGCAATGGCGGCGCTGAACAGGACCGCAACACCGGTGAGGAGGGCGGCCTTTGGCAACCACGGCGGGCTCCCCAGTCGCTGCTCGTACTCGAACATGCCGCCGAAGTAGTAGACGCTGAGATGGATTGCGGTCGCAAGCAGAAACCCGACGAGGTAGTGCGAGAACGGATACGTCGGCCACTCGAGCCCAAAGCGAGCCAACATGATCAGTTGCATCATCACGAAGAGGGACACGCTGTCGACCACGTAAAGGAACCGGAACCCACGTGCCCGAAGCCGAGGCATGAAGCCTGAGGGAGGGTCCTCGGCAAGGGGGATCGGAACGGGGTGAGTGCGCATGAGGGGGCCAGCGGGGTTGGACCTAGCGTAGCCGCACCCTCAGGCCCCCTTCGGACAGCAGGCGCTGACGAGGTGTTTGATCGCAGTATCAGTCGCCCCGCTGGACGATGGCCGCGCAGGGCCAGCAGGTGAGGGCAGCAGAGCCCCGACCTCATCCCACGAGTCGAACCCGATGACGTGCGACTCCAGGCCGTCGGTCGCCGCCAACGACGCAAGCTTCGCCTGGCGGACATCAGCAAGCACCGATACCCCGGCTGCGACCGCCAAGAGCGCGGCGTGGTACCGCGAGGTGACGACAACGGCTGCGTCGCGCACCGCACTCACAGCTTCGCCGGCGTCGACAAGCTCAGCGTTGGGAAGCGCGGCAGCGATCAACCGCGCGAAACGAACGTCTCGAGCACCGCGNAANGCGACAAGACGGACTGGACCACCCACAGCGTCTNGGAGCCGCTCGAGCGCAGCGACCACCGACACCGTGTCGTCNNAAACGANACGGCGNCGNCCCGGACGCCACAGACCNGCGCCGGCGANNGGACCGAGNGCGACCGTGAGACCCTCGCCCGCNCCGGACTCNGGATGGTCGAGTTCCCATACGAGNTCGAGATCAATCTCNGGGTGAAGCCCGNCGTCTCGCATGACGGCCGCGGANAGNTCATCTCGAACGACGANCGGTGCACCGACCAGNGCGCGACGCACCAACCACCTCGANAGGGAGCGGCGAAGAGGATCCGCNCCGAGGCCGANNCCGGCGANGGGCCGGCGACGGAGCCGAGCGATCACCACCGGCGCAAGGTGAGCTGGCAACGACCACACGCTGGAGTGATCCTGGACGATACCGCCNGGNCCCAGCACGACNGCGTCGACGGTGAATGCTGCTCGCACCGACGCAAACCCTCGNTGTGCGACGGCAACCCCNCCGTGAGCCGCNGCCGTGGCGTTGGGCGACACCGAGCGAANGACGGGATCAAGACCGGCTGAGCGCAAGCGGGTTGACAGNACCTCAGTGAGGAGTTCGTCACCAANATTGCCGGCTCCCGACCAGCCGCACACCAGAACACGGGGTCGGACCGTCACGCGCAAAACGGTAGCTGCCCCGGCAGGCGCCGTGGTGGNGAGTGACGCCACGCANGGGCCTCTCCTACGCACNGCGANACGNTGNNACNGCGAGGCCGCNCCGCCTGAGCCGATGAGGCCGNCGNGCGNGAAGTTCACCGCCGNCNACGCTGCACCCTGGCCGGACNACCCGNCGCCACCNNATNCNCAAATGTGTCGACTAGATTACGAANGNGCNGTGCGGACCACCGGTGGNAACGCTGANATGTNTCGGAAACGACTCCATCGACTTCTGGTTTTGAGCCTTCTTTCGNGCGTCGCCGTGGCCTCCCCTGCTCAGGTGGCGGCACAGGANGGNGAGNCCACNATCTTGTTCGANGGCGGTGGCTGGGGCCACGGCGTTGGCATGAGCCAATACGGCGCCCTNGGCCGCGCCGAGTCCGGCATCGTCGCCGAGGANATCCTCNGGTTCTACTACGAAGGCACCNCCGTCGAAGANCGCAGCGACACGATCGCTGAGTTCGTNGGCGAAGGGATCCGNGTCAATCTCGGCCAAGGCCGCCCCGACGACATCCGGATCACCATCGACGAGACCCGTGGCGCACCGGGCACCCTCACCGTCGACATCGACCAGAAGAATCCACCGACCGAGACCACGGCATCGAGCACGGTGTACCTGCGGCAGGGCATGCANGTTGGCGACAGCGCCGACGGAAGCCTTGACACCTGGAAATGGGTACAGGAGCTCGATGGTGGAAGCGACAGCTGCTACGGCTGCNTCGATGACACACCCGTCGTNACCTGGTCCGAAGGCAGTGTCGTCGGCATCGGCGAGATCATCGGCTCCTCCGATGGTAAGCCGGTCTTCGAATACGGCACTCACGACGTCGGTGCGCTGCACTTCGTGAGTCGCGATGTCGACGACATCGACGGCGCGTTCGTCGTNCTCGTCCTCCCCATCGACGACTACCTCCANGGCCTGGCCGAGATGCCCTCGAGCTGGCATCCGGAAGCGCTNCGGGCTCAGGCGATCGCCGGTCGCAGCTACGCCGTGCACCGNGCGATCGATCGCGAGACCTCNGACTTCGATGTGTACAACAGCGTGCAGGATCAGGTCTANGCCGGGTTCGANGCGAAGTCCGAGGGCCGNATTGCCGCNGCNGANAGCTCCTCGAACCTCGTTGTNACNGCCGACGAACAGATCATCCAGACCTTCTATTCGTCNAGCAATGGTGGCCACACCGAATCNACCGAGAACTCNTCGTCGTTTGGGNCGGCTGAACCGTGGCACNTTTCGAAGCCTGATCCCTTCGACGCCGCCCCCGACGAAAACGGCGACCCCCAGAATCCATTCGCCTTCCGGCAGTTCGAATTCACCGTTGAGGAGCTCTCNCGCTGGCTNGCCGAGTACAGCTCGGCCGACCTCGACGTTGGCANCGTCGAGGANATCACGGTCGATGATCTGCCGCCGTCGGGGCGGATCACNAACGCACTCGTCACNATCGNCGGAACCAATCGGACGCTTGAGGTCAGNGGATTCTTTGGCGACGGCGGCACGAACCCCGANGGTCCACCGTTCGGGCTCCGCTTCCAGGCCGCCATCCANCGCGGCTGCGAAGACGACTACGCCGGNGGCGGCCTCACGTCCAACTGCCCCAGCTCNAGNAACTTCCGCGTCGCCAGATTCGTCGATATCGCGCCCGACAACTANTTCTACGACCCGGTGCTNTGGATGGCCGATGAAAGCATCACCCAAGGCGTCGGACCAAAGGAATTCGGCCCGAGCCTCCAGGTCACCCGATCCCAGTTCGCCGCGTTCGTTCANCGCTTTGCTGGCGANCCCGAGCCGGTCGAGCCGAACGGCTTTGAGGACGTNCCTGAGGGTACGTGGTACGAGGCCCCCATCTCCTGGATGAGAGAGAACGGCATCACGACGGGCACCTCCCCGACCACGTTCTCCCCGTCTGCACCGGTCACCCGAGGCCAATTGGCGACCTTCCTCTACCGCCTTGCCGGCGAACCGGCAGTCGAGCCGTCCGAGCAGTTCGAGGATGTTCCGTCCGACCAGTTCTACACCGACGCCGTCGCCTGGATGGTCGAGTTCAACATCACCAATGGCACAAGTCCCACGACTTTCTCCCCCACCGATGCGGTCACACGAGGCCAGACAGCGACCTTCATCTACCGGCTTGCCGGCATCCCGGAAGCGTTCGCCGAGGGTACTGAGCTCCCAGCGAAGATGCGCGTCGGCTGAGCCTCGGCGGGGGTCAGCTCCGCCGCACAACCGTCCCGCTACCGTCGTCACGATGCTCCAGAGGGTGCGAGTGCTGCTTGAGCGTCGGGCTCAGCCCCTGCCCGACCACTACCGACTCCCGCTTCTCGTCATCACCGCGGGCGCCCTCACTGTTGCGATGGTCTGGGCCTGGAATCGGGCTGAGCTCACCATCGACGACCTCTCGTGGGAGGCACTCGCAGCCCTTGCCCTGGTTGCTGCGCCGGCCAGCCTGTTCCTGAAGGCAGCTGAGTTCGTCGTCGCGGCGAGGATTGCGGGCCAGCGGCCCGACCCCCGCCTCGCCATGGAGACGGCGGTGGTGTCCTCCGCCGCCAACCTGTTGCCACTCCCTGGCTCTCTCCTCATCACGGTGAAGGCACTCGCCGACGGCGGTGCCGGCTATGGCGGTGCGGTCGCGGCAAGCGCCGTGCCGGGTGCCGCATGGCTCGGCATTACCGGAATGATCGGTGGCGCAGCGCTCGTCGTCGAAGGTGCCGCGGCAGTCGGCCTGATCGCGCTCATCGGCGGAGGGATTGCGCTCGTCGGAGCCAGCGCCGTCTTTCGCTCAACCGGCCCCAACGACGGACGGCCCACCCTCGTGCTCGCCATCCTCCTCGTCGAGACAGGCTGGCTTGCGGTGAGTGGGTTCCGATTTACCCTCGCTGCGGCGGCGATCGGCGTTGATCTGACCGTCACGCAGGCACTGGCGCTGTCGGTCGCCGGCGCGATGACGGCGGCAATCGGGTTCTTCCCCGGCGGCCTCGGTGTCCGTGAGGCTCTGATCGCTGCGCTCAGCCCGCTGATCGGTCTAGATCTCGAAACCGGTGTGCTCCTCGGGGCCGTCGACCGGGTGGTGTGGCTCAGCGCTCTCGCACTCGCTGGGGTCGGGCTAGCCGCGAGCCGACGGCGCACGAGCACCGTTTCGGCGAGTTAGGCCAGGGACGACATTCGACCTGCAGCCCGGTGACGGGCGAACTCGATGCGCAACAGGGCACCCTGAGCGATGGCACCAGCCGACGTGGCGGCGAGTAGCCCGACCTCAACTTGCAGGAACGGCTCGTTCGGGAACTGCAACGCGATGGGAAAGACGACAACGGCGACGAGGAAGCCGACGATGGCCAGCCGAGTGTGGTTGAGGGCGACCAAGCCGAGCGACAGCGACAGCATCAACATGAGGCCCCCGCCGGATGCCGCCAGCAGGCCCATGTCGCGGCTGCCGAGTGAGTCAGCGAACGCGGTCTTGACCACCCACGGCCCGACCAGGGCGATCGCCGCCGTGGACCCCCCAGCGACAACCGCGACCGCGCCCACCAAGCGGAGTTGGACCTCGCGGAACCCGTCGAGATCGTCGTCGGCGGCACGAGCGGCGAGCGCCGGAAGGAGCGAGGCCTTCACCGCCTGGAAGAAGAACAGTGGGATTCGAGAGATGATCAAGCCATTGAGGAAGACCCCTGGCGCCTCCTCACCGAGTTCGTCCCCGATGATGGCGAGCGCAACAGGCCCGACATTGAGAAGGAAGGCCTCCGAGA
>PABW01000095.1 GCA_002699625.1 Acidimicrobiaceae bacterium
GCGGCGGCGATATAGCTGGCCGACGGGACCATACCGAGCTGGCTGGTCAGGTTGGTTGGGAAGTGAGCTGACGGGCGCAGCAAGTTGTACTGCACCGTGTAGTCGTCGATCTTCTCGACCGGGTTTTCCGCCGGGAACGACGGCGCCACCGCAAGCGAGATGATCGGATCGGCAAGCTGCGCCTCGAACGCTGCGATCATGTCGTCGGCGATCATCTCCGAACCGTCGTGGTACGTGACCCCCTGACGCAGCGTGATCTGCCACGAGTTCGTGCCCTCAACCGGACTCGCGGACTCCGCCAAGTACGGGAACCAGTTGCCCTCGGCGTCGAGCGTGAACAGCGGATCGAAGATTGACTGGCCCATCAGGTAGGCGGAGTTCGCGAAGTTGTTGGCGACCGGGTTGATACCGTCGCCATCAGCCTCCATCGCGACTCGAAGGACACCGCCGCGCTGGATCTCTTCCTCGGCAACCTCCTCCTCTTCCGGCGCGGTGATGGTCGGCACGACTGCGTCGCCATCGCCAGTGTCGTCATCGGACGAGCTGTCGCTGCCGGTGTCGCCACTATCGCTGTCCGACGTCGCGTCGGCACTGCTGCCATCGCTATCGTCACTCCCGCCACATGCCGCAGCGATCATCACGAAGGCCAAGAGAACGGCGAGCAGCCTCGCCAGGCTCGTACGGGAAAATTGAACGTGCATCGAAATCCCCCAAGGTCGATGAAACGGGCTGCGCCACGCACGGCCCGTACCGAAGGGTTTACCACCTGCCGTCTGAGCTGGGAAGTGCCCGTCAGGGATGCTGAGAGCTGACCGACACGATTTCGCCCGTCATATAGCCCGCGAGATCGCTGGCGAGGAACACCATCACGTTGGCGACCTCCCACGGTTTCGCTGCCCGACCGAACGCCTCACCTGCAGCGAGATCGTCGAGAAGATCCGGATCAGAGACCTTCTCGAGAAAGGCGTGCATGGCGATACTCGGCGCAACCGCATTGATGTTGATGCCGTGTTCGGCTGCCTCGATCGCTGCACACCGGGTGAGTGCCATCACACCCGCCTTTGCTGCGGCGTAATGGCACTGTTCGGCCTGGGCTCGCCAGCCGACAACTGACGCGTTGTTGACGATCGCGCCCTCGATACCGGCATCGATCATGTGGCGCATGACGGCTCGGGTGCAGCGCATCGTGCCATCGAGAGTGACGGTGAGCACCGAAGACCACTGCTCGTCGGTCATGTCGACGAGCTTGACCTGTCCGCCGAGCCCGGCATTGTTCATCATCACGTCGATGCCGCCCATGGCCTCGACCGCCGCCGCCACGAGCGCCTGCACATCATCCTCGACCGTGACATTGCAGATCACCGTGTGCGGTCGGACGCCGGTGGCCTCCGCGAGACGGTCGGCGGTCTCACCGAGTCGGCGTTCGTGGATGTCGGAGATCAGGACCTGCGCACCCTCGAGCAGGCAACGCTCCGCAACGGCAGAGCCGATACCGGTGCCGGCCGCCGCTGTGACGACCACCCGCTTGCCAGCGAGCAGTTCGCGACCAGGCGGCGGTGTGGGCATCACTCGCCCTTCTCGGCGGACATCTCCGCCATGCGACGTTCAAGGTCAGCGATGAACGGATTGGGCTCCTGCCCGACCTCATCGAAACGCTCAGCGATCGACTCCGGGGTCCAGCCATCGTTGCCCGCCATCATCGTGCGGACCTCCATCGGCTGGTTCCAGACGCTGATGCGACCACCGACAACGGTGTAGATCTGGGCGTTGACATCGCGGCCAGCGTCNGAGAGCAGATAGATCGCCATCGGNGCGATGTCCTCGGGTTCGCCGGTCTCGATCTCGAACGGGACGTTCTCNCTCATGCGGGTCTTGGCGACCGGCGCAATNCAGTTGGCGTTGATCGCNGGGCCGCCGCGCATCCGCAGGCTGGCCGCAGTCAAGGCCGCCGANCGGGTGAGGCTNACGATGCCGCCCTTCGCCGCCGAGTAGTTGGCCTGCGCCGTNGAGGCGGTGAAGGCACCCGAGGTGAAGCCCACGAGCGAGCCGCCCGTTTCCTGCTTGCGCATCCGGGCGANCGCAGCCCGNTACACGTTGAAGTGGCCCTTGAGATGCACGGCGACGACGTGATCCCACTCGTCTTCGCTCATGTTGAACAGCATGCGCTCGCGAAGCACGCCTGCCGGGCAGACGACNCCGTCGATCGANCCCCAGTTGTCGACGGCGGTGNCAACGACCTGCTCGCCGACATCGAACTGGGAGATGTCGCCGGCGACGGCGACAGCGCTGCCNCCNTTNGCCGTGATCTCGGCGACGACGGCGTCGGCGACCTCGCTCGACGGNTCNCTNCCGTCCATCGCCACGCCATAGTCGGCGACGACGATGTTGGCNCCCTCGTCGGCACAGGCGAGNGCGATCGCCTTACCGATGCCGGACCCACCGCCGGTGACTGCGATGTTCTTGCCTTCGAGATGTGCGGTCATGTCGAGCTCCTGAATGTGGGACGCCGGGATGCTAACCGGGGGTTNCCNCTCCGCCCCAACCCCTCAACCNGTGGCAGCNACCACGAAGNGATGATCACACNCGGGCGGGAGCNGCGACAAGCATTCTCGCAGCATGGGTGAGCTCGGCCTGCACGCTCTCGTCGGGAGCGATGCCGCTGACCCAGCGGNAGAGCGCCGAGGACCACACATGGCCGATCACCNNGGCGATGCCCTCGGCATCGAGTCCCCGATCAGGACCGAGCGCNGTGACGACCAGCGCNCGAAATTGTGTGTCGACCTCGAGCTTGTGTTCGATCGCCGCCGGCGAGGTCGTGCCGAGCGCCCGGATCAACGCACCCATNAGCGTGGGCCGGTTTTGGGTAAGCGCAGCNGAACGCTCGAGCANGAAGATGAGTCGGTCGCCCGGCGTGTCGCCGGCNAGCGCACCGGACTCGACNCGGCGNCGGGTGCGTCGCAGCCAGCCGGCGAGGCCNGCGATGAGCATCTCGTCCTTGCCGGAGTAGTANCGGTAGATCGTGCCGAGCGCGACGCCAGACTCCTCGGCCACNGCACGCATCTGCACGGCNTCGTANCCGCCCTCGCCNGCCAGGCGCATGGCGGTCTCCAGGATTCGGATGCGGCGCTCCTGTTGCGCNTGCGTGCGTCGGGGCTCGTCGGCCATCNGTCAACTGTGGACGAACCGGCCNCGNCGATGCGAATCGAGTTCGGTGGTCCGNACGCNANNGGANCCACNNCCCNNCGACGNCGAGGTCNNNCNGCGGCNGGCCGACTGGTCAGGCTTCCGGTGCNGGNGGNGGAGGAGGAAGCTCCGAATCNGGCTCCGANTCCGCNTGGTCGCTGCGCATCGAGCCGAGAATGTCNACACCGGTNGCGGCCTCGATCTGTTCGGTGAGCGANACGACNGCACCCGGCAGCTGCGACACGAGGCCNGGAATNCCCCCGCNCTGACCNCCGCCGTTGTCGACGATGGCNACCCGNTCGATGTCGACATTGTTGACCGTCGACACGATCTTGTCGACGAGCTCCGGNAGCATGTTGAGCACGAAGATGCGCTGGCCGTCGTCGCCGGCGGCCTGGTACTGCTCCGTNAGGCGNTGGAACACCTCNACCTGNGCCTTGCCGTCCTCGATGATCTTNGCGGCCTCCGCCTGAGCGGCGAGCTGCTTGGCTTCGAGGTTGGCCTTGGCNGGCGTGACGACATCGGCCTCGAGGCGNCGNCGCTCCAGCTCGATGCGCTGNTGCTCGAGCTCCTGCTCNGCGGTGGCACGNGCNATGTCGCCGGCGACGGACGCCTCCTCCTCCTTNGCCTTGGCGATCGCTTCGAGCTCGGCGGTGCGGACACGGAGCTGGTTCTGCTCNTCGACGATGTTCTTGTCGGCCTGCACCGTGGCGATCTGGGCNCGCTCGCGGGCGGCCGCCTCGGCNGCCTCGGACTCGGCCATCCGNTCGGCNTCGGCCACACGGGCCTGCTTGACGACCTCGGCCGTNAGTCGACGGCCNACCGAGTCGAGGTACTGGTTGTCGTCGGTGACGTTCTGGATCTTCATCACGTCGAGNTCGAGACCCAACGTCTTGATGTCGTCGTCGGCTTCGTCGATCAGCTGATGAGANAACTTCAGCCGGTCCTCGTTGACCTCTTCGGGCGANANCGTGGCGAGCACACCGCGCAGGTTGGCTTCGAGGGTNTCCTTGGCGATCTGGCCGATNTGNTCNGTGGGNCGGTCGAGGAAGCGNTCGGCGGCGTTCTCGAGCANACCCTCNGCGCTCGACACCTTNACGTTGGCGATGCCCTGCACGTTGAGCGGGATCGCNCCCTTNGAGTAGGCGTTGGTGACCGAGACCTCGAGCGGAATCGTGTTGAGATCCATCCAGGAGACCTTCTCCAGNATCGGGATNCGAAGGGTGCGGCCGCCCTTGAGAATGCGATAGCCGACCGTTCGGCCATCCGACANGGTGCGCGTTCGACCGGAGATCACGGCGACCTTGTTGGGGGGACAGATCACGATCANCGAACTGACGATCATGATCACGAANAGNACNGCGAGCACGGCGATGATCGCCAAGGCGAGTGCNGTAGCCATCAGNGGTCTCTCTTTCCTNGTTGTCTCCGGCCGGACCGGAGGTTGNTNNCCGGCGANCCGGGTNNTNGAGTAGGGGTCAGCCGAGTTCGAGATCGGGNCCGAGNGGTGCGACAAGGGCGACCCCGCCTTCCACCCGGACGATCACGACGCGTTCCCCCGGATCGATNGTGGAGCCGTCGACNGGNGTCGCNGTCATCTGTTCGCGAGCGCCNGCCTTCGTGAGGATGATCTTGCCACGGTGTTCGNCGCTGATCGGGAGNGCCACGTNGGCGATCATGCCCTCGANTTCGTGGTCCATGACCTCGCTGGAGTTGGAGTTTCTTCGAAGCCAACGNAAGGNNGCGCTGTTGAANGCGCCGGCGGCGANGGCGGTGATGATCGCCACGAGCAAGGTGANGAGACCNGCGGTNCCGACNATNTCGAGCAACAGACCNGTCAGGCCGAAGAANCCCANCACGAACGACANCGTCGACAACGACAAGAACGCAAGGGGGCCGTCNGCNTCGGCGTCNCCGAACCCGTCNCCACCATCGGNATCGCCGGCGAAGGAAAACCACAGCAGCAACGGAATACCNACCGCCGCACAGAAAAGATANAGAGCCGTCATACCCGCATCACCGTCCTGCCCAACCGTACTCCGATTCCTTGCGGGGGTCTCNGCGGGTACGGTCCNNNGCCATGTCCGACACCACGGAAACCGTCGTCATCAANCACAGCGAGTTCCCGCTTCCGNCCCAGGTNCNCGAGTGGCCNGGGATNCGCGTCGTCGAATGCCCNCGCGAAGGCGAGATCCCTCNCGANATCGACGGCGAGGTCGTNTTGACCCGCACCGACGGNGGCCCCAACCTNGCCGACCTGCTGGNCCGGAGTCCGAGGTGGGTGCACACNGTCGGCACCGGTGTCGACAGCTTCCCGTTCGACGCCCTCCAGGGACANACACTCACCTGCTCACGCGGCATCAGCGGCGAATTGATCGGTGAGTGGGTCTTCGCCCAGATGCTCGCAGCNGCCAAGGGACTCCCCGACGTCTTNCTCGACCAACCNCCGGCCGATTGGTCCCGACCNGACTTCCGGGTCGGAACCCTGCGGGGCGCCACCGTCGTGATNCTCGGTATGGGTGGCATCGGNTCCGAGGTCGCCCGNCTCNCACTTGCGCTCGACATGAACGTCATCGGCGTCCGCCGACGAGGCACCGANGCACCNCACCCGGGNATGACCGTNGTGAACGACATCNCGACCGTGNTCGGNGAAGCCGATCATGTCGTGGTCGCCGCTCCCTCGACCCCCGANACCCAGGGCATGTTCGACACCNANCTCTTTGCGAAAATGAAGCCAGGCGTGCACTTCTGCAACATCGCCCGNGGCACCCTCGTNGACCAGGANGCGCTGCGCNCCGCNCTCGANNNCGACACGATCGCCCGGGCNTCGCTCGACGTCTGCACCCCCGAGCCGCTGCCCGAGGGNCACTGGATNTACCACCANCCCAAGGTGCTCCTCACACCCCACACCTCGTGGATGGGCCCGGGCGCGTACGAGACNATGATCGAGACGTTCCACCACAATTACCTCGCCTGGCGGGCAGGNGAACCCCTCGACGGGCTGGTCGACATCGACGCCGGCTACTAGGAAGNTGGTCCATGTCGTTCAACGATCGCTTCCACGAGATCAGTACCGAAGTNCGCAACTGGGGCCGGTGGGGTGACGACGACCGCCTCGGCACGCTCAACCTGCTNACCGACGANGCNGTTGCNCACGCTGCGTCGACAATCCGTTCGGGNCGGCGGGTCCCGATGGCGATCGATCTCTCGCCGAACGGACCCCAGATCGGTTCGATACCCGGCCGGGTCAACCCACTGCGGGCGATGAACTACATCAACAACCCGGANCTCGGCGANCCCGANGGCAACGCCATGGTCCCCCACTTCAACGACGACCATGTCGTGATGGGNTTGCAGGCTGCGACCCACTGGGATGCACTCGGCCATGTCAGCTACGCAGGCTCGCTGTACAACGGTGTCCCGGCCGACACCGTCACNGCNCTNGGCGGNTCGACNGTGCTCGGGATCGAGAACGTNCGCACGCTTGNCGGNCGCGGCGTGCTCCTCGATGTCGCTGCGATGCGAGGAGTCGACCAACTCCCCGGCGGNCACGAGATCACGAGTGACGAACTCGACGAGACGGCTGCGTGGGCGGGCGTCGAGATGCGGCCCGGCGACATCGTGCTGATCCGCACTGGCCGAATCCGTTCATTCAAAGACGGTGGCGGGCTCTCATACATCATGGGTCCCGCCGGCGACGCGTCGAACCCCGGCCCGGGCATCGACGCGTGCCGATGGTTCCACCGCAACGACGTCGCCGCCGTCGCCGACGACGTCATGACCTTCGAGGTCTTTCCCGGCCCGGAGCCTGAGAACATGCTCGCGGTCCACTGCCTGGCGATCGTCGACATGGGACTCACCACCGGACAGATCTGGGATCTTGAGGCGTTGTCGGTCGCCTGCGCCGAGGAGGGCCGCCACACCTTTTTCCTCGCCGCGAACCCCGAGCCCTTCGTCGGCGGCTGCGGTGCCCCAGTCAGCCCGGTGGCCGTCTTCTGATAGACACGTCATCGCCCCGAGACGGGGCGGTCTCTCATTCGGGGGTGCATGCACATGCCGTCGTTGGTCGAACGCCTTGCCCGCATCGAACTGTTCTCCGAGCTCACCGGCAAGGAGATCAAGAAGGTCGCGTCGTACATGACGACGACCGACGTCCGTCAGGGTCTCGATCTCACCGTGCAGGGCGCCACCGGCCGCGACTTCATGATCATCGTCGACGGCGAGGCCAGCGTGCGCCGCAACGGACGCCTCGTCGCCACCCTCGGCCCGGGCGACTTCTTCGGCGAGCTCGCTGTGATCGCCGGCGTGCCCCGCACGGCCACCGTCACCGCCGAAAGCCCAATGGTGGTCGAGATCCTCAACCGGCGCGAGTTCTCATCGCTGCTCGACGAAAGCCCCAAGCTCGCCCGCAAGATCCTCGTCGGTGCGGTCAAGCGCCTCTACGAGCTCGAAGACGGCGTGGTCCGCTGATCCGATGACCGAGATCGCCGTCGTCGGCAGCGCAAACCTCGACCTCGTCGTCGAAGTCGACACCATCCCGCTGGTCGGGGAAACCGTCCTCGGGGAAGACCTGCGTCGGATCCCCGGCGGCAAGGGCGCCAACCAGGCCGTCGCAGCTGCGCGCCTCGGACGAGACGTTGCGATGATCGGGCGCCTCGGCGACGACGAGGGCGGTGCCATGCTCCGATCAGCCCTCGAGGGTGACGCCGTCGACACCCGTCATCTCCTCACCACCGCTGACGTCCCCAACGGCGTTGCGTTGATCTCGGTCGGAGCCGACGGCGACAACGCGATCGTGGTGAGCCCCGGTGCGAATGGCCGGGTCGCTCCCGCCGACATCGAGGCAGCGAGCGCCATCATCGATACCGCTGCCGTCACACTCCTGCAGCTCGAGGTTCCACTCGACGCCGTTGCCGCCGCTGCTGCCATCGCGAGCGGCACCGTGATCCTCAATCCTGCACCCGCTCCGTCGGAACCCCTCCCGATGTCGTTGCTCGCCGACGTCGACGTGCTCGTGCCCAACCAGACAGAACTCGCCACCATCGCCGGCCACAACGGCCCTGTTGACCGGGTCATCGCCGCCGAACTCGCAACCCGCCTGCCGAGCTCGTCGGTGATCGTCACCCTCGGCGCCGAGGGTGCCCTCGTGGTGCTCGACGGCGAGGCGACCCACGTGCCCGCTCCCGTTGTGCGCCCGGTCGACACCACGGCAGCAGGTGATTCGTTCTGCGGCGCGCTCGCCGACGGCCTGGTACGCGGGCTGGATCTGGTCGAGGCGACCCGTTGGGCCGTCAGGGTGGGAGCGGCCACCACCCAGCGTCCGGGGGCGCAACCGTCGCTACCGACACCCGACGAGGTCGGGCTCCTCATCGGCGACTGACCTGCGGCCTGCTGCGCTCGCCCGTAGCATCAACGTTATGTCACGCCCCTCGATGCTGATCGACTGCGACCCCGGCCTCGACGATGCCATCGCGCTTTTGGCCGCCGCCCATCTCACCGACCTCGTGGGCATCACGACGGTCAACGGCAATGTCGGTATCGAGCACACGACCCATAACGCGCTTGCTGTCGCCCAGGTCAGTGGCCGTGACATCCCGGTTCATCGGGGTGCCGAACGCCCGTTGATCGCCCCGACGATCGATGCTGCCTACGTTCACGGCGCGACCGGCCTCGGCTCAGTCGAGATCCCGAACCTCGAACGCGACATCGACTCCGATGATGCGGTGGGCTTCATCCTCGACATGGCCCGTTCGGTCGACGATCTCCAGTTGGTGGCCGTCGGACCACTCACCAACATCGCCTTAGCGCTGCGCCGCGATCCCTCTCTGCCGAGCCGGCTCGGTGGGTTTACGATCATGGGTGGCGGTGCCCATGTTGGCAACGTGACGGCGGTCGCCGAGTTCAACGTGTGGGCCGACCCCGAGGCTGCGGCGATCGTGTTCCGCGAGTTCCCGATGACCACGATGGTCGGGCTCGACGTCACCCATCGAGTCCTGATGGGCGCGACCGACCGCGATCGCATGCGAGCAGCAGGCGGCCCAGCCGCCACCCTCGCCGCCGACCTTCTCGACTTCGCCGTTGTCCGTGCCGACGAGATCGCCGGGCGCGACGGCGCGCCGATCCACGACGCCACTGCCGTGATGTCGGTCGTGGCGCCCGAACTCTTCACCGGCATCGAGCGTCCCGTCGAGGTCGAACTCTCGGGCACGATCACTCGCGGCATGACCGTCGTCGACGACCGTCCAGGCGGGCGGGCGGGCGAGGGCCCTGCGCCCGCCAACGCTTGCGTCCTTCTCGACGCCGACGAGCAGGCCGTCATCGACGGCATCGTCGATGCGATCATCGCCCTTGACGCCTCCTGATGATCGGCGAGTTCATCGACGAGATCCTCTCCGGCGATCGGGTCGTCTTTTCCTTTATCAGTGTCTGGGTCATCGCAGGCGGCATCTGGATCATGCTCGACTGGCTCGGCAATACGAGCCGAGGCCGGTTCGTCCCCAAGGGCGATCAGCACCACGGCACCCGAGCCGAGCGCCTCGAGGCTCGTCGCCGGCAGCGAGCTGAGGACGACGCTGCCGTCCGCTCCACCCTGCGCGATGCCTACGGCACGTCGAGCCTCCGAATCACCTGGACCACAGCCCACGAGACGTTAGCGATCGATGCCGACAACCAACTTGTCCGACCCGACCCACGCCGGCCGTCGGCTTCGCTCCGTGAACCGGTCCGGCTCGGCACGTTCAGCGAATCCGGGGTCGAACCGCTGCTCGGCACCTTCGACCCCGACATGCCCTTTGTCGTGGAGGCGACGATGCCGCGCGGGCGCTGGAGTGTCGGCGCCAACCCCTTGACGCTGAGCCGCAGCGGCAAGCCACCGACGGCGGCGACCCTTCGCACTCGTGTCTGGAAGAACCACGCCGGTGATCCCATGTGGGGTCCGACCAATCAAGGGCGGATGCGAGCCGGCCGACCGCCCCAACGTCACAATCCGTTGACCGGCAAGGTCGAGACCGCAGTGGTCGACCTTCGCACCGCTCGGCCCGGATGGAAGGGCGAGCTCCTTGATCCGTTTGCGGCCACCCCCGACACCGCCGATACCAAAGCGGACTCTGCATGACTGCCGCCGAACGCTGGATCGACGAACACACCGACGTGGTCGACGACGACGGCGACACCGTCCATGCTGCGGTGACCGTCGATCTCAACGTCGACAGCATCGTCACGGTGCGGCGGATCCACGCATCCGACGAACGACCGCAGGGGCTCGCTCTCGACGCCGACCAGCCGCTCATGGTCGGCGATACGACCAACACCCGCATGGTGCTCTGGAACCACTCGGCCCCCGATGAGGTCGAGATCGTCGCCCGGGCCGGTCGTCTCACCCTCTGGAACGTGTGGGAGGCCGATGGCGCCGTGCATGCATGGGTCGGCGCCGGCGGCGTCCTCCTCGACGACGCCGCCGGGGACACCACCCGCCTTCGAGCATCCGACGGTTTTGGCGACCGCACCATCGACCTCGAGGTCGAGATTCGCATCCGCGCAACCTGAGCCCTTCGAGGGGATCCACGGCTGGCCTCTTGCGGGCAACCAGACTTGGGGATCGATGGAGTGAGTGAGCGGAGCAACGGCGCTTCGTTCGACAAAGGACATCGATCATGAACGAACGCATCGTCAACCGTTCCGGTGATGGCTTCTCGCTGGTGACCGGGCCCGGTCGCCAGCCCTTGACCCGCCGCCAGGCCGACGCCCTCGGGCGCCTGATCGGCACGATCCCCCAGAATTCGACCCGCTGACCCCAAGGGGCGACGCTCAGGCGTCGGGTTCGTGCACGAGGGCGATCCAGTCCTCGCCCGGCTCGACGACCGTTCGGAGCAGCGTCGACGCCACGATCAGCCACGTGATCACCACGGACGGATCCTCGCCGTCGGGGAGTTCGGCGACGATGCCGTGCTTGGCGTGATCCTGTCGCTTGACCCATCCCTGCGGCAGCTCGACGCCGACCTCAGCCAGACGATCGAGCGCCTTCGGTCCCGTGCCGTGCTCGACCCCGATCTGTGCGGGTCGCGGCTTTGCGCCTCGCGCTGCAGGGGTCCAGGTCGCCATAGCCACCGCCGGTCCACGACCGGCGAAGAAGTCGCCAAGCGCGGAGCGTTCGGGAACACGAGCGTGCTCCTCTTCGGTAAGGCACGGCGTGAAGTTGATCCAGCCCTGGCCATCGCCGCGCCCTTCAAGGCGCTGCATCGCGGCGACAACGCGTTGGTGCTCGTCTCGGTGGAACCCGATGTCGGTGATGGTGATGGCCACCGCCCGACGCTACCGGCCACCATCACCATCATGAACGCCGCGCCGCTACCGGGCGCCACGGGCTGGTCCAAGCCCTGCGGTACCGTTACCTCTGCGGGACTGCTTCCTCAATGCGACGAACCACAACCTCCCTTTCGCTGACACTCCTCACCCTCGCCGTGCTGGCCGGTGTCCTCGCCGCCACGCCTGCCTCGGGTCAGGTCGAGGCCGAGATCGAGGCGCTTGAGGTCCGGCGGGACGAGATCGGGATTGAGCTCGATCAAATCGACACCGATCTCGCCCTCACCGAAGCCGAACTGGAGGTGCTCGATCGGGAGCATGTGACGGCCGAGGTCC
>PABW01000096.1 GCA_002699625.1 Acidimicrobiaceae bacterium
GTGCGCAGTACTCCTGATCGTTGTACCGGCTGAGGTGCGTGGCGCAGCCGGGCTCAAGGCAGACCCGCCCGACTTCCATGACCGGGAGGTGGCGCTCGATGCTGGTGAACTTTTCTCCAATGACCCGCATGGTCAGGTTTACGGAACGACCCATGCGTTTGGTTCCACTTGTCGCCGGAAAGTTCAGAACGGAGACCATCCGGAACCGCACTGGCCGGGCGGCCGCTGGTCTACCGCCTGCGCTGGGCCTGCTGGATCGCCTGGAAAATCTTGGATTTCAGGGCGTCCGGGACCGGATCGTTGCACCGTCGCGACACGACCGTTCGGACCCGCATCTCGAACGCATACGTGTCGTTGCACGTGCTGCATTTCGCGACGAGCGCCTGAATGACGGTCTGACACTCGACATCCTGCGGGCAGTTGTCGAGGTACGTCGACACGCATGGGTTGCCGCTACCGCAGTCGCGGGATTCGAACTCACCACACGGGTCGGTCATGACACAGGCTCAGGGTCGGGAAGAAGACGGTGCTCCTCGGCAAACGAGTACAACCGCTTCTGGAGCTGCTTTCTTCCACGGTGCAGCCGCGACATCACCGTGCCGATCGGGACATCCAGGATCTCGGCGATCTCCTTGTAGGCAAAGCCCTCGACATCGGCCAGCAGGATCGGCATCCGGTAGTGCTCGGGAAGATCCTCGAGCGCCAACTTCACCTCGTCCTCGCCGAACATCTCCAGGAGTTCGTCCTCGGCTGACCGGCTCAGCACCGCCGACTCGGCACCACCGAGGCGTCGGTAGAGGTAGAGATCCTCGATGTCGTCGATGTCGGATTCGTCGGGCCGGCGCTGCTTCTTGCGATAGGCGTTGATGTAGCTGTTGGTGAGGATGCGATACATCCACGCCTTGAGGTTCGTGCCCGTCTCAAAGCGTTCGTAGGCGTTGAACGCCTTGAGGTACGTCTCCTGGACGAGGTCTTCGGCATCGGCCGCGTTACGGGTCATGCGCATCGCCGCGCTGTACAGGCCGTCCATCAACGGCATCGCGTCTTCGGCGAAAGTGGCTTGGTCCGCCACACGGACCTCCTGAGGGGGACACCCCGGTTCGCCGGGGTCAGAGCAGAGAGCCCGAGAGGAGGATTGAACTCCTGACCTACGCTTTACGAGAGCGTCGCTCTACCAACTGAGCTACTCGGGCGAGGGGTCGAACGGTACCAAGTCCCGGTGCCTGATCCTCACCGCGCGAGCGACGGCAGCTTCAGCAACAAGGCCTGGAGCGCCAACGCCTCGTTGGGGTTGCGCACCAAGGCATCCTGGGTGTGGCGCAACGCATCGATACCGTGGAGCAGGCCACGGCGATCCTCGCCTGCGACAATCGCTTCGCGATACCGAGTGGCGAGTGTGGCGAGCCCGAAGCGGAGTTCCTCGGTGCGGAACTGCCGCAGTTCACGACGATGACGGGCTTCGAGATCCTTGCGACCTGAGCCTCGGGTACCCAACTGTTCCTCTCGGGCGTCCATCGCCTCGAGTTCGGCTTCGTGCTGGGCAACCTTGGCCTTGCCGGCATCATCGATGAGCGCCCGCACCTCCTCAACCATCACCGCGACCGCTGCCCCCGTACCGTCGAGTCGGTCCGGAATCGACCACCAGGCATCTCGCCGGGCCACGAGCCGATCGTCAGCCACCAACGTGCGCGCCCGTTCGACGCTGCCCGACGCAGCAGCGGCGATGATCGGTGCCTGCTCAGGAGGAGCAAGCCCCTCCGCAACCAGCGCATCGGCGATCGCCTCCTCGGCGATCGGCGGGAAGTCGACGCGCGTGCAACGACTCTCGATCGTGATGTGCTCTGGCGGGACGTCCTCGGCAAGCAGCACGAAGATCGACGTCGCAGGAGGCTCCTCGATTGTCTTCAGCAGCGAGGCCGCAGCTGCGGCGGTCGCCGTGTGGAAGCGATTGACGATCAGGACCTTGCGCTTGCCTTCGACCGGCGACCGACTGGCCTGCACGATGAGCGGCTCCGCTTCTTCGTCGCGGCGCAAATTGTTGCCGACCGGATCGAGCATGTGGACGTCGGCGTGCGACTCGTCGACGGCGAGTCGGCGGTGGCGTTCGGCGTTGTCGGGATCGGCAGCAGCCAACAACTCACCGGCGAAGACGGTGGCGGCCCGACGCTTCCCGGCGCCACCCGGACCGACGAACAGATAGGCGTGGACGGGTGCCGTGGCCGCAGCTTCGAGGCGACGAACCGCCTCCTGCTGACCGACGACGAGATCCCAGCTCACGGATTCGCCGCCAACCACGCTTCGACGGCGGTGTCGACACGTGCGGCAACCTCGTCAACAGTGCCGTCGGCGTCGACGACCAACCAGCGGTCGGGGTCGGCGGCGGCGAGTTCGAGGTACCCGTTTCGAACCCGGGTGTGGAAGGCAGCCCCGGCACCCTCGATGCGGTCCATCTGATCGCCCAGGCGCACTCGGGCCACCGACCACTCGACGTCGAGCAGCACCGTGAGATCCGCCTCGATGCTGTGGGTCGCGAATCGCATCATGGCATCGAGCTGATCGAGATCGAGCCCGCGTCCGTAGCCCTGGTAGGCGGTGCTCGATGCGGTGTAACGATCGGACACGATCGTGTCGCCCCGTTCGAGCGCAGGACCGACAATCTCGGCAACGTGCTGGGCCTTGTCGGCGATGACAAGCAGGGCCTCAGCTCGATCGTCGAGCGCGGCGTGCGCTGGATCGAGCAGGATCGACCGGATCGCGCTGCCGATCTCGGTTGCGCCGAACTGGAAGGTCAACTCGGCGCCGAGCTGCGACGCAAGCCGTCGGGCCTGGGTCGACTTTCCGGAAGCGTCGGCCCCTTCGAACACGATCAGTCGGCCGGTCACGAGCTCGGCTCCGACTCTGCTTCGGCGAGGAACGCACCGGACCCGGCGCGCAAGCTCCACATCGCCAATCCACCGGCCATCGCGATAATGATGGCCGAGACCCACATGGTGAGGCGTACTCCCGGCACGAAGATCGCCAACCCTCCGAGCACGATCTCACGCCCCCAGATCGAGTCCGAGATTCCGTCGAGCAGTTCGGAGAGGATCGGTGCGATCGCGAGCGCGATCAGGACGCAGAAGCGGACCAGCACCAGCAATGAGGCGAAGATCCGGCCGCGCAGCTCGTCGTCGACGTTCTCGTGCAGCAAGGTGAACCCGAGGACGTAGATCGGTCCGGCGGCGAACCCCACAACCGCGATCATCGGCACGACGATCGACAGAATCGACGCCGACCCGGCGACGAGCAGGCCGGCGCCCGCGACCACGAGCGCAAGCGGGAAGACCCGGGCCCGGTTGATCCGAGTTTGGAGAACCGATGCCGTCAGGACCCCGACCGCCATACCGGTGCCGAGAGCGAACAGGATCAGGTTGAAATCGGCGCCTTCACCGGCAATGACCTCATCAACGAAGATCGCACCGAGCGGTACGAGCATGCCGCCACCGATCACCCCCGTGGCCAGCCCGATGTTGACCGCCCGGACGATCGGGTTGACCGCTATGAACTCCCAGCCCTCCCGGAGTTCGCGGAACGCCCCTCCCAGGTCCCAACTCCCCCGCTCCGTGCCGAGTCGCTCCTCGCGGGTGCGGCGGGCCCAGTGAATGCGCCCGATGATGGCGGCGGTAGCCAGAAACGACAGGCCGTTGACATAGAAGGCCAACCCCTCCTCGTTGAACTGCCACGTGTTGACCCAACCCTCGTCGGCGAAGCCCTCGGAGAGCTTGGCGAGGAGCGCAGCGATACCGGCCGCGACGGGGAACATGCCGTACGCCGCCGCGACATTGAGCGAGTTTGCGGTGGTGAGTTTCGCCTTCGGCACGAGGTTCGGGACGACCGCTTCCTTCGCTGGCGACCACAGCATCGTGAGGATCTCGAGAACGAACGAGGCGAGGATCAATCCGAGCAGGCTGTCGACGAACGGCAACGCGAAGAACACAAGCGCCCGACCGACATCGCAGAACAACATCCCCCGCTTGCGATCGAGGCGGTCGACGATCACACCTGCCGCAGTGGCGAGGAAGAACCCGGGAGCGATACGGGCTGCGAGTACCAACGCAATCGCAGTTCCCTCCGACCCGTCGCTGATGCGTTCGGCAAGCGAGATGATCGCAATCAGGCCGAGCCAGTCACCCGTTGCGGAGATGACCTGGGCGACCCAGAGCTTGAAGAACTCCCACGATCCGAAGACCGAGTTGATGCGGCCACCCGGGCGCGTGGCACCGACTGCATCCTGCAGGCGATCCGCACTGGAACCGGGGGCGCTCACGCCGACGACCTTAGGGGACCACGAGCAGCGGCTCGATCACTCGTCGTCGCTGGAAGCGGCGGCCTTCTTGGACGACTTCTTCTTGGTCGCCTTCTTCTTCGTCGCCTTCTTGGACGACTTCTTCTTGGCGGCCTTCTTCTTCGTCGCCTTCTTCTTGGCGGGGCCCTTGGCCCGACGATCGGCGAGAAGTTCGGCGGCCCGTTCAACGGTGAGCTCCTCGACCGTGTCGCCCTTGCGCAACGACGCGTTGTACTCACCGTCGGTGACGTAGGGCCCGAAGCGGCCGTCCTTCACGATCATCGGGTTGCCGGTCTCGGGGTCGGGGCCCATGTCGCGCAGCGGTGGCTTCGGTGCGGCCTGGCCACGGCGACGCTTCGGCTGGGCAAGGATCGCCAGGCACTCCTCGAGCGTGACGGTGAGCAGTTGGGCCTCCGTCTCAAGGCTGCGGCTGTCGGTGCCCATCTTGAGATACGGGCCGTAGCGGCCGTTCTGCACGGTGATGACCTCACCCGTCTCGGGGTGAGCCCCGACCGTGCGCGGCAGCGACAGGATCTGGAGGGCTTCCTCGAACGTCAACGTCTCGACCGACATCGTGGAGAAGAGCGAACCGGAGGGTGGCTTCTCCTCCCCTCGTTCCTCCCAATCCTCGTGGGTGCCAACCTGGACATAGGGGCCGAAACGGCCCGCCTTCGCATAGATCTCGAGTCCGTGCTCGGGGTGCATGCCGATGATGCGCCCTTCCTTCGGGATCGCGAGGTACTCGATCGCTTTGTCGAGGGTGAGTTCGTCGGGGGCGAGGTCGTCGGGGATCGATGCGGTCTGGTTGTCGTCGGCCTCGTCGCTGTCGCCCATCTGGACGTACGGGCCGTACCGGCCGACGCGGGCCACGACCGGTTTGCCCTCGTCGCTCATACCGAGCGGGATGGTGTTGACCATGCGGGCGTCGATGTCGGGGAGTCGGGTCGACACCTTTTCCTTCAAGCCCGGCTCGCCGCCTTCACTCTCACCGAAATAGAAGCGGCTGAGCCACGGCTCGGCCTCCTCGGTACCGGTGGCGATCTTGTCGAGGTCGTCCTCCATCTTCGCAGTGAAGGCGTAGTCGACAAGGTTGGGGAAATGGCCCTCCATGACGTTGACCACCGAGAAGGCGGTGAACGACGGCACGAGCGCTGAACCCTTCTTCCAGACGTAGCCTCGGTCTTGGATGGTGCCGATGATCGATGCGTAGGTCGACGGACGTCCCACGCCGAGTTCCTCGAGGCGCTTGACGAGTGACGCCTCCGTGAAGCGACTCGGCGGCGACGTGGTGTGCCCCTCGAACTCGAGCGGGCCGGCAGCGCGGGCAGCGTCTCCCTCGGCGAGCGGGGGGAGGCGCCGTTCGTCAGCATCATCCTCGCTGTCGCGATCCTGAACCTTGGTCTCCTCGTAGACCTCACGGAAGCCCATATGAGCGATCACGGTGCCCGACGCTGCGAACTCGACGTCGCGACCGTCGTGCGCGGCGGCGCCGAGCTTCAAGGTGACGGTCTCGCCGGTGCAGTCGGTCATCTGCGACGCAACGACACGCTGCCAGATCAGCTCGTACGCCCGCGCCTCGGACTGGGGCACCTCTTGGGCGACCTCCGCAGGGGGCCGGAACGTGTCGCCCGCCGGACGGATCGCCTCGTGGGCTTCCTGTGCGTTCTTCGACTTCGTGGCGTAGTGGCGGGGCGCGTCGGGGAGGAAATCCTTGCCGTAGCGCTCCGAGATCATCGAGCGGGCGGCCTGCAGTGCCGTGTCCGACAGCGTGGTGCTGTCGGTTCGCATATAGGTGATGTAGCCCTTTTCGTAGAGGCCCTGCGCAGCCCGCATCGCCATCTGAGCACTCATCCCGAGCTTGCGGCCCGCCTCCTGCTGGTAGGTCGAGGTGATGAACGGTGCGGCGGGACGACGACGGTAGGGCTTCGTCTCGCGAGCGCGGACCTCGTAGGGCACGCCGTCGAGCGCGCCGACCAACGCCTGGGCCCCGGCCTCGTCGAGCACGGTGACGTCGTCGCGGGCGAGCCGGCCGTCATCACCGAAGTCGCGACCGCTCGCCAACCGGACCCCGTCGATCGTGTTGAGCGCCGCAGAGAACTCGCGCTGGTCGTCGCCCTGCGCCGCAGCGAACGTGCCCTTCACATCCCAGTAGCTGGCCTCGATGAACGCCATGCGTTCGCGTTCACGTTCGACGACGATGCGGGTGGCAACCGATTGCACACGGCCGGCCGACAGCTGCGGCATCACCTTCTTCCAGAGCACTGGGCTGACTTCGTAGCCGTAGAGGCGATCGAGGATGCGGCGGGCCTCCTGCGCATCGACCATCTTGCGGTCGAGTTCGCGCGGCGACTGCACGGCAAGCTGGATGGCGTCCTTGGTGATCTCGTGGAACACCATCCGCTTGACGGGCATTTCGGGGCCGGGGTTGAGCACCTCGATCAGGTGCCAGGCGATCGCCTCACCCTCACGATCCTCGTCGGTCGCGAGATAGAGCTCGTCGGCGTCCTTCAGCAGGTTCTTCAGGAGGCGAATGTGATCCTTCTTGTCGCGGTTCTCCACGTACAGGGGCTTGAACCCGTTGTCGACGTCGATGCCGGTGCGGGCCCATGGTTCACCCTTGTAGGCCTTTGGCACGTCGGCGGCGTTGCGCGGCAGGTCGCGGATGTGGCCGATCGACGACTCGACCGTGAACTCGGCACCCAGGTATTCCTGGATTTTCTTGGCCTTGGCAGGGCTCTCGACGATGACGAGCGCATTGGCCATCAGTGGATCTCCGCAGGTTCGGGGTGGGGGGGCTCGACGGGGTCGGACGCTCTGGCACCGGTGGCCGGCTTGGCCCAGAGGAGCACAAGCGAACCGAGGGTTGCGGCGATCACCGACGCTCCCAGGATGCCGAGTTTCGCCTCGTCGACAACCATCGGGTCGTCGAACGCCAGACCGGTGATGAACAGCGACACGGTGAAACCGATGCCCGCGATGAGGGCGAGGCCGACGACGTGGCGGAAGGTTGTGCCCTGCGGCAGACCGGCAATGCCGAGCCGCACACCGAGCCATGTGAACAGCGAGACACCGACAAATTTGCCGAGGACGAGGCCAAGCACCACGCCGAGGGTGATGTCGCTCGTGACTGCATCCTCAAGGGTTTCCGAGGAGACCTCGATCCCGGCGTTCACCAGGGCGAACAACGGGATGATCAGGTACGAGCTGAACGGGTGGAGGAGGTCAGCGAGGCGCTCGGCCACCGACAACTGCTCTCGGATCTCGAAGTTGGCTCGTCGGATCACTCTCGGGTTCGCCTCGCCGGCGATCGCCGACCCGACATGAAGGTTGTCGGCGGCGGCGACACACGGGTCAGCGGCGTAGGCGCGCAGCGGATGCGCAGGGCAGATAAGCCCGAGCACGACGCCGGCGATCGTGGCGTGGATGCCCGACTCGAAAACCGCCAACCACAGGACGACACCAACAATCACATAGACCGGGATGTACCAGATCCGGGCGAGCTTCATCAACAGCACGAGGACGACGAGTCCGACGGCGGTAAGTGACCAGCCGACCGAGAGGTTGGAGGTGTAGAAGATCGCGATGACGACGATCGCGCCGACGTCGTCGACGATGGCAAGGGTCAAGAGAAAAACCTTCATCGCCTTCGGGACACGATCACCGAGCAAGGAGATGATGCCGACGGCGAAGGCAATGTCGGTGGCCATCGGGATGCCCCAACCGTCGGCGCCGACCCCGCCGGCGTTGAAGGCGAGGAAGATCAGGGCAGGCACGATCATGCCGCCGAGCGCGGCCATCGCCGGGAGTGCGGCAGCACGCGGGTTGGCGAGTTCGCCGCTGACGAGTTCCTTCTTGATCTCAAGCCCGACGACGAAGAAGAAGACGACCATCAAGGCATCGTTGACCCACGCCTCGAGCGGCTCATCGATCGTGAGCAACGAGCCGAATTCGAGGCTGATGTGGAAGTGGATGAAGGACTCGTAGGAGTCCTGCCACGGCGAGTTGGCCCACACCAGCGCAACGATGGTGGCGAGGATCAACAGAAGTCCGCCGGACGCCTCGATCTGCAGAAGATCACGGACCGGGCGGCCCAACGAGCGCGCCAGACGACGGTCGCCGCCGAGCCATGTGAGTGGCGAAGGTTCGAGGTTCTCCGTTGTCATGACGTGGGGAACCTACCGCCGCATCACCCCAAGCGACGACGGTTGGAGGAATAGACCACCAGTTTGACGTCGGTGCCGTCGTCGTCGAACGAGACCACGGTCTCGTCGGTCAGCATGGCCATCAGATGGAGGCCAAGCCCCGACTCGTGCAGCAAGCGATCGGGGTGATCGGGCTCGGGAAGTTCGGGAACATCGCCTCGATCAAAGCCCTGACCCCGGTCGTGGATGAAGACCGTGATCTCGTCGTCGGTGACCTCACATTCGATACGGATGCGGTCGATCGTCCCGACGCGATCTTGGGCGTTGATGGAGTTGGTGACGGCCTCGGAGACGGCGAGTTTGAGATCTTCGATGCGTTCGATGGCGATATCGGGTCGCAGTTCGGCGGCTGCGGCGACCACGACACGGACGAAAGACACGAAGTCGGATCGAGCCGGGATCTCGATCGCAATCGACCCGGGGCCGACCACGACCTCCGGATCCGGCTCGGTGTCCATACTCACGCCGCAGCGACCGCCGAATCGAGATCGGTGTGGATCGCGAACACCCGATCGAGATCACACACCTCGAGTACCCGCCGCACCCGTGGCTCACTGATGACGAGCCGCAGATCGCCGTCGAGCAGCCGGACCCGCTTCAGTGCGCCGACGAGCACGCCGAGACCGAACGAGTCGACAAACGCGACACCGGTGAGGTCGAGCACAAGACGATGATGACCGTCGCGCACGACCTGGATCACGTGCTGACGCAGTTCGGGCGCGCCGACGACATCGAGTTCACCGGCCACGGTGAGCACCGACCAGGGGTCGGCGACATGAGTGTGCACGACGATGTCCACCCGGGGCACGGTATCGGACCACATGCAGGTGATTCGGTCACAGGGCTGCCGTAGCATCGGACGATGGCCCTTGCGCCGGACCCGTCCACCCCATTCGAGACGCTCCTCGACGAACTCGATGCCGACGGACGCCTGGTGCACGTGGAGCACCTCGAACCTCGCTCCGAACGCCATCGCGAGCTCGAGCGACCCCTGCCCCCTGGCCTTGCCGATCGGCCCGACACGCAACACCTGTGGCATCACCAGGCCGAGGCGATCGACGCAATCCGACGCAGTGAACACGTCGTGATCGCCACCGGCACGGCGTCGGGCAAGTCCCGGTGCTTTCAGATCCCGATCGCCGAGGCCGTCGCCGATCCGATCACACCCGGCACGGCACTCCTCCTCTATCCCACCAAAGCGCTCGCCCACGACCAGCTGCGTTCGCTCGCCACCCTCGACTTCCCCCGCCTCGTGGCCGGCGCCTACGACGGCGACGCCACCCCGGAGGAGAAGGCCTGGATCCGCGACAACGCCAACGTCATCCTCACCAACCCGGAAATGCTGCACGGTGGATTCCTCCCCCGGCACGAGAAGTGGGACACCTTCTTCATGCGACTTCGTGTGGTGGTGATCGACGAGCTCCACGTTCTGCGCGGCGTCTTCGGCACACACGTCGCCCACATCCTGCGGCGACTCCGCCGGATCTGTCGCCACTACGGCTCCGATCCGGTCTTCGTCTTCACCTCGGCCACGATCGGCCAGCCCGAGCGGCTGGCATCGGCGTTGTGTGCGGCCCCGGTCACCGCCATCACCGACGACGGCTCCCCCACTGGTCCACGCCGGTTCGCACTGCTCGACCCACCGGTCATCGATGAGGAGACCGGCGTACGCGCCTCGGCCAACAGCGAGGTGGCGGCGATCAGCGCAGCGCTGGTCGAGTCCGGGCACCGAACGATCACCTTCTGCCAGAGCCGAAAGGGCACCGAACTCATCGCCGCCGACATCTCCCGCCGGGTATCGCCGCACCTGAAACGCGCAGTGATGTCGTATCGGGCCGGCTACCTCGCCGAGGAGCGTCGGGCAATCGAGGAGCAGATGAGCGACGGCACGCTGCGCGGCATCGTCGCCACCTCGGCGCTCGAACTCGGCGTCGACATCGGCGACCTCGATGCCTGCGTGATCAACGGGTTTCCCGGCACGATCGCGTCCATGTGGCAACAGGCGGGGCGCGCCGGGCGACGCAACACGCCGAGCGTCTCCGTGCTCGTTGCCGGCGACGACCAACTCGACCGCTACCTGATGCGTCACCCCCACGAGGTCTTCGAGCGACAGCCGGAGCCATCGGTGATCAACACCGCCAACCCCCACATCCTCGGCCCGCATCTCGCATGTGCGGCCTACGAACTGCCGCTGTCGTACGACGACGTTCGCTGGTGGAACGACGAGGAACTCCACGATGGCATCCGTGACCTGGTCCGCGACGGCCAGTTGCGGTTGCAGCGACGCCGACGCAACGGGCACGAGGAACCATTCGCCCACTGGTGCGGCACGGGCTATCCATCTCGGGGCATCGGCCTGCGTTCGGGATCATCGAGCGAGATCACGATCATCGATCACCACACCGAGCGCCTCATCGGCACCGTCGATGAGGCTCGGGCCTACACGGCCGTGCACGAGGGCGCGATCTATCTGCACCGCGGTCAGAGCTATGAGGTTGTCGAGCTTGATCTGCACGACAAGCGCGCTCGTGTCGTCGAGTGCGACAACACGGCCTACACCCAGCCCCGGACCGACAAAGACATCCGGGTCCTGCGGATTGTCGACCAGCGCCGAGTCGGACGCACCACGCTCCACATCGGCGAGGTCGAAGTCACCACCCAGGTGTTCGGCTACCAACTTCGCGATCGTTTCAGCCGCAAGATCCTCGCCAACGAGACACTCGACCTTCCCGAGCAGCGCCTCGTCACCCGGGCCTTTTGGTATGTCGTCGACGACGACGTGATCGACACGGTCGTCGACACCGGGGGCGATCCCCGCGGCACGCTGCACGCAGCCGAGCACGCGGCGATCGCGATGCTGCCGCTCTTCACGATCTGCGACCGCTGGGACGTCGGCGGCGTCTCCACCGCCCACCATGTCGACACCGACGGCGCCACCGTCTTCGTCTACGACGCCTACGCGGGTGGTGCGGGCATTGCCGAACTCGGCTGGGAGGCCGGCACCGAGCACCTGGCTGCCACCCTCGAGGCGATCGATTCGTGCGAGTGCACCGGCGGCTGTCCGTCATGCGTGCAATCCCCGAAATGTGGCAACGGCAACGATCCGCTCGACAAAGCGGGCGCGATCACGCTGCTGAGGCAGTTGCTGGAACCGGATTCCCCAGCGGATGCCGTGACCTGAGCCGCCAGACCCTCCCGGCCTCGGCCAATCCACCGGGGCTCCATGTCGGGCCATCACCGCTCCAGGCGCCTCGGCGTCGAGCGCCGTGAGGGCCTCGACCGGCACATCGTCGCCCCCTGCAGCCCAGCCGCCGATCCCGAGCGACGCCGACGGCGCCACACCGAGGAGGTCGGGTTGATCACCGGCAAGATCGACGAGGACCGTGGGTTGACCGGCATGGGCGTGGCAGAGCGCGAGCGCAGCAGCCACGACTGACGTGCCGACGCCGCCCTTGGGCGATCGACAGATAACGAACACGACGTCTCTCCCGGAACAGGGGCTCGACGGGGAAGTCGCGAGTCGACCCTAGGCACGGCCTTCTACGATGCCAACGTGACCGAGGCCGCCTTCTTCGATCTCGACAAGACCGTCATCGCCAAAGCGGCGATGCTGGCGTTCGGCCCCCGCCTGCACCAGGAGGGGATGCTCAACCGTTGGCTGGTCGTTCGGGCGCTCTGGGGTCAGATCGTGTTCCGCTACCTCGGTGCCGACGAAGGCCGCATGGTGAAGATGCGCGAGACGGCGCTCAAGGTTGCCGCCGGGTGGGAAAAGGAGAAGATCTCCAACCTGGTCGACGGTGCACTGACCGACGTCATCGACCCACTCGTGTACGCCGAAGCGGTCGAACTCATCGAATCCCATCAAGAGGCCGAACGTCGGGTGTACCTCGTGTCCGCCTCACCAGAAGAGATCGTGATGCCGCTCGCCCGACACCTTGGAGTCGATGCTGCGATCGCGAGCCGGGCCCAGATCAACGCCGAAGGTCGCTACACGGGCGAGGTCGAGTTCTATGCCGCCGCCGAGCACAAGGTCGCCGCCATCCTCGAGGAAGCCGAACGCTACGACCTCGACCTCGACGGTTCGTTTGCCTATTCCGACTCGGTCACCGATCTCCCGATGCTCGAGACGGTCGGCCACCCAGTCGCCGTGAACCCCGACCGGGCCCTTCTCAAGGAGGCCACCAGCCGGGGTTGGGAGATTCGGGTGTTCGAACGTCCGCAACCCCTCGTCGAGGGCCGAGGCGTTCGACCTCCGAAGCCGATGACATTCGGCGCACTCGGCGCCACCACGCTGGCCGGCGGTCTGCTGTGGTGGAAAACCCGCAAGCCGATAGGGCGACGCCGATGAACGACGGAAACACGCACACGCATGGGCACGGGATGACAGGCGGCTGGGAACGCTGGCTCGCCGTCCCGACCCTTCGCGCCGTGCTCGGCGCCGTCACACTCGCCGCCGTTGCCGCCGTCGTCGGCATGATCGTGCTCTGGCCCACCGGCGAGGGCCGGGATGCCGCGATCTCGAATGCCGCCGACCTCGGCCTCGTCACCGAGCGGGTGGGTGCCACCGTCGAGGAGCAGACCACCGGCCCGTGCAGCTACTCCTCAGTCGAGAACCCGCAGGAATGTCGCGAGATCACGGCGATCCTCACCGGCGGGCCAGAGGAGGGCTCGCTCATCGTCCTGCCGGAGATCAACACCGAGTTCCAGAGCGGCATCCCGGACCTCAGTCCCGGCGACACGATCATTCTCGGGTTCGAGCCGGCAACCAACGCCTACTTCTATGCCGACCTTGATCGGCAGGCGCCACTGGTGTGGCTGGCGATCCTGTTTGCGATTGTCGTCTTCGCGCTCGGACGCCGCCGCGGCCTCATGGCACTCGCCTCGATGGCCGTCACGGTTTTCGTCTTGGTGGTCTTCATCGCCCCGTCGGTCCTCGACGGCAACGACCCGGTTGCGGTCGCCGTCGTCGCCGCGGCCGTGATCGCCTTCGTGACGCTGTACCTCACGCACGGCGTCTCCCCCACCACGACGGTGGCATTGGCCGGCACGCTCGGTGCGTTGTTCCTGACCCTGGTGCTCTCATGGGTCTTCTTCGATCTCACTCGCATCACCGGCTTCGGCGCCGAGGAGAACCTGCTCCTCCCCTTCCTGGCCGGCGACATCGATCTCGCCGGCCTCCTCCTCGGTGGTGCGGTGATCGGCACGCTCGGCGCGCTTGACGACATCACGGTCACACAGGTGGCTGCCGTGTCGGAGATCCATGACCGTCGACCCGATCTCACCGTGTCGGAGCTCGTGGCGTCGGGCATCCGGGTCGGCCGCGAGCACATCGCGTCGACGGTCAACACCTTGCTGTTGGCGTACGCCGGTGCGAGCTTGCCAATCCTTTTGTTGTTCTCAGTCTCGGATCAGTCGCTCGCCAATGTCGCCAACACCGAGGTGGTCGCCGTCGAGATCGTCCGCACCCTCTGTGGCTCGATCGGTCTCGTCGCTGCGGTACCCCTCACCACGGCGATGGCTGCCGTGGTCGTTACCGGCGCAGCGCCCCCCGATGGGCCGCCCTCAGACAGCTCCACCACCGAGGAGCCGACCCCGCGCTGGGAGGACTTCGGGCCTGACGACGGCGAGGAGTAGCAGCCGATCGTCCTGGAGACGCCTGCGGCGATCGGCCGACTCAGGCGGGAACGGTCAGACGTCGCGAACCTTGCGCGCCAGGACAGCGAGCAGGACGGCGAGGACAACGAAGAGGAGCTTGCGGTTCTTCGACATGTCTTCGACGCTAGCTACCCCGGCTTGCGATGCCTCGGCCCGGTGTCCGTGACGTCAGGCACGCCGATAACGTCATCGCTGGAGGTGTCCGAGCGCCTGGTGGGCTCCCCCGCCTTCAAAGCGGGTGGGATGGGTGATCCCTGTCCGGCGGGTTCGATTCCCGTCCACCTCCGCCACTCACGCTCCCGTCCGAGCGTGTGTCGCAGAAGCATCACATTCGGGAATCGCTGTCGGGCGGCCGAATGCGTTCAGGCCTGTTCGAGCACGAATACCCGAATGTCGCGCCCGTCGACCCGCTCGCGGTACTTCGTGTAGCCGCCGTAAATCGAACCACCGGCCGCGAACACGGCTTCGAACTCATCGGCGGTGGCGGAGCGGGCCACAACATCGATCTCGGTGGTGCGGTACCCAAGCTTGACGTGCGGTTCGGCTTCGAGGTTGAAGACCCAACCCGGTGTGCGCTTGCCACCAAAATTGGTGCCAAGCAGGGCGAGATCGTCGCCGATCGGCACGGCGATCAAAGGTGTACGGCGCGGCTGCCCGGACTTGCGGCCAACCGTCGTGAGGTAAACGACGGGCAGACCGGCCAGCAGTTCGGTGGCGGTCGTCATGTTGCCGGTGAGCGTGTGAACGGCGCCGTCGATCGGTTGGATCGTCTTCGAAAAGAAGACGGCACCCGGCCTTGAGGCCGCTATCGAACGCATAGCGCGATGGATCGGATTGCCCGCCTTGTGCTGGTAGCCAAGCGCGGCCTGGACCCCCACGGGGATCAGACGCTCAGCAGATCGCGGGCGCCCGTGTCAGACGACGGGTGGCGCAGCTTCGACATCGCCCGGGCCTCGATCTGACGAATGCGCTCACGGGTGAGATTGAAGTGTTCCCCGACCTCTTCGAGCGTGCGGGGCTCACCGCGGTCGAGACCGAAGCGGAGCTTCAGGATCTCGCGCTCTCGCTCGTCGAGCGGGGCGAGCAGGCGAGCAATTTCCTCGGGGAGGAGCGCCGTGGCGGCCACTTCGAAGGGCGAGTCGGCACCGCGGTCCTCCACCACATCGCCGAGTTCGGCGTCGCCGTCTTCGCGCAACGGCTCGGAGAGAGACAACGGCTCGGCGGCGAAGCGAAGCGCCTCGGTGACCTTCTCTTCCGGCATCTCGACCTCGGCGGCGAGTTCGGAGAGGGTGGCCGGACGGCCGTACTTCAGTTCCAGGCGAGCACGAGCCTTCTGGAGGCGAGCAAGGGTGTCGCCGGCGTGCACGGGAAGGCGGATGGTGCGGCCGGTGTTGGCGATGCCGCGGGTGATCGCCTGTCGGATCCACCAGGTCGCGTACGTCGAGAACTTGAAGCCTTTGCGCCAGTCGAACTTCTCGACGGCGTGCATCAGGCCGAGGTTGCCCTCTTGGATCAGGTCGAGCAGCGGCAGGCCTGAGGCCTGGTACTTCTTGGCGATCGAGACGACGAGGCGCAGGTTCGACTGCACGAAGGTGCGCTCGGCCTGCTCGCCCTTCTGCATGGCTCGACGGAGTTCACGCTTCTTGGCGGGGGTCAGTTCGGTGTCGATGCTCTCGAACTCGGCGCGCGCCTCGGTGCCTGCTTCGATGGCCTGAGCGAGGCGGACCTCGTCTTCCTTCGTCAGCAGGGGGTACTGGCCGATGTCAGTGAGGTAGAGCCGAACGAGGTCTTCTTCGTCTCGTTCAACACGTTCCTTCGCCACCGAAGACCTCCTCGCACTTCCGCCGTTGGTCAGCGTACCCATCGCGCGGCTGCGAACAACTGTCGGGTGGGCACGTGTTTTCGGTGACGTGGTTTGAGGCGCTCATCCGCGGTATCGATTGATGATGGGGACCCGCCGGTCACGTCCGAACGCCTTGCCGGTGACCCGGGTACCGAGCGGGGTCTGGCGGCGCTTGAATTCGGCGATGTCGACGAGGCGACACACCCGCTGCACGGTCTCCGGATCGGCGCCCGTGATGTTCATCGCCAGGATTTCGGCGACGGTGTGATCGCCCTCGACGTACGCCCGCAGGATCGGATCAAGGATCTCGTAGTCGGGGAGCGACTGATCGTCACGCTGATCGGGCTTGAGTTCGGCCGATGGCGGCTTGGTGAGCACAGTGGTCGGGATGATCGCTCGACCGGCAACCTCATTGCGCCAGGCGCAGAGCTCGTAGACGGTGAGTTTCCAGACATCGCGGATGACGGCATAGGCGCCGGCGGTGTCGCCGTAGAGCGTGGAGTAGCCGACCGCTGCCTCGGACTTGTTGCCGGTCGTGAGCACGAGCCAACCGTGCCCATTGGCCATCGCCATCAAGATGACGCCGCGAATACGAGACTGCAGGTTCTGATCGGCGAGATCGCCGACATCGATCTGCTGATCGGTGAGGTTTGGGACGAGCATCCCGGTGAAGGCCTTATGAGCCGGTTCGATCGGGACGGTGTAGGTGGCGATACCGAGATTCGTTGCGAGTTGTTCGGCGTCGGAGATCGAGTGGTCGCTCGAGTAGCGAGAGGGCATCAGCACGCCGAGGACGTTTTCGGGGCCGAGCGCTTCCGCGGCGACGGCGGCGACGATCGAGGAATCGACACCACCGGAGAGCCCGAGGCAGGCCTTGGTGAACCCGGACTTGCGCACGTAGTCGCGGGCGCCGAGGACGAGGGTTTCCCAGATCTCGGCGAGTTCGTCGAGCGGCTCTGCGATGGGCGCAGCCATCGGGGTCCGGATGTGGGTGACTGCCGGCGTGACGGAGATCGTCGGATAGCGGCCGTGCATGGAGTTGCGATCAGGCACGGCGATGTCGAAGACGTCGAGCGACTCGGCAAAGCTGGAGCATCGAGCGGTGACGATCGGCCCGTCAGCCGACGGCGATACGGCGAATGACCCACCGTCGAAGACGAGTTCGTCCTGCCCACCGACAAGGTTGGCGTAAACGACCGGAATACCCGTCTCCTCGACCCGCTGCGCCATGACGTCCTCCCGGATGTGCTGCTTGCCGACCCGGAACGGCGAACCGTTGACGTTCACGACGATGCGGGCACCTCCACGGGCAAGTTGGTTGACCGGACCGTCGGGGATCCACGAGTCCTCGCAGATCGTGACGCCGACCGGCACACCGGCGATCTCGAAGAGCTCGAACGGCCCGTCCCCAGGACGGAAGTGCCGCATCTCGTCGAACACGTCGTAATTGGGAAGGTGGCGCTTGTGGTAGGTGCCGTGGATCTTGCCGCCCGCACACACGGCCGCTGCGTTCCAGATACCGTCGGGTCCGCCGTCGCCCGGACCATCGGCGAAACCGACGACCACCGCACAGCGCCCGGTTCCGGCGGCGAACTTCTCGAGCGACGCACGAACATCGCCGATGAATCCCGGTTTGAACACGAGATCCTCGGGTGGGTAGCCCGTGATCGTCATCTCGGGCAGCAGTACGAGGTCAGCGTCGGCCGCCTCGGCCTGCTCGACCATGGCGAGGGCCTTGGCGACGTTGCCGTCGAGATCTCCGACGGTCGGATTGAGCTGGGCGATCGCAATGCGAAGCGTGTCGGCCACGTCTTCACCCTACGGCGTGGACCGACCACCGACTGCTTCGTTCCTCCGTCGAGATCAGCGCATCACCAGGGTGGCGCCGCCCGGCTTCGAGCTCCTCTAGACCCCGCAGCCGACGGAGAGCGCGACCACCGCTTCACCCTGGCCGTTCTCCACGTACTCCCACATCTCGGTCCACGAGCCCTCGTAGTAGAAGCCCTGCGTGACGATCTCCATCTGACCGTCGCCGTCGAGGTCGGCCACCGTCGGCACGCGGAACGCCTCGAGGTAGCCGAACGCATCCGGCGCTAGGTTCTGAAGCGCGGAGTGGTGAAGCACCAGCTGCTGCACCTCGTTCCCGATCACCTTGCGGAGATAGACGATGCTGTAATCACCGGCTTGCGCGCCGGCCAGCCCGCCGCCCTGGAGCCGCTCGGCGACGACAAGGACCTCGTCGACGCCATCGCCTTCGAGATCGACTCGCAGCACCTGCAGGAGTTGCGGATCCGGATCGTCGAGGCCGAACTGGGCGACGAGATCGCGGGTGATGTCCTTGTAGATCCGGTTCTCGGTCGCCATGACCTCGACCGCCTGAGGGAACAGATCCCAGGTGCCGGAGACACCGATCGGGAAGTCGTAGGGCCACGAATCCGCAGAGACGCCGAGATCGATGAAGGGCGTCGCGCCGAGACAGCCGAGCTCTGGCGCCGGGCCGACGGCCGTGCCGGTTACACCTTCGGGTCGCAGAAGGCGGTACTCATCGCCCGCAGCAGCCGGAGCAGCGCCGTTGTCGTTCGCAAAGAGGACGCCATCGATGACCCAACCAAGCACTCCCTCGGAGGCGACCAAAACGCCGTTGGCGGGCGGCGGTGGTCTGGTGGTCGTCGTGGCGGGCGCCTCCGTGGTCGAAGGAGCAGCACTGGTCTCGTCCGATTCGCCGGACTCGTCCGACTCGCCATCGCCCTCGTCGTCACTGGTCGCCGGCGCCTCGGTCGTCGGCGGAGCCTCGGCGGCCTCATTGGCGCCACCACACGCCGACGCCAGCAGGGCAAGGGCGGTGAGCGAGACAAGCAGTCGTGTGATTCGGTTCATCGGTATTCTCCCATCAGGTGGTGTCGATACCGTCCAGATCATCGACACTGTAACCGTGGACGATTTTTGTCGATCTTCTCGCACGCTCGCCGACCCACGGCCACAGACGCGACGGAGCCGCACCCGAGGGCGCGGCTCCGTTCACGCTTTGCTGCCGAGCAGGCACATGTCCTGCCAACGCTCGATTACGCCAGAGCGGCGCCGATCGTGTTGGTCAGCAGGGTCGCAACCACGTACGGGTCGGCGTTGGCGTTGGGGCGACGATCCTCGATGTAGCCCTTTTGGTCCTGCGCGACCTGCCACGGGATGCGGATCGATGCACCTCGGTCGGAGACGCCGTAGCTGAACTGATCGAAGCGCTGGGTCTCGTGCGCACCGGTGAGACGGTCCTCGATGCCCACGCCGTAGCCCTCAAGGTGCTTCTCGGGGACACCCTCGGCACCCATCGCCTCGCAGGCGGCGATGATCGGGTCGTAGCCCTCACGCATGGCCTTGGTCGAGAAGTTGGTGTGCATGCCGGCGCCGTTCCAGTCGCCCTTCATCGGCTTGGCCTCGATCGAGACCTCGACATCGTGATCCTCGGCCAGGCGGAAGAGAAGGTAGCGGGCGACCCACAGGTGGTCGCCGACGGTGACGGTGTCTGCCGGTCCAATCTGGAATTCCCACTGNCCGGGCATGACCTCGGCGTTGGTGCCGGAGATNGCNAGGCCGGCNTCNATGCACGCNGTGGTGTGCTCTTCGATGAGGNCNCGGCCGTGGATCTTCACNGCACCGACACCGCAGTAGTACGGGCCCTGNGGGGCGGGGAAACCGCCGGAGGGGAAGCCGGCCGGCCAACCGGTGATCGGGTCGAGAAGGGTGTACTCCTGCTCNAGGCCGAACCAGGGCTCNTGGTCGCCGTACTTNTCCATCGCCTCGACGGCNGCGGCNCGGGTGTTGGTNGGGTGCGGCGACATGTCGCTGGTGAGCAACGTCTCGCANAGGACGAGGATGTTGTCGCCACCNCGGATCGGGTCCGGGCACTGGAAGACGGGCTTNAGGACGACGTCGGAATTGTCGCCGGTGGCCTGGTTGGTGCTGGAGCCGTCGTAGCCCCAGATCCCGGGCTCGGCGCCGTCAGCGAGGATCTTGGTCTTGGAGCGGATCTCACGAGTCGGCTCGGAGCCGTCGATCCACAGGTATTCAGCCCGGTAGGCCATGTGGGATTTCCTTGTGTTCTGGGTCGGGGTGNTGTCGTTTGGGTGCGANCGGACTGCGCGTCTGCNTTGACGATTCCGATGCACTCAGGATTCGCTGCCCTGGCAGGACCAGCGAGATGGGCGACGCAGAGCGTTGCCCNGNGAAGAGCGTTCCACCCGCCAATTTCNGACCTGTTGCCCAATTGTGAACGGAGTGTGAACGNGCACTTTTCGCGCTGGCGNTGCTGTCAGGAACCCGGCACCCTGAGGAAACNCACGCAGTCGCCACATCGGCNTTGCGCCGAAANTCCGGCACCATGGAGGTGTCGGACTTGTCCACGAGGAGCCGTCATGAGCCGAGAGCAGGAGTACGTCCTTCGCACCGTCGAAGAACGCGGTGTCCGNCTCATCCGCCTGTGGTTCACCGACGTGCTCGGTCAGCTCAAGTCNGTGGCGATCTCGCCGGCCGAACTNGAGCAGGTNTTCAACGAGGGCGTGCAGTTCGACGGCACCGCCATCGACGGCTTCAGCCGAGTCCACGAGGCCGACGTCCTCGCCCGCCCNGANGCCACCACCTTCGANCTGTTGCCGTGGGCCAAAGCCGACGAGCCGTCGGGCCGGATGTTCTGCAACATCGAGAGCCTTGATGACACCCCNTTCGAGGGNGATCCCCGACAGATCCTGCAGCGCAANCTCGCCGCCGCCCGNGAGAAGGGGTACACNTTCTTCGCCGCTCCGGANGCCGAGTTCTTCTACTTCGANTCGGGNGAGACCGAGGGTGGTGCTCCCAAGCCGATCGANCACGCCTCGTATTTCGATCTCACGACCGCNGACGTGTCGAGCGATCTGCGNAAGACCACGATNCACATGCTTGAGGCGATGGGCATCCCGGTCGAGTACTCGTTCCACGAGGACTCGCCGAGCCANCACGAGATCGACCTCCGCTACACCGAGGCNCTCAGNATGGCGGACAACATCATGACGCTTCGGCTGGTCGTGAAGAAGATCGCCATGGATCGCGGCGTNTACGCNACGTTCATGCCNAANCCNCTCAACGGNGTGCAGGGCTCCGGCATGCACACNCACCTTTCGCTNTTCGAGGGCGAGACCAACGCCTTCCACGACGCCGACGATGAGGGGGGCCTCTCCGTCGTCGGCAAGCAGTTCACCGCCGGTGTGCTNAAGCACGCTCGNGAGATCACCGCCGTCACCAACCAGNTGGTCAACAGCTACAAGCGCCTNGCCGAGACNTCCGAGGCGCCGCCGTATGTTGCCTGGGCCCGCAACAACCGCTCGGCCATGNTNCGGGTGCCGGTNCGCAANAAGGGCAAGCCCGANTCGGCCCGCATCGANTACCGGGCNCTCGANGGTGCCGCCAACCCGTACCTCGCCTTCTCGCTGATCCTNGCCGCCGGCCTCCGCGGCATCGANGAGGGCTACGAGCTTCCTCCCGAGACCGANGCCAACCTCTTCGAACTNTCCGACAGCGAGCGNCGCACCCTTGGGGTCGAGCCGCTCCCCCGTTCGCTCAACGAGGCGCTCGACGTGATGGAGGAGTCCAAGCTCGCCCGCGACACNCTCGGCGAACACGTCTTCGAGTGGTTCCTCCGCAACAAGCGGGCCGAGTGGGCCGAATTCCAGTCGANGGTCACGCCCTTCGAACTCGAGCGCTACCTCGGCAACTGGTGAACTCGATGGATCCGCTTCTCGTCTTCCCNTCCCCCGCCCCNCCCGAGCTCGCCCAGGCTCTCGACCTGGGTGGCTGGGCGTGGAAGGCAGCGGCCGATCTNGACACGGCGCGNAGCGAGCAGCCCGCCGACGGCTGGGTCGGCGCAGTCGTCGTGGCCGGCGATGAACCCGACGAGGCCTTTCGNCTGTGCCGGTCGATCCGCAGCGGCGANATCCANGTCGGTTCGGTGCTGTTGTTGATCGGNGGNGGCCATCTCGCCTCGCTCGACTTCCGNGAAGATCTCTTCGACGACTTCTGNCTCAACCCGTTNCAGCCGGTCGAGCTCGAGGCTCGCCTCAAGCACCTTTTCCGNCGCAGTGGCCAGGTNGCNCGGGCCGAGGTCATCGAGTACGGCCCGCTNGGGATGAACCTCGAGACGTACCAGGCCGCGATCGACGGCAAGCCGCTTGACCTCACCTATATGGAGTACGAGCTGCTGAAGTTTCTCGCCTCGCACCCTGGCAAGGTGTTCACCCGGGAGACCCTGCTGAGCCGGGTCTGGGGTTACGACTACTACGGTGGTGCGCGCACGGTCGATGTCCACGTGCGACGCCTGCGCTCCAAGCTCGGCGAGGAGCACGCCAACCTGATCCAGACCGTGCGGTCGGTGGGGTACAGCTTCGGGACCAGCCGCTGGGTCTGAGCGACCGACACGGTCGTTGTTAAGCAAACTTGATTCCGCTAGTTCATTTCACCTGAGGCGTCGATAACGTGTCGTCCTATGCACACCACAAAACTTCGAGTGCTGCTGTTTGGATTGTTTGCCTCGGCCGGAGCCTTGGCCTTGTCCGGCTGCGGCAGTGACTCCGAGGGCACGATTCAGATCTACACCGGCCGCCATTACGACCTCGAAGTTGCGTTCGAGGCCTTTGCGGAGGAGTTCAACATCGGCATTGAGTTTCTCTCGGGTCCAGACGCCGACCTCCGTGAACGTCTCCAGGCCGAGGGCGACGACACCTCGGCCGACATCTACATGACCGTCGACGCCGGCAACCTGGCGATCGCGGCCGAGCAAGGACTTTTTGCCTCACTCGACTCGCCGGTGCTCGATACGGCGGTCCCGTCGGAGCTTCGCGATCCCGATGGCTTCTGGTACGCCCTCAGCGCCCGGGCGCGCACGATCGTCTACTCGACCGAGCGGCTCAGTACTGACGAGATCCCCACCACCTACGAGGAACTCGCCGAGCCTCAATGGGAGGGCCGGGTCTGCATGCGCAATTCGTCGAACGCCTACACCCAGTCCCTTGTCGCCAGCATGATTGGCAACCTCGGCTACGACTCGGCACTCGAGTTGGTCACCGGATGGGCTGACAACTCCCACATCATGTCCAACGATGTCATCTTGTTGAACTCAATCCGCGATGGCCGCTGCGACGTCGGTATCTCGAACCACTACTACCTGGCCCGCGAACTCGCCGAGGACCCCAGCTATCCGGTCGGCCTCGTCTGGGCCAACCAGAACGACCGCGGCGTCCACGTCAACATCTCCGGCGCCGGCGTGTTGGCCAGCGCCGACGACCCCGAACTCGCCCAACAGCTGCTGGAGTGGCTCGCCACCGACGGGCAGAACCTCTTCGTCGACGGAAACAACGAATACCCCGTGAACCCCAACGTCGCCCCGGAGACCTTGATCGCCACCGAGTTCGGCGAGACGTTCATCCGCGACCGCACCAACGCATCCGAATGGGGTCTGCTCAACGCCGAGGCGGTCCGTCTGCTCGACGAGGCCGGCTACGAGTGAAGTGACTGCTTCAGCGCCCATCACCGAGATGGGTAGCGACCGGGTCGAGACGACCGCCGCCGACCGGGCCAGCCGCCAAGGCTGGCCCGGTGGCGCGCTCGTGCTCGCTGCGCTGGTCGTCGTCCCAATCGGCTTCCTCGCCATCGGCATCCTGGATCCCGAGACCGAGGTCTGGCGTCAGCAATGGGACACGCGCCTGCCCGGCCAACTTATCGACACCGCAGTGCTCCTGGTCGGGGTGAGCTTCGGCGCCCTCTTTCTCGGCAGCAGTCTCGCCTGGCTCGTCAGCGCCTACCGCTTCCCTGGATCGAAAGCCTTTGGTTGGTTGCTGGTCGCACCCCTTGCGATGCCGTCGTACGTGCTCGGGTTCGTGACCATGTCGGTCTTCGGTTTCACCGGGCCGGTGCAGAACCAGTGGCGTGACTGGTTCGGTCGCGACGCATGGTTTCCCGAGGTCGAGTCGATGGGCGGCGCGATCGTGGTCTTCACGCTGGTGCTTTACCCCTACGTCTTCTTGTTGGCTCGCGCTGCACTCGCCGACCAGGCCGGTTCGGCCTACAACGTTGCAAGAAGCCTCGGAGCCGGCCCGCTTGAGGCAGCGACTCGTGTCGTGATCCCGATGCTTCGACCGGCACTCGCCGCCGGTGTGGCCGTCGTGATGATGGAGACGATCACCGACTTCGCAACCGTCCAATATTTCGGCGTTGACACGGTGACGGTCGGTGTCTTCCGCATCTGGCGCGGCACCTTCGATCGTGAGGCCGCATCGGAGTTCGCGACCCTCGTGTTGGTGGTTGCGCTGATGATCATCGGGCTCGAGCGCATCATGCGCGGCCGGGCCCGCTTCGGTGA
>PABW01000014.1 GCA_002699625.1 Acidimicrobiaceae bacterium
CGACGAGGTGGCCCACATGGCGAACGGAGAGGTGGTCGTGATCGGTGCCAGCCTTCCGGCGGAAGCGCCGCTCGTCGGCAGGACGCTCGGCGACATCGCGGAAGAATTCGAGCCCGACTGGGACTTCATGGTCGCATCGATCGGGCGCGGTGAGGAGACAATCATTCCTCGTCGTGATCATCGACTCGAAGCTGGCGACCATGTCCGGATCGTGGCGAAACGAAGGGCTCGACGGCTGGTGATCGAGTTGCTCGGCCTAGCAAAGCACACACCGAAGCGGGTGATGCTGCTCGGCGGCGGCCGTACAGCAGAGATCCTGGCGCAGAGCCTGACCAGCCGGGGCGTGCAGGTCGTGGTCGTCGAGCGGAATCCCGAACGGGCCCGAGAACTTGCCGAACAGCTTGAGAACTGTCTTGTCCTCGAGGGCGATATCACCGACGACGATCTGCTCCATGAAGCCGATGTCGGCCGTTACGAGATGGTCGTTGCGCTTACCGGCGAGGACGACGCGAACATCCTGGCGTGCCTGTTCGCAAAGGCGAACGGCACCACCGAGACGGTGGCCGTGTTGCACCGACTTGCGCTCCTCGGCCTGTTGAGTGGCGCAGGCGTTGATGTTGCCCTCTCGCCTCGCACGGCAACCGCGAACGGTGTTCTGCGCTTCGTCCGTGGTGGAGTCGCGGCGGTGGCGACCTTCCTGCACGGCGACGCCGAAGTCCTGGAGCTTGAGGTTGCCAACGGCAGCCCGGCCGACGGCTCACTCGTTTCCGATCTCGAACTCCCCAAGGAGGCCCTGATCGCAGCATTCGTGCGCGATGGCAAGCCCCAAATCGGCCGCGGAAAGAGTCGCCTCCGGGCCAAGGACCATGTCGTTGTGGTCGCCATGCCCAGCTCGGTCGACGAGGTGCACCGGGTACTCGGGTGAGCCAACGGGAAGCGAGCGAGGCGGCTCCGGGCTTCGGTGCCGCGAGTCGGGACTCCTACAGCCGACTTGCGGTCGCGGATGGCCTCCTTGCCTTTACCATCATCGCTTTCGTCGCCGCCGTGGCCGGCGTTACCGACGAACTCGGCGACTCCCTCGTGCTGCTGACCGTGGGCGCCATCACCGGCTCGATCGCTCTCGCCACGCGCCGGAGGTTCGTCCGGCGTGATCGACCTCCAACCGCCCGAGTGATCGCCGGGCTTGCGAGCACGTGGGCATCGCTCGTCGCGGCCGGGTCGATCGTCTACCTCGCCTCCGGCACGATCACCACGCTTGACGAAGCNCTCTTTGAATCCGCNGCCGGATTCAGCACGGTCGCCGCAACCACGGTCGACCCCGAATCGCTCGGCACCTCGATGTCGCTCTTCCGAGCCGGAACCCAGTTCGTCGGCGGNCTCGTCGGCTTGCTCGCCGGCGTCGTGGCGCTGCCTCGCACGATGAAGGGCAACGTGCAGATCCCGAAGGGACGTGGGAGTCGAGCCGACCGACTCGTCCCTGATCCCGTCGTCGGACGTCAGCGAGTGGTGCGGCTGTACCTGGCACTCGCCACCGCATGTGGATTCGGCTACCTCATCACCGGCCTCGGGCCGCGCTCGAGCCTCATCCANGCACTCACGACCGTGTCGACCGGCGGGTTCTCAGATCGAGCCGATTCCTTCTTGTCGGCGCCTGGTGGAGCCAAGGTCGTGGCCACCGTNTTNATGCTCATCGGCGGGATGAGCTTCTTCGCGCTGTTCTGGCTGCTCAGGGGAAATCATCGTCGGTTCGTGAAGAGTCCCGAACTCCGGATCTACCTCGGCATCATCGGGTTGGTGACCCTCTCCCTGCTCCGGGAGGTCGACGGTCTTTCCGTCGGTGANGCGCTCTTCACCGCTGCAAGTGCCTCGAGCACGACTGGACTCGCCGTGACCGATTGGACCGGCTTTCCGTCAGGCGCGATCGCCCTCTTGCTCGTTGCGGTCGCTACGGGCGCGATGGGCGCATCAGCAGGAAGTGGGCTTCGCGTCATTCGAGCCTGGCTCCTGTTCCTGTTCGCAGCGCGTGAGATTCGTCGGCAGCTCGACCCCAACGCGGTCACGCTCGTGCGCCATGGCGGGCGCACGCTCGACGACAAGGAACTCGACTCNCTGACCGGCTACCAGATCGCCCACTTCGGCCTCTGCGGAATCGGCGCGTTCATGCTCGCACTCACGGGCGATCAAGTGGTCGACTCGCTCTGGACAGCGATCTCGGTCGTCTCGACCTTCGGGCCGTCNCCNACCATGGGGGCCTNCGGCGACGCCGACGAGCTCGGGCGCCTCGGNCAGCTCGNCATGATCCCCGGCATGTTGGCCGGGCGGCTCACGATCCTCCCGCTCCTGCTCGCCGTTGCCGCGCTGCAGCAGGGCTACCGAGCGCTGTTCCTCGGCATCCGGCGGTTGGCGAGGCCACAACGATGAGCAGCGCCCGCTTNCTCCCTGTCCGGAAGACGGCGATCCGTCGGGCAACCGAACTGTCGTTCGGCCAGGCGAAAATCGTAAGCACGACGCTGCACGTCATGGGCATNGCTGTCGNNGCGATCTCGNTCGGGATGTTCATCGGCGCTCTCGTCGAATGGGGGTCGACGAATCGCGACACCGCAGCGTTGCTGATCTCCGCGACCATCGCCCTCGGGGCCGGCGGCATGCTCTGGTGGGTCACGGTGCCGGGCACCGTTCGTGGTCGCGACGTCTTCTCGGCGGTCGGCTGGACCTGGCTCGTCGTNACACTCGTCGGCGCNGTTCCGTACCTCCTCGGCGGCACGTTCGACGTGCCNGGCATCGATCGTTCCGGCCAGTTCGTCAACGCCATCTTCGAGTCGGCATCCGGCTACAGCGCCACTGGCTCTACCAGCCTNACCGACTTCGAGCATCCCGGGCGCGGGATGATGATGCATCGTCAGATCACCCAGTGGTACGGCGGGATGGGCATGGTGGTGATCGCAGTCGCCGTGCTCCCATTCCTCGGTGTCGGNGGCATGGACTTGATGAGTGCTGAGGCGCCCGGCCCGTCCGGCGATCGCCTCACGCCCCGGGTGTCCGAGACCGCGAAGCGGTTGTGGTTCACGTACGTGCTCTTCACGGTCGGCGTTTCGGTCACACTCATCGCGATTCCTGGTCCATCCGTGTACGACGCCATCGCTCATGGCCTAACGACGATCGCAACCGGAGGCTTTTCTCCGCACGCTGACTCCATCGGAACCTTCGACAGTGGCGCCGTGGAGCTGGCGATCATTGTCGGCATGGTCCTGGGCGGGACGAACTTCGCCCTTCACTGGCGGGCAGTCACAGGCGACCGCCTTGCGTACTGGCGAGATCCCGAATTCCGCACCTACCTCAGGCTCTTGATCGGAGCATCCGTCCTGGTGATCGGCCTGCTGTGGCTCGATGCAGGCCTCGGGATCACCGACGCGATCCGGGCCGGCGTATTCAACGTCGTAGCGATCGCAACCAGCACCGGCTACGGCTCGGCGCAAGGCGCCGGCTCACCGGGAGACTTCGCCCTGTGGGTTCCCGCTGCGCAGCTCGTATTGCTCTTTCTGATGGTCGTCGGATCAAGCTCGGGTTCGACAGCCGGTGGCCTCAAGGTNATGCGGCTCCAGATCNTGCTCGCCCACNGCATCCGGTCGGTCCGGCGTTCACAACAACCGCACGCNGTGATGCCCGTCAAGCACGGGAANGCNGCAGTNAANGAAAANATNGTGAGCCGCATGNCGGGCTTCTTCCTGCTCTACCTGTTGCTCGTACTCGCNGGCATCGTCGGGCTCGCNGCGCTGGGCAACGGTNTNCTCGAGTCGATCAGTGGGACNATCGGNGCCCTCGGCAACACGGGTCCNGCGCTNGGCNNNGCNGGGCCCACGGCGAACTTCACCGAAGCGTTCAACGAGCCCGGCCGGTTGGTGCTGGCGCTCTACATGCTTATCGGGCGGCTCGAGATCTTTCCGATCCTCCTGATGTTCGCAGCGCCCTTGCGTGCGGTCCGCGATCGCGTGCGCTAGCCGCGGAGCGCGACCGAGAGAGCTGCCTCGAACCAGAATGGGTCGAGTGATCCGGCGGTCTCACGTGCAGAGTGCATCGCGAGCTGAGCCATTCCGGCATCGACCACACCGATGCCGAGTTCACCCGCAGTCGCAGGTCCGATCGTCGAGCCACAGGCCAGATCGGTGCGGGACACGAAACGCTGGATCGGCACCTCGGCCTCCCGACACGCAAGTTCGAACACCGCCTGCGACGTGGCATCGGTTGCATAGCGCTGGTTGGCGTTGATCTTGAGGACCGGCCCGCCATTGAGCGCAATCCGGTGATCGGGTTCGTGCCGATCGGCATAGTTGGGGTGGGTTGCGTGCGCTCCGTCGGCGCTGATGACCAATGACGCCGATGACGCAGCGATCGTGGCCTCGAGATCGGATTCGAGACTGGCCCAGATCCGCTCGATCTGGCGCCGTAGGAACGGGGACGCAGCTCCGGTCGTGCTCACGCTGCCGACCTCTTCGTGGTCGAACAGCGCCAGCACCGCGATCGCATCGCCTGGGCCATCTGCAACCTCGATTAGCGATCGTGTCGCAACGAAACACGACAACTGATTGTCGAGCCGGGAGGACACGAGGAACGCGTCGTCGAGACCTGCAAACCGGGCGGGGGAGAGGTCGTGCGCCATCATGTCCCAGGAGACGACGTCGTCGACGCCGATCGAAAGCTGATCGGCGAGGTACTCGCGAAAGGCGGGCGCCTCGCCGAGGCCCCACATCGGGACCATGTGTCGCTGTCGGTTGAGGTTGAGTCCACTTGACCGGAACTCGCCGTCGAGGTGAATCGCCAGTTGCGGCACGCGGAGCAGCGGGCGATCGTCTCGAACCAGCCGGACCTGCAAACCGTCGCCTGAACGGACCACCACGCGGCCCGCGAGCCCAAGGTCGCGATCGAGCCAGGAGTTGGTGAGTGCACCGCCGTACACCTCCACGCCAAGCTGGGCGACCCCGAGCGTCGAGACGTCCGGCTGCGGCTTGATCCGGAGATTCGGGCTGTCGGTGTGAGCGCCGACGATCCGGAGCGGACTCGACGCGTCGTGATGCTCAGCCACCACCCACGCAATGATGCCGCCGCCNTCAGCATGGAACCACCGGCCTACCGGTNCNGCGTCTGCCGCAAACGGACGAAATCCGGANGCNTCGAGCTGGGCTCGAACCGTCNCGACAGCGTGNTACGGCGTAGGTGACGAATCGAGGTCGGCNCAGATGGCGCTGGCNACAGACGGGTCGGGTGCTCGCATCTCTCCATCCTGCCGTGATCGGGAACCGAGTTGGCCNATGTCCGACGAACAGGTAGTTTTCCACACCTGGAAGCGAGGCCAACGTTGTCCCTGCTCCGAAGCCACTGGGCCACCGCGCCCGGCCGACCGGAGGGACATCGATGCCGAACATCGACCAGACCAATCGCGACTTGCCGCCGGCACAGGGGCTCTACCACCCCCGGAATGAACACGACGCGTGCGGGCTCAACTTNGTGTGCGACATGCACGGTCGCAAGAGCCACGAAATCGTTGCCAAGGCGATCGGTGCGCTCTGCAACCTCGAGCACCGCGGTGCACGCGGCGCCGACATCAACACCGGCGATGGCGCCGGCATCTTGATCCAGGTTCCGGATCGCTTTTTCCGAGACGTAGTGCCCTTCGATCTGCCCGAGGCCGGCGCCTACGCCACCGGCATGGCATTCCTCCCCCAGGACCCCGGCGTGGCGGATGCCNCGGCCCGAGAGGTCGAGCGCATTCTCGAGGCAGAAGGTCTCCACGTTCTCGGTTGGCGTGAGGTGCCCATCGACGAATCGATTCTCGGAACGGCGTCGCTCATGACGATGCCGATCTTCCGGCAGGTCTTCGTTTCGGCCCACAACGGCGCCACCGGCATTGATCTCGACCGATTCGCGTTCATCGCTCGCAAGCGCATCGAGCGGGAGATCGCNGTCGACGCNGCCCCCGGCGCANCCAACGAGGCCATGGGCGGCGTCTCCGAGACGCACCAGGGCGTCTACATGCCGTCGCTGAGCGCACGAACCTTCGTCTACAAGGGCATGCTCACGACACCGCAGGTTGCCGCGTTCTACCCCGACCTCGTCGATGAGAGGATCGAGAGCGCCATGGCCTTGGTGCACTCTCGGTTCTCGACCAACACCTTTCCCTCGTGGCCGCTGGCGCACCCGTATCGCATCGTCGCCCACAACGGCGAGATCAACACGATCCAGGGCAACCGTAATTGGATGCGCGCCCGGGAGGCACTGCTCGAGTCGCCGCACCTTCCCGGCCTCGAGCGGGCATTCCCGATCTGCACCCCGGGGGCGAGCGACACCGCCGGCTTCGATGAGGCGCTNGAACTGCTGAGCCTCGGTGGCTACTCGCTCGCTGAGGCGGTGCTGATGATGATCCCCGAGCCGTGGGAGCACCACGACGAGATGGACGCCGAGCGAAAGGCGTTCTATCAATACAACGCGACTCGNATGGAACCGTGGGACGGTCCCGCGTCCATCGCCTTCACCGACGGCACCGTGATGGGCGCCGTCCTCGACCGGAACGGCCTCCGNCCNAGCCGCTACTGGGTCACGAAGGACGGCCTCGTCGTCATGGCATCCGAGGTCGGCGTCGTCGATCTCGCCCAGGACACGATCGTTGAAAAGGGCCGCCTCCAGCCCGGCCGCATGTTCTTGATCGACACTCACGAAGGTCGCATCATCCGCGACCACGAGGTCAAGGCCGGTATCACCAGCGCCCGCCCGTATGNCGACTGGCTCGAATCCGAACTGGTCACCGTTGCCGATCTGCCNGAGGGCGTCGAGCGCTCCCGTGGCGAGTCGTCGGTAGCNCAACTCCAACAGGAGTTCGGCTACACGATCGAAGAGAAGAAGCTCCTGATCGCCNCCATGGCTCGCGACGGCAANGAAGCCATCGGCTCCATGGGCACGGATACGCCNATCGCCGTNCTGTCGGACCGCTCACGCCACGTGTCCGACTACTTCCAGCAATTGTTCGCCCAGGTCACCAACCCNCCGCTNGACGCAATCCGCGAGGAGATCATCACGTCGCTCTTTGCTCGTGTTGGCCCGGAAGGCAACCTGTTCGACCCCGTAGCCGCCTCGTGCCGAACGATCCATCTCGNCANTCCGGTCATCACCGACGCAGAGCTGCGNCGCATCGTCGCGCTCGACGGGAACGACGGCCCCGCGGGGTTCCGCNCCGCCGTGCTNGACGCCCGCTTCGATGCCNGCCTCGGTGCCGACGGCCTTGCGTCCGCAATCGAGCGACTTCGCGCCGACGCCGACGCTGCGATCACCAGTGGCGCGACCGTTCTCGTCATCTCCGATCGAGGAAGTGGGCTCGTCGACAGTCCGATTCCTTCGCTGCTTGCCTGCAGCGCCCTGCACCACCACCTGGTGCGGAACAAGACCCGCACCCAGGTCGGGCTCGTGGTCGAGGCTGGCGATGTCCGTGAGGTGCACCACATCGGCACCCTGCTCGGTTACGGCGCGAATGCGATCAACCCGTACCTCGCTTTTGCGACCATCGACGAGATGATCGCCGATGGCGAGTTCGGGCTCGGCGATCTCGACCCGACCAAGGGTCACGCCAACTACAGCAAGGCGGCCGGGCTCGGCATCCTGAAGATCATGTCCAAGATGGGCATTTCGACGGTCGCCTCCTACACCGGCGCACAGATCTTCGAGGCAATCGGTCTCTCNTCCGAAGTCGTCGANGAGTACTTCNCCGNCACGGTCAGCCGCCTCGGTGGTGTCGGGCTCGACGTGCTGGCCGAAGCGGTCAAGGAACGCCAGGCCACGGCCTTCCCGGAGAACCCGACCGAACGGGCTCACCGCACCCTCGAGGTGGGTGGCCAGTACCAGTGGCGGCGAGAGGGCGAGTACCACCTCTTCAACCCGGACACGGTGTTCAAGCTGCAGCACGCCACCCGGGAAGGCCGCTACGACATTTTCAAGGAGTACACGGGTCTCGTCGACGATCAGTCCGAGCGCCTCGGCACCCTCCGCGGGTTGTTCAAGTTCAAGTTCGGCGAACGACCCTCAATCCCCGTTGATCAGGTCGAGTCAGCGGAGAACATCCTGAAGCGCTTCAGCACCGGCGCAATGAGCTATGGCTCGATCTCTGCCGAGGCGCACGAGACCCTGGCGATCGCCATGAACCGCCTTGGAGCAAAGTCGAACACCGGTGAGGGCGGCGAGGATGCCGAGCGCTTCACGCCGGACGACAACGGCGATCTCCGCCGTTCGGCGATCAAGCAGGCCGCATCCGGTCGCTTCGGCGTCACCAGCGAATACCTCGTCAACGCTGACGACATCCAGATCAAGATGGCGCAGGGCGCAAAGCCAGGCGAGGGCGGTCAGCTGCCCGGCCACAAGGTGTACCCGTGGATCGCGAAGACCCGGCATTCGACCCCTGGCGTCGGCCTCATCAGTCCGCCGCCGCACCACGACATCTATTCGATCGAGGATCTCGCCCAGCTGATCCACGACCTCAAGAACGCCAACCCGACTGCCCGCGTCCACGTCAAACTGGTGGCCGAGGTCGGGGTCGGCACGGTCGCAGCGGGCGTGTCGAAGGCGCACGCCGATGTGGTGCTCATCTCGGGCCACGACGGGGGAACCGGCGCCTCGCCACAGACCTCCATCAAGCACGCCGGCGCACCGTGGGAACTCGGCCTGGCGGAGACACAGCAGACCCTTCTGCTCAACGACCTGCGCGATCGCATCGTCGTGCAGACCGACGGACAGCTCAAGACCGGCCGAGACGTCATGATCGCTGCGCTCCTCGGCGCAGAGGAATTTGGCTTCGCCACGGCACCACTCGTCGTCATGGGCTGTGTGATGATGCGGGTGTGCCATCTCGACACCTGCCCGGTTGGTGTCGCCACCCAGAATCCCGAACTGCGAGCCAAGTTCGCCGGCGAACCGGAATTCGTCGAGAACTTCTTCGAGTACATCGCCGAGGAGGTCCGGGAACTCCTCGCCGAACTCGGATTCCAGACGCTCGATGAGGCCATCGGCCAGGTGGAGATGCTCGACACCACGGAAGCTGTCGACCACTGGAAGGCCGAAGGACTTGACCTCTCGCCGATTCTCCATCTGCCTGAGATCGCCCGCGAGGCGAGGCGCCACCAGTGGAAAGAACAGGACCATGGCCTCGAGCTTGCGCTCGACCAGACACTGATCCAGCTCGCCGAGGGCGCCTTGCAGGACGGACGTCCGGTCACGATCGACACACCGATCCGCAACGTCAACCGTACCGTGGGCACCTTGCTCGGCCACGAAGTCACCAAGGTCTACGGCGGCGAGGGCCTTCCGGACGACACGATCGTCGTCAACCTCACCGGGTCGGCAGGCAACAGCCTCGGCGCGTTCGTTCCCGCTGGGATCACCCTGCGCCTTGAGGGCGACGCCAACGACTATGTCGGCAAAGGCCTCAGCGGTGGCCGAATTATCCTGCGCCCGCCTCGCGAGGCTCCATTCGTCGCCGAAGAGAACGTCATTGCGGGCAACGTCATCGGCTATGGCGCCACGGGAGGCGAGATGTTCCTTCGCGGCGTCGTGGGGGAGCGGTTCTGCGTTCGCAACTCCGGTGCCACGGTGGTCGCCGAAGGAGTCGGCGACCACGCCTGCGAGTACATGACCGGAGGCCGAGCGGTGGTGCTGGGCCCCACCGGACGCAACTTCGCCGCCGGGATGTCGGGCGGTATCGCCTTCGTCTACGACCCCGACGGAATGCTTCTCCAGCGCACCAACCACGAGATGGTGGCACTTGAGGCGCTTGACGACGACGACCTCGCGTGGCTGCGTGAGCGTGTCGAACTGCACGGCCGCGAGACCGAAAGTGCGGTTGCCAGTCGACTCCTTGCCGACTGGGACGCTGCCGCAGCATCATTCGTGAAGGTCATGCCGACCGACTTCAAGCGGGTGCTCGAGGCGGCCGCTGCAGCCCGAGCCGAGGGACGAGACGAGACCGAGGCGGTCATGGCCGCAGCGAGGGCCTGAGGGCCGGAACGGACGAGGAGACGAGCATGGCTGATCCACGAGGCTTTCTGAAGCACGACCGAGAACTCCCGTCGCACCGTCCGGTGCCGGTCCGGCTGCGAGACTGGAAGGAGGTCTACGAAGACTTCCCCGAGGACAAGCTCCGCATGCAGGCAAGCCGCTGTATGGACTGCGGGATCCCCTTCTGCAACAACGGCTGTCCGCTCGGCAACATCATCCCCGACTGGAACGACCTCACCTACCGGGGTCTGTGGCACGACGCGATCGACCGATTGCACGCCACCAACAACTTCCCCGAGTTCACAGGACGTCTCTGCCCGGCGCCGTGTGAGTCGGCGTGTGTTCTCGGCATTCACGAGCCGCCCGTCGCGATCAAACGGATCGAGGTCGAGATCATCGATCGTGCGTTCGCCGAGGGTTGGGTTGTGCCGATGCCGGCTGCCACCAAGACGGGCAAGAAGGTCGCCGTGGTCGGATCCGGCCCCGCCGGACTTGCGGCCGCCCAGCAGCTCACCCGTGCCGGGCACGATGTGGTCGTGTACGAGCGCGCAGATCGGATCGGTGGTCTGCTGCGCTACGGCATCCCCGAGTTCAAGATGGAGAAGCGTTACCTCGACCGTCGCCTCGAACAAATGGAAGCCGAGGGGACAGTGTTCCGCACCAACCTCAACGTGGGCGTCGACGTCACCGCTGACGAGCTGCGTGCCGAGCATGACGCCGTCGTGCTGTGCTGCGGCGCCACCCAGGCTCGTGATCTCCCGATCGAGGGCCGCGAGTTGTCGGGTATTCACCAGGCAATGGAATTCCTGCCCTGGGCGAACAAGGTTCAAGAGGGTGACCTCGACGAGTCGCCGATCAGCGCAGAAGGCAAGGACGTGATCATCATCGGCGGAGGTGACACCGGGGCCGATTGTCTCGGCACCTCCCATCGCCATGGGGCTCGGTCGATTCACCAGTTCGAGATCATGCCGCGCCCACCGGAAGAACGGCCTGAGGCAAACCCATGGCCCACCTATCCGATGGTCTACAAGGTCACCTCAGCTCATGAAGAGGGCGGTGA
>PABW01000097.1 GCA_002699625.1 Acidimicrobiaceae bacterium
TGCTGCTTTGGCCCGGGGTTCGAGATCGATCAAGACACGAGGGTCGATCGATGCCTCGATTGCCTTGACGGTGGGCACGCCCGGTGCGTGGGTCTCAACGACAGCGGCTGCTGCCGCGGCGTCGCCAAGGTCAGCCTTGTTCAGAATCACGAGGTCTGCTGCGGCCAACTGGCCCCGCACCGTCTCACCGACATAGTCGTCGACGACCTGGACGGCGATCGCTTCAACGTCGGCCAGCACGACGACCAGGTCGAGCCGGTAGGGGCGCCGATGGCAGTACGCCGCAATGCTGGCGGGGTCGGCAACCCCGCTCGCTTCGATGACCACCCGTTCTGGCCGTGGGTCGAGGGCGGCGAGATCGTCGAGCGCAGTGGCGAGGCCATCGACCAGCGAGCAGCAGATGCACCCGTTTGGCAAGGTGATCGTTGCTCCGTCCCCTTGATCGAGGAGCTGCGCATCGATGTCGAGGGAGCCGAAGTCGTTGACCAGGACAGCAATTCGCTCATCTGCGAGTGCGAGCAGATGGTTGAGCAATGTGGTCTTGCCGGCGCCGAGATAGCCCCCGACGACGGTGACGGCGATGAGCGGTTCGCTCACGTCAGCCGGTGCCTGCAGGGAAGTGCTGGCCGCCGACGACGGTGCCCCAGACGCCGATGTCTTTGAGGGTCGTGGGGTCGACCTCGTAGGGGTCGTCTTCGAGCACGGCGAAGTCGGCGAGCTTCCCGGCCTGGATCGAGCCGATCTCGTGATCGAGTTTGATCTGGCGGGCGGCGCCGATCGTCGCAGCGCGCATCGCCGAGTCGACCGAGATGCGTTCCTCAGGGCCCAGCACCTGGTTCGTCGCGGTGAGGCGGTTGACTGCACACCAGGCGACATGGAGATGCCCGAGTGGCGTGACTGGGGTGTCGGAGTGGAACGAGAACTCCACGCCGAGGCGTTCGGCGGTTGCGCATGCATCCATCCGTGCTGCCCGTTCGGGGCCGACGGTAAACGCGGCGTGCTGATCGCCCCAGTAGAAGATGTGGTTGCTGAAGATGTTGGCGTGCATGCCGAGCACCGCCATTCGGGCGTACTGCGAGGGCGTGGTGAGCTGACAGTGCTGGACGGTGTGGCGGTGATCCCATCGCGGGTGGCGCTCAAGCGCCTGTTCGACCGCCGAGATGAAGACCTCAGCCGCCTGATCGCCGTTGCAGTGACAGTGGACGGTGAGGCCGGCCCGGTGGAAGATCTCGACAATGTCGGGGACTTGGTCGGGCGGCATCAGCCACAGGCCGTTCTCTGCGTTCCCGGCAGGCGGGTTGAAGTAGTAGGGCCAGGTGAGTCGGGCGGTGAAGCCCTGGATCGAGCCGTCGATGATCAGCTTGATGATGCCGAAGCGGAGCTTGTCGTTGGGCGGGTTGTCGCGGAGTTGCACGACTCGTCGAGCGATGTCCTCGGGGGGAAGCGCGGTGGCAAAGACGGACCCGGCGACCATCACGCGGGTGGGGTAGTCGGGGTGTGATGTGACGGCACTCCAGTTGGCGACGCCCTGTTTGTCGACACTGCTCGTGCCGAGGTCGGTCACCAGGGTGTGGCCGGCGTTGCGGGCCTCGTAGGCGTAGTTCCATTTGGCGAGTTCGCTTGCGTAGCCCTCTCGCAGCATCCGCTGGGCGCTGGCGAGCGACATTGCCGCTGGCTCTTGGAGTTCGCCGTTGGGTTGGCCGTACTCGTCGAGTTGGATGCCTGGGGTCGGGTTGTCGGCGGTGATGTTGTCGTGGCGGATCACGGCTGAGTTGACCGTTGCGAGATGGCCCGACGCGTGAAGAACGAAGATCTGCCGGCGCTCGGACACCGCATCGAGGTGTCTTCCGACCAGACGTTCGCCGGTGAGGTAGATCGGGTCGAGCCCCCAGCAGATCATGATCTGATCGGGATCGGTCATTGCGGCGTCGGCTTCTCGCAGCCGGGCGACCACCTCGTCGATGCTCTTGCAGCCGGGCCAGACGCGGCCGGTTGGATCCCGACGGTCGAAGAAGCCGACGTAGACGTTCTCCCATGTGCCACCGGACATCACATGGCTGTGGGCCTCGACGAATCCAGGCGTGAGCACATGGTCTCGGAAGGTGTCGTCGATGCGGTGGTCGCCCCAGCGCGTGAGTTCATCGAGCGAGCCGACGCCGAGGATGCGATCGCCGCGGACGGCGACGGCTTCAGCACTCGGTAACGCAGGATTCATGGTGATCAATCGACGAACGGGGTAAACAGTGACGTCAGGCAACGGAATCTCCCTAGGCAAGGGCGGCGAGAGCAACTATTATCACGGGACCGGTTAAGGGTCCTAACGTTCTCGTTAGAGAACCTGACTGGCGGCGGACCGGGGGGCTCGCCGATCACTACACCTGAAGGGGGTGTTTCTGTGAGGAAACAACTGATTGCATTGCTGGCGCTCCTGCTCAGTTTTGCGCTGGTCGCTGCGGCCTGTGGCAGCGACGACGATGACGCTAGTGACGACAGCTCGTCGTCGGCGTCGACATCTTCGTCGACCGACGAGCCAGCCGAAGACGACGACGAGTCCACGGCCGACATGTCTGATCAGGCCGAAGAGGCCGAGAACAGCGACGCCGGTGACTCCGGCGCCGTCGACACCGGCCCGGTCGCCGGTGGCACCATGCTCATTCAGAGCACCCAGGTGCCCCGTCACCTGAACGGCACGGTGCAGTCCGGCTACGCAACGGCGGTGCCCGGCACGCAGCTCAACGCGTCGCCGCTGTTGTTCGACGAGAACTTCCAGCCGCAGCCGTACCTGGCTGAGAGCTGGGAGATCGCCGACGATGGTCTGAGCGTCACGCTCAACCTCGTGCAGGGCGCCGTCTTCCATGACGGTGAGGCCATCACCTCCGAGGACGTGAAGTTCTCGATGGAGACCTCGAAGGCCAACCACCCGTTCAAGACGATGTTCGCGGCCGTCGACACCATCGACACGCCCGACGATCACACCGTGGTCATTAACCTCAGCGAACCGCACCCGGCGATCCTTCTCGCGATGTCGCCCGGTCTGCTTCCGGTCATCCCCGAGCACGTTTACAACGACGGCCAGGAGATCAAGGAGCACCCGTGCAACGCCGGAACCGACTGCTTCGTCGGTTCGGGTCCGTTCACCCTCGCTGAGTACGAGGCCGGTTCGATCATCCGTCTCGAGGCGTTCGAGGACTTCTTCATCCCGGAGCGTCCGTACCTCGACGAGATCATCATCGAGATCGTTCCCGACCCGGCGACCATCGTCCTCGGCCTGGAGAACGGCGACACTGACCTTGCGCTGCCCAACGGCGCCGCCAACGTCGTCCGCTTGCAGGACGACGAGAACGTGATCGTCACCGCTGACGGTCACGCCGCGGTCGGCCCGATCCAGTGGCTCGAGTTCAACCTCGCCGACGAGGATCTCTCCAACGTTGAGGTCCGTCGTGCGATCGCCGATGCCGTCGACCGTGAGTTCCTCGCCGACGTCATCGACCAGGGAACCACCTTCCCGGCCACCACCGGTATCCACCCGGGTAGCCCCTTCCACAACCCCGACACCGAGCACTACGGCGCCGGTGTGGAGGCGGCGCAGCAGCGTCTCGCCGACGCAGGCATCGATCCGAGCAGCATCTCGTTCGCGGTCGACTACATCCCGCCGGCGCAGCTCGCCTATGCCGAGTACGTCGTGCAGGTCCTGGGCGACATCGGCTTCGACGCCGAGCTCAACACCGTCCCCGACTTCCCGTCGTGGGCTACTCGTGTCGCCGGCGGTGAGCACCAGATGACGATCAACAACGTCTGGAACTGGGGTGACCCGGTGATCGGTGTGCACCGTACGTATCTCAGCACCAACAACGTCGGTGTCATCTGGACCAACAACACGGGCTATAACAACGCCGACGTCGACGCGCTGCTGGCCCAGGCCGGCGCCGAGTACGACTTCGACACCCGTGTCGATCTTTATGGTCAGGCGCAGGAGATCATCAGCCAGGACGTCCCGATCGTGTACCTCACGACACCGCCGTTCTGGCAGGCGTTCCAGCCGCGAGTCCAGAACCCGCCGATCGGCATCTGGGGTCAGCTTGGCCCGATGCACGAGGTGTGGCTGGCGGAGTAGGCCCTCCGGCCTTCCTGCGGAGGACATGACATGAAACAGATCGCGGCCAGGATTGCCTGGAGTGTCGGGTTGATCCTGGCCGTGATCGTCATGTGCTTCAGCCTTGTGCATCTCGCCCCGGGCGATGCCGCCCTTGTCATTGCGGGCGAAAGCGGGGCGGGCGACCCTGAGCTCATCGAGCAGATCCGGGAAGATCTCGGCCTCGACGACCCGTACCTCGTCCAACTCAGCCGCTATGTCGGCGATGTCGCCTCGGGCGACTTCGGTACCTCGTACCGCTTCAATGAGCCGGTCACCTCGCTCATCGGTGACCGCATCTGGCCGACGATCCTGCTCGTCACGACCGCCCTTTTGTTCGCGATCGTGATCGGTGTGCTCGTCGGCGTCTTTACCGCCCGCCGACCGGAGAGCCCGGTCAGCCACGGCGTTACGGTTTTCTCGCTCGTCGGCTATTCGATGCCGGTCTTTTGGACCGGTTACTTGCTAATCATCGGGTTCGCGTCGAACGTTCGATGGTTCCCGGTCGCCGGTATGCGCGATGTCCGCTTCGAGGGCAACCGATTCGAGGAATGGCTCGATATCGCCCACCACCTCGTGCTCCCGGCACTGACGCTGGGACTCATCTATCTGGCCCAGTATTCGCGGTTGTCGCGGGCCTCGATGCTTGAGGTCCTCCAGTCGGACTATGTCCGCACCGCTCGGGCAAAGGGTTTGGCTGAGCGCAAGGTCGTGTACAAGCACGCCCTGCGCAACGCGGTGATCCCGGTCATCACCATCGCCGGGTTGCAGTTCGGTGCCCTTTTGTCGGGCGCGCTCTTGGTCGAGACGGTCTTTAACTGGCCGGGGCTTGGCCGTCTCGCCGCCGACTCGGTGTTCCAGCGCGATGCCCCAGTACTGCTCGGCGTGCTGATCTGCTCGGCGGTGCTCGTCGTCGTGATCAACATCCTCACCGATGTGGTCTACCGAATGATCGACCCGCGGATTCGGGTCGGAGGGAGCTCCTGATGGCCGCGGCCCAGCCCGAACTCGGTTCGCCCGGCCGTCAGGCCCTCCGGATGTTCCTGCGCAACCGCGCCGCTGTCTTCGGCTTGGTGCTGCTGTCCGGCATCGTGTTGATGACGCTGTTCGGCTCGTTCTTCTACGACCAGGACCCGACCCGAATCATCGCTCGGCCCCTCCAGGGCCCCGGCGAGGACGGGGCTCCTGCGTTCGGCACCGACTATCTCGGCCGTGATGTGCTCGCCGGCGTTGTCAATGGTGGATCCACCAGTCTCACCGTTGCGCTCGTCGCCGTGTTTCTCGTCGTCGTGATCGGGGTGACGATCGGTGCGCTTGCCGGCTATTACGGCGGCTGGATCGACACCTTGCTGATGCGTTTCACGGAGGTGTTCCAAGTGCTGCCGGCACTGCTGTTCGCCATGGTGATCGTTGCGCTTTTCGAACCGAGCACGCGCACCGTTGCGATTGCGATTGGTCTGGCGTCGTGGCCCGGCACGGCTCGACTCACCCGTGCGGAGTTCCTGCGGCTCAAGAATCTCGAGTTCGTGAAGGCTGCCCGAGCGGTCGGAGCGAGCGACTTTCGGATCATCTGGCGGGTGATCTTTCCCAACGCGCTGCCGCCCTTGATCGTGTCGATCACCCTCATCATGGGCGCCGCAATCTTGTTTGAGTCGGGGCTTGCGTTCCTTGGCCTCGGCGATCCGAACGCTCAGAGCTGGGGGCAGATGATCGGTCTGAACCGGCAGACCTTCCTCAACGGTTGGTGGACGGTCACCTTCCCGGGACTTGCGATCTTCTCCACCGTGCTGTCGTTTTCCTTGATCGGTGATGGCCTCCAGGACGCCTTCAACCCGAAGCTGCGAGGGCGTTGATGGAACCACTCCTCAGTGTCCGCGATCTCACCGTCACCTTCGGGTCGTTCACGGCGGTCGACGGGGTGTCGTTCGACCTCCACGAGGGTCAGACTTTGGCGGTCGTGGGCGAGTCTGGTTCGGGCAAGTCGGTCACTGCGCTGTCGATCATGCGGCTCGTCGAGCTCGGTACCCGGGGCAAGATTGAGAACGGCGAGATCCTTTTCCGTCAGCCTGGCGGCGAGGTCATCGACCTCGTGCAGCAGCGCGAAGACGACATGCGCAAGATTCGCGGCAANGCGATCTCGATGATCTTCCANGAGCCGCTCACNAGCCTCAACCCGGTGTACCCGGTCGGTGACCAGGTCGCTGAGGCNGTCATGCTCCATCAGGGNCTCGANAAGNCGGANGCCGCTGAGCGGGTGCTCGAGATGTTCCGGCTTGTCCGGATTCCTGAGCCCGANAAGCGCATGGNGCAGTACCCCCATGAGATGTCGGGNGGTATGCGGCAGCGCGTCATGATCGCGATGGCGTTGTCNTGNGATCCGAAGGTGCTGATCGCTGATGAACCNACCACGGCGCTNGATGTGACCATCCAGGCGCAGATNCTNGGCCTGATGCGCGACCTGCGGGAGCAGACNGGCGCGGCGGTGCTGATCATCACCCANGACATGGGGGTCGTNGCCGAGGTCGCTGACGATGTCGTGGTGATGAATCGCGCCAAGGTTGTCGAACATGGTTCGGCCGTCGACATTTTCGAGAACCCGGCCGAGCCGTATACCCAGGCGTTGCTTGCGTCGGTGCCGCGGCTCGGGTCGATGCAGGGCCGCTCCGAGCCCGCCCCGTTCGAACTCGTGGAGTACGACTCGTGAGCGCTGGCACGCCCCTGGTCGAGGTCCGTGACCTCTGTAAGCACTTTCCGGTCGGTGCTGGCGCCACCGTGCACGCAGTGGAAAACGTCTCGCTGCAGGTCGGGCGGGGAGAGACCCTTGCCGTTGTTGGGGAGTCGGGCTGCGGCAAGTCGACGCTTGCTCACACGATGATTCGGCTGCACGAACCGACCAGCGGTCAGGTCGTGCTCGACGGCGTCGACATCTCTGGCCTCGGCAACCGGGCCCTGCGCGAGCACCGGGCCAAGATGCAGATCATTTTCCAGGATCCGTTTGCGAGTCTCGACCCGCGTCGCCCGGTCGGCCATGCCGTTGCGGAGCCGCTCCTGATCCACAAGATTGCGAAGGGCCCTGACGCTGACGAGCAGGTGGCCGATCTCTTCACTCGGGTTGGGCTCGAGGCCGACATGATGCGCCAGTTCCCGCATCAGTTCTCTGGCGGTCAGCGTCAGCGGGTCTGTATCGCTCGAGCGCTCGCGACTCGTCCCGAGCTGGTGATCGCCGACGAAGCGGTTTCCGCCCTCGACGTGTCGATTCAGGCCCAGGTGATCAACCTGATGATGGAACTGCAGTCCGAACTCGGTCTCAGCTACCTCTTCATCAGCCACGACCTCGCTGTCGTCGAGCGCATGAGCCATCGAGTGGCGGTGATGTATCTCGGTCAGATTGTCGAGATTGGTCCCCGTTCGGCGATCTTCGAGAACCCCCAGCACTCCTACACCCAGCGGCTCCTCGACGCCGTGCCGATCGCCGATCCGCGTGCTCGTCGTGACCGGCCGCTCCTTACCGACGAGATCCCGAGCCCGGTGTGGGCTGCGGGTACCTCACCTGAACGGGTGGAGCTGCGCGAGGTTGCGCCGGGCCATCTGGTCGCTGCCGAGGGCTGACCGAGCCTGAGCGCCCGAGAGGGACGGGGTCCTCGAACATCGGTAGGTTGCGTCCATGAGCGATCCGTTGGTGGCGTTTGCCGACCCGGTGCGCGAGTGGTTCACCTCCACCTTCCGCGAAGCCACTGCGCCGCAGCGCAAGGGCTGGCCCGCGATCGCGAACGGTGACCACACCCTGATCCTTGCTCCGACCGGCACCGGCAAGACCCTGTCGGCGTTCCTGTGGGCGTTGAACCGGCTGTCGGTCGAGGACGTGCCGGAGGATCCGAAGGCTCGCACGCGGGTGCTCTACCTCTCGCCGCTGCGGGCGCTGGCCGTCGATGTCGAAAAGAATCTTCGGGCTCCGTTGCAGGGCATTGGCTTTGCGGCGGAACGGCTCGGTACGGACGTGCACACGCCGACGGTCGGTGTTCGAACGGGCGATACCTCCGCTGCCGACCGTCGTCAGCTCGTGCGTCACCCGCCCGACATCTTGATCACGACACCTGAGTCGCTGTTCTTGATGCTTACCTCGCAGGCCCGTGAGACCTTGGCGAATGTTGAGGCGGTGATCATCGATGAGATTCATGCGATGGCCGGCACTAAGCGCGGCGCTCACCTCATGTTCTCGCTTGAGCGGCTTGAGGAACTCACCGAGCGTTCGCCGCAGCGGATCGCCCTGTCGGCGACCCAACGTCCGCTCGACGAGATCGCTCGATTCCTCGGAGGGAATGAGGTCGGGGTCGACGGCACGGTGTCACCCCGGCCGGTCACCATCGTCGATGCCGGTGCTCGTAAAGAACTGCAGATCGAGGTCGTGGTTCCGATCGCGGACATGGCCAACCTCGGTCAGCGCATCGAGCCCGGCCCCGATGCATCTCCGGCGGCCTCGCCCAACGCCCGCCGTTCGATCTGGCCGTCGATGCATCCACGGCTCCTCGAGCTGATCGAGGAGCACCGCTCGACACTCGTGTTCTCCAACGCCCGCCGCTTGTCGGAGCGGCTTGCGACCCGCCTCAACGAACTCGCGATCGAAAAGGCATCGGGCGAGTTCGACGGTTCGGTTGCGCCCCCGCCTGCCCTCGGCGCCGGCGACGAACAGATCGGTCGGGGCGCTGCGGAGGGCGAGGAGCTGGTGAAGGCTCACCACGGTTCGCTCTCCAGGGAGCGCCGACTCCAGATCGAGGACGAACTCAAACGGGGCGACCTGAAGGGGCTCGTCGCCACGTCGTCGCTGGAACTCGGCATCGACATGGGTGCGGTCGACCTTGTGGTGCAGGTTGCGTCGCCCGGCTCGGTGGCGTCGGGCATGCAACGCATCGGTCGGGCCGGCCATCAGGTCGGTCAGCCGAGCGTCGGCAAGATCTTCCCGAAGCATCGAGCTGATCTGCTCGAAGCGGCGGTTGTCGTCGACCGCATGCATCAGGGGTTGATCGAGGAGACGTACTTCCCGCGCAACCCGCTCGACGTGCTCGCTCAGCAACTCGTGGCGATGTGCGCGATGGACGATTGGGAGCTCGCTGATCTCACGCACCTGATCCGCCGCTGTGCGAACTTCGGTGATCTGTCCGATGAGGTGCTCGGCAACGTGCTCGATCTGTTGTCGGGCACGTATCCGAGCGAGGAGTTC
>PABW01000098.1 GCA_002699625.1 Acidimicrobiaceae bacterium
CAGTTCGCCGACCGTCTGCTCGTTCTTGAGGAGGAGATCGAGAGCCTTAAGGCGATGCATTTCAAGGCCACCGAAGCTGCCGATCAGGCCAAGTCAGCCGTCAAGCAAAACGCGCAAGTCCTCCAAAAGCGTCTGAGCGAGAAGTCGGCGCTGCTGTCGAAGCTCGACCAGGCCAAGATGCAGGAGACGGTCAACTCGGCGATGTCGACCCTCAACGAATCGATCGGCGATGACGTCCCCTCCTTCGACGAGGTACGCACCAAGATTGAGGCCCGCTATGCGAAGGCCTCCGCCGTGGCCGAGCTCAACGAGTCAGCGGTCGAGTCCAGCATGCTCGAGATCGAAGAGGCCGCCCGTTCGGTCGAAGCGGCTGCTCGGCTGAATCAGATCAAGGCCGATCTCGGAATCAACACTGCGCCGACTCCCGAGGCGATCACCCAAGGCGAAATCGTCGACGATCCCGACAACGCCTGATCGGTGCCCGGCTCTCAGGCCGGGATCGTGACCAGATCGTCGGCGTGGACCACCACCGCTGGCGAGCCAGCAGGCAACACATCGCTCCGCTGACCCGCAACGCGTCCGATCTCGGCACTGCCGTGACGGGCCAGACCTTTTGCGAACACCGAGCCTTCGGTGTCGACCACCTCGACCGGCGAACCCGGATCGAACTCGCCCTCCACGCTGCGAACGCCCGCGGCGAGCAGCGACTTTCCTTTTTCGAGCGCTCGGCGAGCTCCGGTATCGACGACCACGCGTCCCTGAGCAACGACGGCAAAGGCAATCCAGAGCTTGCGCGCCGCCAGCCGGGTCTCCCGTGAACGGACAGTGGTGCCGACCCCCGGGGCACCGGCGACGGCACCGGCGACGACATCCTCACGGGCAGCGTTCGCGATCACCGTGTCGATACCGGACCAGGAGGCGATCTTGGCGGCGGCGAGCTTGGAGGCCATACCGCCACTCCCCCGCACGGTCCCGGCCCCGCCGGCCATCGCCTCGGTCTGGGAGTCGATCTCGTGAATCACCTCGATCAGCGACGCTGAGTCTTCGACACGCGGGTCAGCGGTAAGCACACCCTCGGTATCGGTGAGCAGAACGAGACGATCCGCGTCGACCAGATTGGCGACAAGCGCAGCGATGCGGTCGTTGTCGCCCCACCGAATCTCATCATCGGCAATCGCGTCGTTTTCGTTGACGACCGGAACCACACCGAGTTCGAGGAGGCAGGTGAGTGTCTGGCGGGCATGCAGATACTGAGCCCGAACGATGAAGTCGTGCGGGGTCAACAGCACCTGACCGGAGACGAGACCGTGGCTCGCCAACTCCGCTCGGTAGACCTCCATCAGCGCCAACTGGCCGACCGTGGCGACCGCCTGCAGGGTCACAGCATCGCTTGGGCGGTTCGCTCCGCCGAGCCCGAGTTCGGGAAGGCCAGCTGCGATCGCACCGGACGTGACGATTACGACATCGCTGCCGTCGGCCCGTAGTGCCGCCACCTCACGACACAGCTTCGCGATCGTGGCCCGGTTGACGGCGCCCTCATCATCGGTGATCGACGAGGTCCCGATCTTGACGACGACGCGGCTCACTCGTCTTCCTCATAGTCGAAGCTGAAGTCACCGATGTGCACGGTGTCGCCGAACTGCACACCCGCCCGGCGTAGCGCAGCGTCGACACCAAGCTGCGTGAGGCGCTGCTGGGCGAACTCCAGAGCTTCCTCGTTGGTGAGATCGCTCAGCGCCACCGCCCGGAGCGCAGCACGACCAACCACATTCCACGATCCGTCGTCCAAGCGTTCGATCGAGACCTCGCTGCCCACCGGCCGGTGGATGGTGACGGCCTCTTCCTCGGGCGTGTTGAGGCGAGCCTCGCGGACGAGCTCGGTGAGNGCACCGAGCACCTGAGGNACGCCGGCGCGGGTNACNGANGAGACGACGAGNCCGTCGAAGTCGTGCTCCGGCACCAGATCGGCGCGTGAACCCACNACGAGACGNGGGCGATCGAGCAGNTCNGGNCGGTANGAGCCCANCTCGGCGAGCAGCACGTCGAGCTGCTCTTGCGGCGTCACGCCNTCCCANGGGGCGAGGTCGAGNAGNACCAGCANNACNCGGGCNCGNTCGACATGCCGGAGGAACTGATGGCCGAGNCCTTTGCCCTCCGCCGCGCCCTCGATGAGGCCCGGGATGTCAGCGAGCACCATCTCGAACTTGTCGTCCATCCGGACGACACCGAGGTTCGGCTCCAGCGTCGTGAACGGATAGTTGGCGATCTTGGGCTTCGCNGCCGACACCGAACTGATGAAGGTCGANTTGCCGACNTTGGGAAANCCGACGATNGCGACGTCGGCCATGAGCTTGAGTTCAAGGCGTAGCCAACGNTCCTCNCCGTGCTCNCCCTGTTCGGCGAAGGACGGTGCCCGNCGCTTGTTCGACAGNAAGCGGGCNTTGCCNCGNCCNCCCTCGCCGGCCTGAGCNGNCAGCCAGCGGTCGCCGTGGTGAAGGAGGTCGACAAGCGGTTCGCGGCTTGCATGGTCGAGCACAACGGTGCCTTCCGGCACCAGTACTTCGAGATCTCTCCCACGCGCACCGTGCCGGTTGCCACCGGAGCCATGACTACCGTTGTCGCCTTTGCGATGAGGATGATCGCGAAAGGCAAGAAGCGACGCGACATTGCGATCGGCGACAAGCCAGATCGACCCGCCGTCGCCACCATCGCCGCCGTCAGGACCGCCCTTGGCGACGTGCGCTTCACGCCGGAAGGCAACACAGCCGGCGCCGCCGTCGCCGCCCTTGACGTTGATGTTGCACTCATCGACGAAGTTGGACACCTCGCAAGGCTACGGGCTGCCTGATGCGACGTGGGTCATTCGCCGCATGCGGGGGGCCGCCTAGGCTCGGCGCTCATGCAGTCCGATCGGGACCTCACAGAGATCGAAGCAGCGTGGGGCACGACCATGAAGGGACACGCCGAGCAGGGTATCGAGCGTGCTCACCGCGACTCGCACGCGTCGGTTGCTCCGGGCAAGGCAATGGAACGGGAAGCCCGAGAGGCGGTCGAAGAGGCAACGCTGCGGCCAGGGGCAACCCGCTCGCAGGGCGCCGGCGACCGCCTCACGGAAGAAGCGCCCGACCAGACCCGCACCTGCTTTGAGCGAGATCGCGACCGGATCCTCCACGCTGCGTCATTTCGTCGACTCGCCGGCAAGACCCAGGTCTTCGTGTTTCCCGACGATCACCAACGCACGCGACTGACCCACGCGCTTGAGGTCACCCAGGTCGCCCGGTCAGTCAGTTGGGCGCTCGGGTTGAACGTGCCGCTCACTGAAGCGATCGCGCTCGGGCACGACTGCGGCCACGGGCCGGGTGGCCACGCGTCCGAGGGCGCGCTCGCCCCGTACGTCGAGGGCGGGTTCAACCATGCGGTCTGGGGTGCTGACGTCACCCTGAAACCGCTCAACCTCTGCTCGCAAACACTCGACGGCATCCGAAACCACTCCTGGTCACGTCCGGCACCGCAGACCCCTGAGGGAGAGGTCGTCTCGTGGGCCGACCGCATCGCCTACGTCTGCCACGACTTCGAGGACGCAGTGACGGCTGGCGTCGTGCGAGCGAATGACCTGCCCGACGAGGTCCGATCGTTCTGCGGCACGTCTCGTCGCACCCAACTGGCGGGTTTCATCGGATCGATGATCGAGGCAACCGAGCGCACCGGGTTGATCGGCATGACCCCGCTGGGAGCGTCGGCGCTTTCGGCGTTCCGAGCGTTCAACTACGAGAACATCTACCTCCGGGACGAGTCGCGCGATCAGGCCCACCGAGTCGTCACCGTGCTCCAAGCGCTGGTCGAACACCTGAGTGCGGATCCGGCCCGTCTGCCGGCACGGATGCTTGCCGACGACAGCGAGGCCGGTGTTCGGCATGCGGCGGTGCGATGGGTCGCCGGCATGACCGATCGCTATGCGATCAACTGNGCCCANGACTGGTTGGGNTTNGATGCNGAGGCNCTCCCCCGCGGTATCGACGCGCCGGGCTAGGCNCGCCGANGNCACCNGACTCGAGCCCTCNAAAACGACAAACGCCTTCGCCGAAGCGAAGGCGTGGTGCCGGGATCGACCNTGCTCAGTTGGGCAGGACGTCGACCAGCTTGCGNCCCTTNCGGGANCCGAACTTNACCACNCCGTCNGCCTTGGCGAACANCGTGTCGTCGCCGCCGATACCNACGTTCTCACCNGGGTGGAACTTGGTNCCACGCTGACGGACGATGATCGAGCCGGCGGTCACGACGGTGCCGTCNTAGACCTTGACNCCGAGGCGCTGGGCGTTGGAGTCACGCCCGTTCTTGGTGGAGCCGCCACCCTTGGTCTTCGACATGGTTGATCAGCCCTTCGTGATGCCGGTGATCTCGATGGTGCTCAACGCTGCGCGATGGCCCCAACGCTTCCGGTTGTTCGACTTGTTNTTGTANACGAACCCGTTGATCTTCGGGCCCTTGNCATCGTCGACGATGCGAGCNGTGACGGACGCGCCGGACAGCTGNTCCGGGGTCGCGAGCACGGTNTCGCCGTCAACGACGAGCACGGCGGGAAGGGTNAACTCGGCGCCAGGNTCGCCGGCACGGTCGACCTCGAGGGTCTGGCCCTCTTCCACGCGGTACTGCTTGCCGCCGGTCTTGACTACTGCGTACATAGGTGCNTCAGGTTAGCGGGTCGGTGTGGAAATCCGGCCCGAGGAGCGGGCCGNATTCCCNGGGNCGGCATCAGTCGAGNATGCCGTCGATCATGANGTGGCCNCGGCCATNACAGGAGTCACACGCCGTCGTGACGGACTCGAGNAGCCCCTCNCCGATGCGTTTGCGNGTCATNTCGACCAGGCCGAGTTCGGAGATGTCNAAGACCTGGGTGCGGGTCTTGTCGCGNGCCAACGCCTGACGGAANGTCTTGATGACNTCGTCNCGGTTCTTGGCGACCTCCATGTCNACNAAGTCGATGACGATGATGCCGCCGATGTCGCGCAGACGCAGNTGGTTGGCGACCTCCTCGGCNGCTTCGAGNTTGTTGCGGAACACCGTCTCTTCGAGCGACGACTTGCCGACGTTCTTGCCCGTGTTGACGTCGATCACCGTNAGCGCCTCGGTGCCTTCGATGATCAACGATCCGCCGCCCGGNAGCCAGACTTTGCGGTCGAGCGCCTTGCGGAGCTGCTCGTCGATNTGTTGCCGCTCGAACAGGGGNAGCCCTTCGANGTCTTCGTCGNAGTACTCNATGCGATCAGCGAGCGCCGGGGTGATCGCCTCGACATAGCCCTTGACCTCTTCGTAGAGCTCCTTGTCGTCGATGATCACGCCGCGGAAGTCCTTGGTGAACTCNTCNCGGATGATCCGNACNGCCGCTTCGGGCTCTCGNTAGAGCAGNGCCGGGGCCTTGGTCGACTTCGAGAGCTTNTCGATGTCGTCCCACTGGGCAAGGAGGCGAGCNACGTCGGCCTTGATCTCCTCGGCNGTGACGTTCTCGGCCGCCGTTCGAACGATCACACCATGCTGNTTCGGCTTGGCCTTGTCGAGAATGTTGCGGAGCCGNTTGCGTTCACCGTCGGGNAGCCGCTTNGAGATGCCGTAGGTCGAACTGTTCGGCACGAGCACGACNAACCGGCCCGGGAGCGAGACCTCNTGNGTGAGNCGGGCNCCCTTNTGNGCNATCGGGTTCTTCGTGACCTGGGTGAGAATCGACTGCTTGGCCTTGAGGACGTCCTCGATACGGGGCTGCTTTCCGCCTCGCTTCNCGCCCTTNCCTCCGNTGTCGAGATCNTCGGCGTCGTACTGGACNTCGCCGGCNTAGAGNACGGCGTTCTTGGGCGTGGCGATNTCGACGAACGCAGCTTCCATGCCAGGCANNACGTTCTGGACCCGTCCGAGGTAGATGTTGCCGTGGATCTGGCTGATGTCGTCGGCAGGACGCGAGACCTGATGCTCGANCAGTTTGCGTCCCTCNAGGGTNGCGATCTGGGTGGCCTTGGGGCCGACATGGACGCACATNAGNTANCGGCCGACNGCCTTGCCCTTGCGGGTNCGNCCACGNCGACGCTTCANCGTCTTTTCGTCNAGNTCGACCGCGTCNCCGGAGGTGATGGCCTCGACNGGTGNCGGACGGCCGCCCTGNNTTTGCTGGCCACCCCGGTTGTTNTGGTTCTGGCCATTCTGGTTCTGGCCNCCGCCACCNTGGCCGCCACGNCCNCGACCACGGCCNCCNCGCCGGCGNCGACGCTTCTTGGGCTGGCCNTCACCGCCCTGGTTCTGNGCGCCATCGCCGCCGTNNTGGCGATTCTGGTTGCCTTGATCNCCGNTGCCGCCANTGCCCTGNGGGGCGGGGCGGGAATCGCCGATCTTGGGGGCCGGACGGCTGTCGCCGATCTGCGGCTTGGACTCAGCGGAGGNCGNGCCTCCCTGGNCTGCNCCNCCGCCGNTCTGGCGGCNGGGGGTGTCGTTCTGGGCCTGTTCGTCGGCCATNANNTTCGTCTTTCGTCGTAGACNCAGCGGCGGAGATCATGCGACCCCCACCGGTGCGGACGCGGCTGCGGCGACACTCATTGGGTCGTGGCGCTCGCCGTCGTCGGTGGTAATCCATTGGTGAACCCGGAGGACTCGTGGCTCGTTGAGCAAGGGCTCGGCGAGCGGCGGGTCNAGGGCTNACAGGAGCTCGGTGACCCGAACCGCACGGGGTTGGGTNCCGAGTTCAGCGATCAGCCGNACTCCGTTTTCGATCGGCTGATCGACGGCCAANCCGAACACGAGGGGGCGGATGTCGTCGGTGACTTCCTTGCCCTTGCGTTCGCGCGTGATCATGAGTTCGNCCNCCGCAAGGGCCGCNTCGATCGCNGCNTGCGCCGTGNACTCATCAACGTCGCGGACGTCNATCTGCCAGGTACACGAGGTGACTGCCTGCTGCAGCGACGGCANCCGGCGGTCGACAACGACCACTCCGGTTGCGGNCATACCCACCGGCAGCTGAGNACTGAGGTGNGTGGNGAGNCCNGCGAGNTCNAGATCTGCTCCCTGTTCGGGATCNAGATCGACATCGAGGTACTCCCCCTCGGACTCATGGCCGGTGGANAGCGCGAGGCCGAACGAGAGCTTCGGACGAGGNGTGAACCCCTCGCTGTAGGCGACNGGGAGGTTGGTCCGGCGCAGCGCACGTTCCCAGATCCGAGCCACNTCGCGNTGCGACGTGAACCGGATCTTGCCGTGCTTGCTGNACGCGATTCGCAACCTCACGAGCCACCGACTCCGATCGGCTTNCTGGTCTGCAGNGTGACGGGAACCGCTCCNCCAGCGGACAGGTCGACGCCNGTTCCNTGGCTTCCGCCCGCAGGCGGCGTGGCTGATGCCACCACGTGTTCGATCCCGTAGCCGGTGCACGCGCCGCAGTCGTAGCACGGTGTCCACCGGCAGTCCTCGAGGCCGAGTTCCTCGAGCGCATCACGCCAGTCCTGCCACAGGAAATCNTTGTGGAGACCGGCTGAGAGGTGATCCCANGGGAGCACCTCGTCTTCGGTGCGGTGCCGATACACGTACCACTCGACATCAAGACCGTTGGCGGCAAGCGCCTCGAGCCAGAGGTCGATGGAGAAGTGTTCGGACCACTCCTGGAATGTGCCGCCGTGGCGCCACACGTATTCGATCACGGCACCGAGTCGTCGGTCGCCACGGCTGGTGATGCCTTCGGCGAGCGATGCCCGGGTGTCGTGCCACTTGAGCTGCACACCCTTNGTGCCGCGCAGGTCGTTCTTGAGCAGCTCCACCTTGCGGCGAAGCTCTTCCTCGGTGTTCTGNCCGAACCACTGGAACGGGGTCTGCGGCTTCGGAACAAAGCCNCCGACCGAGACGGTGACCGAGGCNGAGGNGTTGTACTTCTTNCCCAGCTCGACACAGTTGCGACCGAGCTCGGCNATGCCNAGGGTGTCGTCGTCGGTCTCGGTGGGGAGACCCGTGAGGAAGTACAGCTTCATGCGACGCCAGCCCTGGCTGTAGGCCGATTCGACGGCGCCGTANAGNTCTTCTTCACGGATGAGCTTGTTGATGACCTGACGCATGCGCCAGGAGCCGGCTTCGGGGGCGAAGGTGAGGCCGGTGCGACGGGCCCGCTGGAGTTCGGCAGCGATACCGACGGTGAAGGCGTCGACTCGCAGCGATGGCAGCGCCACCGACACCTGGCCCACGCCTTGATCGGAAACGGTGTCGGCGACGACCTTCTCGATCCCGGAGAAGTCGGCGGTGGAAAGCGACGTGAGCGACACCTCGTCATACCCGGTGCGCTGGAGGCCCTCAGAGATCATGCGACTGACCTGCTCGGCCGGGCGCTCGCGAACCGGACGGGTGATCATGCCCGCCTGGCAAAAGCGGCACCCGCGCGTGCAGCCACGGAAAACTTCGACGGCGAGGCGATCGTGGACGACCTCGGTCATCGGGACGAGCTGCTGCTTGGGGTACGGCCAATCGGCGAGGTCGGCGACGGTGCGCTTTTCGACCTTCTCGGGCACGTCGGGGTACCGGGGAGTGACAGCGGCGAGGAACTCGCCGTCGTATTCGACCTCGTACATCGACGGGACATAGACGCCCTCAATCTTCGAGAGCTCTCGAAGCAGGCCTTCTCGAGTGCCGGCGTTCTTGCCGTTGCGCTTCCACTCGCCGACGAGGTCGGTGATATCACCAATGACTTCTTCGCCATCGCCGAGCACGACCAGGTCGACGAAGTCGGCGATCGGTTCGGGGTTGTAGGTGCAGTGACCACCGACTGCGATGAGTGGATCGGCATCAGCACGCCGAGCTGAGTGGATCGGCACGCCGGCGAGGTCGATGCAGTTGACGAGGTTCGTGTAGGTCAACTCGGCCGAGAGGTTGAAGGCGATGATGTCGAACTCGCCGGCCGGTTTGTGGGTGTCGACCGAGAACAATGGCAGGCCCTCGCGGCGCAAGAGCTCTTCCATGTCGACCCAGGGGGCGTAAGAGCGCTCGGCAGCGGCATCGGGGCGTTCGTTGATGACCTCGTAGAGGATCTGGAGCCCGGCGTTGGGCAGCCCTATTTCGTAGGTGTCCGGGTAGGTGAACAGCCACGAGGTCTTGTCTGGTCCGTGTTCGGGGGTCTGCATGCCGTCCTCACACCCGATGTAGCGCGCCGGCTTTTGCACTTGAGGCAGGAGGGGCTCAAGGCGGGGCCAGAGATCGGTGGAGGGGGCGCCGGATGGCATCGTCTTAGGCTATCGGCGCGCTCCGATCGCCCGGTGAATCCACGGCCGGGATCCGGAGGCGGTCATCACCTGTCGGGCTCGCTCATCCCCCGTGCGTCCCGTGGGGCGCGATCTGTGAACCGACAGATGCTGGTTCAGGCTCGCACGTAGTCGAAACGGCGGCGGTAGACACCCAGAATCAGTCCGATCGCGATCATCGAGGTGAGCATCGACGATCCGCCGTACGACACAAACGGCATCGGAATACCCGTGACCGGCAACATCCCCATCGTCATACCGGCGGACTGGAAGACCTGGAACACGAACATCGACATCACGCCCACTGCCATCAAACGGTCGAACTCGTCAGAGGCCCGGACGGCGACCCGCCAGATCCGCACGACGACCACGGCGAACAACACGAGCAGGATCGAAGCGCCACGAAAGCCGAGCTCCTCCCCCGCCACCGAGAAGATGAAGTCGGTCTGCTGTTCGGGCACGAGGTTCGAGCTGGTCTGTGTGCCCTGGAACAAGCCGGTCCCGGTCAGCCCACCGTTGCCGATGGCGATCTGGGATTGCTCGGCGTTGTAAGCGACCCGCACGGCGTCGGCGCCCAACTCGGCGACGGCCTCGTCATCGAGCACGAAGACCGTCAATCGGTCCTTCTGGTAGTCCTCGAGCACGTCGGAGGTGAAGATCATCGTGATCGCCGTGATCGCAGCAAGCACGAGGAGCAAGATGAGCCGCATCGAGATGTTGCTCATCATGATCATCATGGCAGTGACGACGATGTAAACGAGCACCGTGCCGAGGTCAGGCTGCAACAGGATGAGGCCGATCGGCACCCCGGCCAAGAGCAGACCGGCCGCCATGCGCTGAAACCCGACACGGTCGCTGGAGAACACGGTTGCGAGCGTGACGATGAGCACGAGCTTGCCGGGTTCCGATGGCTGGAACGTGAAGCCGCCCA
>PABW01000099.1 GCA_002699625.1 Acidimicrobiaceae bacterium
GGATCTGCAAACCCGAATCGCTGCCGAAACCGAGCTCGCGCGCCCACAGCTGGATTCCCTCGTCGGGACGAAGACCGTCCTCGTCAGGCTCGCTCGAACGGGTCCAGAAACCCTCGCCGGAGATCTCGTAGAAGTAGGTGTCGCTCGAGACCCGCAGCGAAGCCGGGAGATCGACCTGACGACCCCCGCCGGTGTAGGGGCTGCTGAAGAGACAGGTACTCGATTCCTCGAAGCAGTTCGAGTACGTGTAGGTGCCTGTGTCGAGATAGAGGTCGGTCGGCCGTCGAAGACCTGCCTCACCGAGCACGCCCTCCTGCAGCGCAGCGAGCGCAGTGATCAGCTTGAACGTCGAGCCCGGCGCATACGTGCCCTGGATCGCTCGGTTGAGGATCGGCGAGAAGTTGTCCTCCGACGTGAGCTCGCGGAATTGGGTGGCGGTGATGCCGTTGACGAAATCCGCCGGTTCGTAGGTCGGGAACGACGCCATCGCCAACAAATCACCGTTTCGGGGGTCGATGGCGACAACGCTGCCCGATGCTGCGGCGTTCGGCGGGGCCCCGTCCTGCGGGGTACGCGATCGGGCGGCGGCAAGGCCGGTCGCAAGTTCGTGTTCGGCAAGAGCTTGCAGATCGAGATCGATCGACAGCCAGACATCGTTTCCCGGGACCGGCGGCACGTAGTCGTATTCGCGCACGACCTTGCGGCTCGCGTCGACCTCGATGAAGCGGGTGCCGGGCACGCCGCGCAGTTCATCTTCGAAGATGAGTTCGACGCCGGTCTTCCCGATCTCGTGGTTGAGCTGGTACGGCTTCGCGTCCGGGTCGTCCGGATCGATCAGCTGGTTGCGGGCCTGCCACTCGGTTCGGGTGATCGGGCCGACATAGCCGAGCAGATGCGCGGCCGTCGTGCCGTAGGGATAGCTCCGCACGGTGCGCTGCACGACGTTCACACCGGGAAACTGATCTTGGCGCTCGCCGAGGAATACGAGCAGCTCGGGGTTGACGTCGACTGCGACGGGTACCCGCTCGAACGGGCCGTAGGAACGGTCACCGTATTGGTCGACGATGTCTCCAACCTTGGTGAGTCGCCCCGAGCGACTGATGGCGATGGCGAGTCGTAGAAACATCTCGTCGCGCTCGATCGGTTCGAGGTCGTCGACGATCCCGCGGTCGATCGTGACCACCTCAACGACCTTGTTGTCGACGATGACCCGACCGTTGCGGTCGAGGATGCGGCCCCGTGGTGCCTCCTCGTAGACCTCTTCGAGCACGTTGGTCTGGGCCCGCTCCTGGAGTTCCTCGCGCTGAGCCTCGAGTCCTTGCAGGTACCACAGCCGGGCGACGAGGCCGCCGAACAAAACGAGGGCGATGAAGGCAAAGACCCGCATTCGGAGGGCGCCGTCGGTCATCGACGATAAACCTCCGCAGCGAGCGCCCACGCCATGATCGGTGCGGCGATCGGCGCGAGCACGGCATTGCACGCGCCAACGACGAGGGCGATCACGATCAGATCGGCGGAGATCAGGCCGCCCTCCCCCACGATCGCGCCGAGCAGGGCATAGCCGATCACGCTGGCGGCACTACCGACGGCGACCACACCGACGAGCTGGGCCCGAGTGTCGTGGAACAGTCCCTCATTGAGCGTGGCGACGACATACGCAACCACGGCGAAGACGACCGCCGAGAGACCGAGGGGAGTCGGCAGGTAGACGTCCCACAGCAGGCCGGCGACAAAGGCGATGACCGGGCCCCGTTCGGGGCCCACGAAGAACGCCGCGACCACGGCGACGAGGGCAAGGAGCTCCGGTGCGACGCCGAAGATCCGCACGTCGACGAACACCGTCAGTTGGATGACGAGCGCCACGACGAAGACGATGCCCAGCCGAACCGGGGTGTTCACGAGCCCTCCCCTGCGGAGGTCGTGCTGGTGAGCGGAATCGACGTGCTCGGGACGGGCTCGTCGAGCGGAACTTGGTCGACACCCTCGGCGAGCAGCACCGAGACGAAGCCGAGGTCGGTGATGTCGTGGGCGAGGGCGACGCGAACGTGCATGGTGAGCATGTCCTCGTCGCCAGGCAGGACCTCAACGATACGGCCGAGCGGAATTTCTGCCGGGTAGCGACTCGTTGCCGCCGTGACGACAACGGTGTCGAGCGCCGGCAACAGCGACTCGTTGCCATCCTCGGGCCATTCCAAGCCGGTATCGACGATGAAGATCGACGGATCGTCGGGGTCGACGTGGCCGAGCCCGACCTCGTCGGTGTCGGCGAGTCGGACGCCGACGATCAGATCGGTGTCGGTGAGCAGCAGCACGGCCGAGGTGGTGGCGTCAACGCGCTCGACCCGACCGACGAGCCCTGCGTTCGTGATCACGGCCATGCCGTTGCGCACGCCGTCCTGGCTACCTCTGTCGATCGTGATGACGTCGTCGTCGAAGTTTCCGACCCCGCCTCGAACCACGGTTGCCGTCACCCGGGCGAGGTCGGGGCGAACGTCGACGCCGGTCGCGGCGCGCAGCCGTTCGAACTCGGCTCGCTCGGCCTCGACCGCGAGCTCGTTGCCTTCGAGTTGTTGAATTCGCTCGGTGAGCAGACGGTTCTGCGCTTCGAGGTCGTCGTAGTCGAAGACGGCGTTCCACACATCGGAGAACGGCGAGACGATTGCGCCCGCCACCTCGGTGATCGGGTGCAGAAGGTCGCGAACAAGCCGTTGCGCTGTTCCGAGCGGGCCGAAGCTGCTCAGATCAAGCGAGAGCAGGGTGATCGCCGTCAGCACCAGCAGGATCATGCGGTGTCGGGATTTCCCGATGGAGCGCTGGGTCAGCGCCATGGTGCGACGACTAGAGCTCGCCCGAGCTCAGGACCACACCGCGCAGCGCTTCGAACTCCTCCAGCACCTGGCCCGAACCGGTGGCGACCGCGTACAGCGGATCCGGGGCGATCCGGATCGGCATGCCGGTTTCGTCGTGAAGGCGATCGTCGATGCCCCTGAGCAGCGCACCGCCGCCGGCAAGCGTGATGCCACTGTCCATGATGTCGGCCGCGAGTTCGGGCGGAGTCTTGTCGAGGGTCGACTTCACCGCGTCGCAGATCGCCGCGACGGGCTCCTCGAGTGCCTCGCGGATGTCGTTGGTGGAAACGACGATCGTGCGGGGCAGACCGCTGACGAGGTCGCGGCCGCGGACTTCGGCCCGGATCTCACGCTCGAGCGGCCACGCCGTGCCGAGCTGCATCTTGATCTCCTCAGCCGTTCGCTCGCCGAGCGCCAGGCTGAACTCCTTCTTGATGTACTGAATGATCGCATCGTCGAGCTCATCGCCACCGACTCGCGCCGATTGGCTAGCAACCACGCCGCCAAGTGAAATCACGGCGACCTCGGTGGTGCCACCACCGATGTCGACGATCATGTTGCCGGTCGGGTGCTGGACCGGGAGACCGGCGCCGATCGCTGCCGCCATCGGCTCTTCGATGATGTAGGCGGGCTTGCGGGCGCCGGCGAACTCGGCGGCCTCTTGCACCGCTCGCTGCTCAACGCCGGTGATGCCCGACGGAACGGCGATGACCATGCGGGGCTTGGCCCACTTGCGCTGATGTACCTTCTGGATGAAGTAGCGGAGCATCTTCTCGCAGATCTCGAAGTCGGCGATGACACCGTCCTTCAGGGGGCGGATCGCCTGAATGTTCGAGGGTGTGCGGCCGATCATCCGCTTGGCCTCAAGCCCGACCGCAAGCGGCCGCCCGTCGTTGGTGTTGATGGCGACCACCGACGGTTCGTCGAGAATGATGCCCTCGCCACGCACATACACGAGCGTGTTCGCGGTGCCGAGGTCGACGGCCATGTCCCGTCCGATGACGGCGCCGAAGGTCGAAAGCAGGGAGTCTGCAACCATGAGAGTGCCTCGAGTCGAGGGGAACGGGAGCGGGTGTGCGGCAGTGGAAGCCGCTGGCTTCCACCCCATAGGACGAAAGTCTACGCCGGAAAGGTCACCAAACTGCAACAGTCCGACGGGCCGTGTCCATCTGACTACGGAACGTGAGGTCTCTCGCGCGATGGGCGCGCTCTCCCGGTGGGATCTCGCCCGATCCCGACCGAGGTCAGCCCAGTTCGGGGAAGAAGATGCCGATCTCGCGGGCCGCCGACTCCGCGGAGTCGGAGCCGTGGATCAGATTTTCGGTGAACTCGGTGCCGAAATCGCCGCGAATCGTGCCGGGGGCGGACGTCATCGGGTTGGTAGCGCCCATCATCTCGCGAACGGTCTCCCAGGTGCCCTCCGGGCCCTCAATGACAGCAACAAGCGCCGGACCGCGGCTCATGAAGGTGACCAGGTCGTCGTAGAAGCCCTTGCCGACGTGCTCCTCGTAGTGACGAGCGAGCGTGTCGGCGTCGAGCGTGCGCAGCTCGGCGGCAACGATCGAGAACCCCTTGGTCTCGAAACGGCTGAGGATCTGGCCGACGAGGCCTCGTTCGACGGCGTCGGGCTTGCAGATGATGAACGTGCGATTCATGGCTGCGAGGCTATCGGTGAGCTGACCCGGCTCGACGTTCGTTCGGCCAGTGCCCGACGACAGGCTTAGAGATCCTCGGCGAGGACACGCACGATGCCGACGACCGGATTCGAACCGGCGACGACGATCAGATCGTCGTCCTCGGCCTGGTTGTAGACGTGATCGAACGCCGACTCGACATCGAAGACGGCGTCGGCCTGACCGCCGGCCTCCCGAACCGCATCAGCGAGCGTCTCCGCATCCACACCGCGAGCAGTGGGCGCCGTGCATGTCGCAACCAGCTGATAGTTCGACACCTGCAACGCGCGAGCGACGTCGACAGGCACTCGCCCGTCTTGCATCCCGAGGACGAGGTAGCGCCGGCCTCCCTGACCGAAGTCGTCGGCAATCGACTCGGCAAGGGCCGCAGCCCCCGGCACGTTGTGTGCAGTGTCGACCACGATCGTGGGGCTGCGGTGCACGACCTCGAGACGTCCGGGGACGACGACCGTGCCGAAGGCCTCCTCGACGACATCGTCGGGCAGCGGCGAATCGAAGAATTCCTCGACGGCCGTCAGCGCCAACGAGGCATTCTCGGCTTGGTGAGCTCCGTGCAACGACAAGAACACCTCGTCGTAGAGGCCCCGCGGCGTGCGTACGCCGAGCAGGCGGCCGCCGACAGCAAGGCGATCGTCGGTGAGGTCGAAGGCCTCAATGCGGACGACGGCTCGTGCGGGTCCCTCGTCGACGAAGATCGGATGCAGGGACTCATCGGGCTCGCCGAGCACCAGGGTGGACGCAGGCTCGATGATGCCTGCCTTCTCGGAGGCGATTGCTCGACGCCACTCCCCTTCTCCAGAGCTGTGGTCGAGCCCGATGTTGGTGATGACAGCCACCTGCGCTGATACGACATTGGTGGCGTCGTAACGGCCGAGCATGCCGACCTCAACGATTGCAACGTCGACCGCCTCGTTGGCGAATTCCAACAACGCAGCAGCGGTGACGNTCTCGAACCAGGTCATGGGTTGANGGCCGNTCGCCTCGATCGCAGTGAGGACCGTACCGATNGCCTCACCGAAAGCATCGGCGCTGATCGGCTCCCCGTCGNGGCGAATGCGTTCGACGACCGATTCGAGGTGGGGGCTGGTGTACGTGCCGACCCGNAGCCCCATCGTCTGGAGCAGCGACTCCATCATGCGGGTGGTCGAGCCTTTGCCGTTGGTGCCGGTGATGTGGATCACCGGATAGGCCTGCTGTGGATCGCCGAGCAGGCTCATCAGTTGCTGCATGGGCTCGAGCGTGAGGCCGTCNATTGNGCCNGCCCGCGGAACGGTCTCGTAGTTGATCAGCGCATCGAGCCGAGCGAGCGCCTCGTCGAACTCCACGGGGTGCTANCTGGCGCGGCGGTCGGCNCCGAGCGTGACNACCTCGGGAGCGANGTCGTCGTCGACCACNCACTCGCGNGTGACGACAACCTTGGCGACGTCGTCGCGGCCAGGGATGTCGTACATCGTCTCCAGGAGGGTTTCCTCGAGGATCGACCGCAGACCACGGGCGCCGGTGTTNCGCTTGATNGCCTCTTCGGCGATCGCNTCGAGNGCCTCGGGNGTGAACTCGAGNTCGACGTTCTCGAACTCGAAGATCTTGCGGTACTGCTTCACGAGGGCNTTGCGCGGCTCGGTGAGAATNTCGACGAGCGCATCNNGNTCGAGGTGGTTGACTGCGCCGACGACCGGCATNCGGCCGATGAANTCGGGGATCAGGCCGAATTTGGCGAGNTCCTCGGGCTTGACGTCGCTGAAGATCGCNCCNAGATCCTTGTCTTCCGGNCGNCGGATATCNGCACCGAAACCNACNCCCTTNGCNCCNATTCGNTTCTCCACGATCTTCTCNATNCCGGCGAANGCGCCNCCNCAGATGAACAGCACGTTGGTGGTGTCGATCTGCANGAACTCCTGATGCGGGTGCTTGCGNCCNCCCTGGGGCGGCACGGCNGCCGANGTGCCCTCGAGGATCTTGAGCAGGGCNTGCTGCACGCCTTCGCCCGANACGTCACGCGTGATNGACGGGTTTTCGCTCTTGCGGGCGACCTTGTCGATCTCGTCGATNTAGATGATNCCGGTCTCCGCNTTCTTGACGTCGTAGTCGGCGGCCTGNATCAGCTTCAGCAGGATGTTCTCGACNTCTTCGCCGACNTAGCCGGCCTCGGTGAGGGCGGTGGCGTCNGCGATCGCNAACGGCACGTTGAGCATGCGGGCNAGGGTCTGGGCCATCANGGTCTTGCCNCAGCCNGTNGGGCCGATCAACAAGATGTTGGACTTCGACAGCTCGACCTCGCCATCGAGGCTGTTCCCCAGCTCNACGCGCTTGTAGTGGTTGTAGACCGCAACGGACAGGATCCGCTTCGCCTGATCCTGGCCGACGATGTAGTCGTTCAGGAAGGCGTAGATCTCGCGAGGCGATGGCAGCTCACCGAGNGAAANGTCGGAGGTGTCNGCGAGTTCTTCTTCGATGATCTCGTTGCAGAGATCAATGCACTCGTCNCAGATGTAGACGCCGGGNCCGGCGATCAGNTTCTTGACCTGCTTTTGCGACTTCCCGCAAAACGAGCACTTCAGGAGTTCTCCACCCTCACCGAACTTGGCCACGCAGTCGCCCCCCTCAGACTTCAGCTGATGGCCGTGATCGGCCCGCTGTTNTCCACCACATTACGCGTTTCGATGACCTCATCGATGATCCCGTACTCCTTTGCCTCGTGCGCGGTCATNACGAAGTCACGATCGGTGTCGGCGGAGATCTTCTCGACGGTCTGGCCGGTGTGNTGNGCCAGCACCTCTTCGAGGCTNGATTTCATNCGCTGGATCTCNGCGGCGATGAGCTCGATGTCGGANGCCTGNCCNTGTGCGCCGGCGTAGGGCTGGTGGATCAGNATGCGNGCGTGCGGGAGTGCCAGACGCTTGCCNTNGGCNCCGGAGGCGAGCAGGACTGCGGCNGCAGACGCGGCCTGNCCGAAGCAGATCGTGGTGATGTCGGGCTTGATNTAGGACATCGTGTCGTAGATCGCGAACAGGGCGTTGATGTCGCCGCCCGGNCTGTTGATGTANAGGTTGATGTCCTTGTCGGGGTTCTCCGACTCNAGGTGCAGCANCTGGGCGCAGATCAGGTTGGCGATCTGATCNTCGATCGGCGTNCCGATGAAGATGATGTTNTCCTTCAGCAGCTTCGAGTAGAGGTCGTAGCCGCGCTCACCGCGGTTGGTCTGCTCGACGACGGTGGGGACGAGATAGTTGCGGGGGTTGATGTCCATACCTGTCACTCTTCCTCTTCTGAGTCCTCTTCGGCACCGCGGGCGGGGAATTCCAGAGCCTCACGNTCGATGGCNTCNCCATCCTCGTCGACGAGTTCGACATTGTCGGTGAGCCATTCCATGGCNGCCTGCTTNGCGAGATCGGNGCGAAGNGCNGAGATCTGACCGACCTCGGCGAGNCGNGCCTTGAGTTCGTCAGGNTCCTGACCGCTCGGGCCNGCCATCTCGGCNATGACNTCNTCGATGCGNTCGTCGTCGGGNACCAGCCCCTGGAGATCNGCNACCGANCGAAGNGCGAGNTCAACNTTGACNGCCTGCTCNGCNGGCTCNCGGAATTCCGCAGCCAACGTCTCNGCGGTCTGGCCGACCGCNTCGAGGTANGCACCGACGTCCATCCCCTGCTGCTGCAGNCGCTGGACNAGATCCTGAATGCGNGCGTTGATCTCGTTNTCGATCATNGANTCCGGGATCTCGTCGGTGACGAGNGCNGCGAGCGCCTCGGCGGTGTTTTGCTGCACCGCCATGTTGGCCTGCTGGATNCGCATCGTGTTCATGCGNTCNGCCATGTCGGCGCGNAGNTCCTCGACCGTCTCGAACTCGGAGTTGGCCTTGGCGAANTCGTCGTCGAGGTCGGGAAGGACGGCTTCCTTGACCTCCTTGACGGTGATCGAGAACTGCAGCGGCTCTTCTTCTTCNGGATCCGGGTGGTCGGCNGAGAACTCGANCTCGTCGCCGGCGGAGGCNCCCCGNAGGTTCTCGTCGATCTCNGGCACGACNGCGCCCGAACCGAGNAGNTAGTCGTAGTCNGTNGTGGTGAGACCNGGGACGGGTTCGTCNCCGTGNNTTGCCTCGATATCGATCGTGACNTGNTCTTCGTCAGCGGCAGCCCGCTCGACGACGGACAGCTCGGCGAAGTTGCGACGCAGGTTGTCGATCTGCTCGTCGATCTCTTCGGCGCTGGCGACCGGGTTCGGGATCTCGACCCGCAGACCGTCATAGCCGGCAGCGCTGACGGAGGGCCGGATCTCGACGACAGCGTCGAACTGCACGGGGCCGTCCTCCTGGCCGCCGGTGATCTCAATCTCCGGCGGTGCGACGACGTCGACGTCGTGCTCGATCACGGCCTGGGCGTAGTACTCAGGCATCGCCTCGCGCAGGGCCTCTTCGCGGCCGACTGCGCTACCGAACTGCGCCTCGAGCAGGCGACGCGGCGCCTTGCCGGGACGGAAGCCCGGCATGCGGACCTCCTTCGCAATGCGCTTGAACGCAGCGTCGACGGCGACATCGAATATTTCTTCGTCGACTTCAACCGAGAGCTTCACCCGGTTGTCGTCGAGGGTCTCCACAGTGCTCTTCATCGGGTCGAAGCCTAACGGGATGGGGTGACGCTCCGGTCCGGCTATGACCACCGACAACACTGGCGGCTCAAAGACGTTTCGTTCCACTCCCGCCCGATGTTCATCGCAGACCCGGAGAACGCGATCGGCCGGGCTTCGAGGGCGACGAGCGACGTGCAGACAACCCGACGCGACACCATGACGGCGACGCCGCTACCCTGACCTTACTCGCGGGTGTAGTTCAACGGCTAGAACCTCAGCCTTCCAAGCTGATGATGGGAG
>PABW01000100.1 GCA_002699625.1 Acidimicrobiaceae bacterium
GTGTGGACCGACCGGTACGAGGTCGACGGTGCCTTCGGCCTCGTCGGCGATCAGCTCGGTGCCGACGGCTTCTCGCTGGTGATCACGGGTGTCATTGCCGGCGCCATCGTGCTCGTCGCCCTGCTTCTCGACGACTACCTCGAACGTGAGGGCATGGCCGGCGCCGAGATGTACGTCCTGATGCTGTTCTCGGGCGCTGGTGGTGCCGTCATGGCGAGCGCGAACGACCTCATCGTGTTGTTCCTCGCCCTCGAGACGCTGAGCATCGCGGTGTACGTGATGGCGGCGATGCACATGCGTCGCTCCGAGAGCCAAGAGGCCGGTCTCAAGTACTTTGTGCTCGGCGCGTTCTCTTCGGCGTTCCTGCTGTACGGCATCGCCTTGACCTACGGCGCCGTCGGCTCCACGAACCTGATCGTGATCGCTGACTTCCTCGAGCAGAACCGTCTTGTCGAGGACGGTCTGCTGATGGCGGGCATGGCGATGCTGCTCGTCGGGCTCGGTTTCAAGGTTGCGGCGGCCCCGTTCCACGCCTGGACCCCCGACGTCTACCAGGGTGCGCCTACCCCGGTGGTGGCCTTCATGGCCTCGGCGGTCAAGGCGGCCGGCTTTGCGGCGTTGGTCCGGGTCTTCGTGACGACGTTCGCCGACCACGCCGACGACTGGCAGCCCGCGGTCTACGGCCTGGCGATCCTCACCCTCGTGGTCGGCTCGTTCATGGCGATCGTGCAGCGCGACGCGAAGCGCATGCTCGCCTACTCCTCGATCAGCCACGCGGGCTTCATCCTTGTCGGTGTCCAGGCCGCCTCGGACGAAGGCATCTCGTCGGTGCTGTTCTATGCCGTCGCCTACACCTTCCTCGTGATCGGCAGCTTCGGCGTGTTGAGTATCGTGTCGGGCGAGGGTGATCGTGGCACGAGCCTCGATCACCTCGACGGCCTCAGCACTCGTCGGCCGGCCCTGGCGCTCGCCCTGACCGTCTTCCTTCTCGCTCAGGCCGGGGTGCCGCTGACGTCGGGCTTCGTCGCCAAGTTCGCGGTGATCGGCGCGGCGGTTGAGGCCCGCTCGTACTGGCTCGCCATCGCTGCCATGGTCACGGCGGTTGTGTCGGCGTTCCTCTACTTGCGCATCATCTTGTCGATGTACCTCGGTCAGGNCGAGGACGATGCNCCGACGATCCGTGTGCCGCGNNCCGCTGGTCTNGCNATCATCGTGGCCNTCGTGATCACGGTCGGCTTCGGCCTCGTTCCGGGCGAACTCGANGACATCACCCGNGACGCNGTCCCTGTTCTGATCGCCGCAGGCTGACCGCGCTCCCGATGAGCGACGACACCGAGTCCTCGGCGCTCCCGGTCAGCTGGGACGAGGCGCGNGAGGCCCTCATCNTCGTNCTNCTCGTCTGCGCNGTGCTGCGGATGCTCGGCCCNCTGTCGGGTTTCATCGACGAACGCTGGGGGGTNTTCAGCGACGANCTNGCCGAGCTCACNCGCAATGCNTCGCCCACCACCGGACTCATGGTGATCGGGGCGGCCGTGCTCGTCGCCACGACACCGCAGGTCGATCTGGTGCCGTCGNTGCGNACGGCGACNGTCGTGATNGCGTGGGTNGTCACCTTGCAGGCAGGTGCTGCGATNNTGCTCGACCTCTGGCGCGTCTCGGGTACGGGGGTGCTNGGACGCCTCGANCCGATCTTCGGTCGCTCGCTNCCGGCNCTGTTGNTGGCCGGCACCGGTCGTTGGCTGGCGTCGAGGGTNGTCCCGTTCGNCGATTGATGNCGACGGNGGCTNGNNNNGNCCNCCGCAGCGCNAAGAAACGTNGGAATCNGGCTGGGGAAATCGTCCTCGATCCCTTCGAATCGGGCGGTTCGCAGGTAGCCTCGCTCGGGCTGGGAANGTGCNCTTCCCGGCTTTGTTCTGCCCGAAACCCCAACAGTAGGGTCNNCCCTCGTGTCGGATTTTCTTCGTAGCTACCTGACGGTTGGCATNTTTGGCCTCGTCGGNGTCGCGCTCGTCGGTGTGTTCCTNGGGNTGGGCAAGATCTTGCGCCCCAACAAGCCCACGCTGGCCAAGACCGAGGCCTACGAGTCCGGTGTCGAGCCGACNGGCGACATGTGGTCCCAGGCCAACATCCGGTACTACGTNTTTGCGCTGCTTTTNGTCATGTTNGACGTCGAGGCCGTNTTCATCTTCCCGTGGGCGACCCGCCTTGAGGCCTACGGAACCTTNGGCCTGATCGAGATGGCGATNTTCATCTTCATCCTCTTGCTNGGCCTTCTGTACGCCTGGCGCAAGGGAGTACTCAAGTGGGCCTAGTCGAATCNGGNAAGATCCCNAAGCCGATCACGTCGCTGCTCAACATGAGCCGCAAGTACTCGATGTGGGTGTANCAGTGGGGNCTCGCCTGCTGCGCGATCGAGATGGGCGCNGCGTTTGCNTCGCCNCGCTACGACGTGATGCGTCTCGGTGTCATNCCGCTGCCNGCCTCGCCTCGCCAGGCCGACCTCGTGGTCATCTCCGGCACNGTCACCGACAAGATGGTGCCGTCGGTCAAGCGTCTGTACGAACAGATGCCCGANCCCAANTACGTGATCTCGATGGGTTCGTGCGCCAACTGNGGCGGCCCGTACTGGGACTCCTACTCCGTGACGAAGGGCGTCGATCAGATCATCCCGGTCGACGTCTACGTCCCCGGCTGCCCGCCCCGCCCCGAAGCCCTGCTCGAGGGCATCGTTTTGCTGCAGGAGCGCATCCAGAACGAGGACATGGCCGAGCGTTGGAAGGGTGAGCCGATTGTCGTCGACTGANACGCCCGTCGAAGAAGAGGCCGAGGTCGTCGAGTCCGACGAGGCCCGNGAAGCGCTGCTCGCCAAGATCCAGACCGAGCTCGGCGATGCCGTCGTCGGNTCCCACCTCTCNCCCGGCGACGANCTGTGGGTCCGCGTCGACCGCAGCGCCTGGGCCNCCNCCGGCGCNTACCTCAAGACCGGNCTCGGCTTCGAGTACTTCAACTTCCTGTCGGCCATCGACTGGAAGCCTTCGCCNTTCGGCCGNGACATGGANGCCCAGGTCGATCTCAGCCTCGGTCACGACGAGGCCTCCGAGATCGACATGGCCATCGAGCAGGGCGTTGCCGGCGGCGACACCCGGTTCCAGGTGTTCGCCCGGGTCAACGACATCGTCAACGGNCTCGGNGTCACGCTGAAGGCCGANGTNCCCGACGATGATCTGTCGATCGACAGTTGGGTCACGGTGTACGCCGGCGCCAACTGGCACGAGCGTGAGTGCTGGGAGATGTACGGCATCTCCTTCGAGGGTCACCCCGGCCTCCGCCACATCTANCTGCCGGCCGGATTCGAAGGCAATCCGCTGCGCAAGGACTACCCNCTGCTNGCCCGACGCCTGAAGCCATGGCCCGGCATCGTCGACGTNGAGCAGATGCCCGGCGACGACGANCCGGCAGATGCCGCTGAGACCACGGAGGCAGCNGAATGACCGCCATCTCCGATCGNGAGCAGCTGAGCTANATCGCCGCCCAGGCGGCCGACGCCCGCGTNAACGTGGAGATCGAAACCGAGGGNATGACCCTCAACATCGGTCCCCAGCANCCNGCNACCCANGGCACGCTGCGCATCGTNGCNAAGCTCGANGGCGAGCAGGTCATCGCNGCTGATCCGATCATGGGNTACATGCACCGCGGCTACGAGAAGCTCGCCGAGGTNCGCACGTACCCGCAGGTCACCACGCTGATCAACCGCATCGACTGGGTGGGCAGCTTCGCCAATGAGGTGCCCTTCATCCTTGCGGCGGAGAAGTTGATGGATGTCGAGGCNCCGCCGCGCGCCGCGTGGATTCGCACGATCNTGTTCGAGATGAGCCGNATCGCCAACATCTCGCTGTTCCTCGGCGATATGGGTCTGCAGGTCGGTGCGGTCACNCCGGCCTTCTTCGCCTTCCGCGACCGCGAGCATGTGCTCAACCAGATNGAGGCGGCCACCGGNGGCCGNTTCCACCCCAACTTCGACCGCATCGGCGGNCTCAAGGACGATCTGCCCGCAGGNTGGATCGCCGAGACCAAGCGGGCGATGAAGAAGATCCGCAGCTTCTGCGACGAGATCGAAGGCCTGCTCCAGGGCAATGAGATCTTCGAGGCTCGTTGCCGTGGCATCGGTGTGATCCCTGCCGACGTCGGTCTGAGCTATGGCCTGTCGGGCGCCAACATCCGTGCCTCGGGNGTCGACTGGGACACCCGCCGCGACAATCCNTGCGGACTCGTGCACAACGAGCTCGACTGGAAGGTCTGGACCCACCCCGACGGCGACTCCTTCGCCCGNTTCTGGGTGCGCCTCCAGGAGGTGCGCGAGAGCACCAAGATGGTCGACCAGCTCTGTGACGGGCTGCCGAGTGGNCCGGTCATGGCCAAGGTCCCGCGCATCATCAAGGTGCCCGCCGGCGANGCCTATGTNGAGACCGANAANCCGCTGGGNGTCATGGGGTACTACGTCGTNTCGAAGGGNGATCTCACCCCGTACCGGGTGAAGATCCGTTCGGCGTCGTTCAACAACATCTCGATNACGCCCTGGCTGCTCAAGGGCGTCTACGTGCCCGACATNGTCACGATCCTNGGCTCGCTCTACTTCATCCTGGGGGACATCGACAGATGACCGACGTCGCGATCCTGGGGGAGCTCGCGTACTGGCAACAGACCGGTATCCGTGTCGGCGCCGGCCTCGCCGCGGTGCTGCTCGTCGCNGGCACCCTGGTGTACCTGCACCTGTTCAAGCTGGTGTCGTTCATGCAGAGCCGTCTCGGCCCNATGGAGGCCGGNCCGTTCGGCTCGCTGCAGNTGCTGGCCGANGTCGGCAAGTTCCTNCAGAAGGAAGACATCTTCCCGCGCAAGGCCGANCGGTTCGTCTTCGCNGCCGCCCCGTTCGTCGTGCTCATGTCGACGTTCCTGTTGGTCGTCGTCGTGCCCGGCGGTCCCGANGCCTGGTTCATCAACTCCGAGCTCGGNATCTACCTCGCCATGGCGGTGTCGTCGGTGTCGGTCATCGGCATCCTCATGGCCGGCTGGGGCTCGGCNTCGAAGTACTCGCTGCTCGGTGGCCTGCGCGCCACGGGCCAGCTCATCGCCTANGAACTNCCGCTGATCCTCGCNGTCATGGGCGTGGTCATCCAGGCCGAGACGATGAACATGCAGGGCATCGTGCAGGCCCAGGCCGATGGCGAGATCTTCGGCTGGGGCGGCATCGGCAACCCGTACATCCTCACCCAGTTCGTNGCCTTCNTNATCTTCATGATCGCNATGCAGGCNGAACTCACCCAGACCCCGTTCGACATGCCGATCGCGGAGTCCGAGCTGGTCACCGGCTACATGACCGAGTACTCNGGCATGCGCTTCCTGCTNTTCTTCATCGGTGAGTTCGCCACCGCCGGNGTCTTCAGCGCCATNGCGTCGGTGNTGTTCCTCGGTGGTTGGTGGGCGCCGATCCCGGGCCTCGAGTTCGACGACAATGTCTGGAATCTNCTGGGNCCGNTCGTNATGGTCACCAAGGTGGTCGTNCTCACCTTCATCATCTTCTGGGCCCGATTCTCGCTGCCCCGCTTCCGNGAGGANCAGCTCCAGCAGNTGGCCTGGAAGGTNCTCATTCCGCTGTCGCTGGCCAACATCGTGGTCACCGCCGTTCTCAAGATCGTCTTCTAGGAGCCAGTCATGGGACGTTACCTACCGACCGGAATCGTCAAGGGCCTCGGTGTCACCGGCGGCACCATGCTCCGCACGATCTTCCCGGATCCCAAGAAGCCGATCCCCAACCCGGTCAAGGGNGCCGACACCGTGCAGTACCCGCACGANAAGGAAGCNCCGCCNACCCGAGCCCGCGGTGTGATCGCCNTGCACGAGGAGAACTGCACGGCGTGCATGCTNTGCGCNCGNGAGTGCCCNGACTGGTGCATCTANATCGAGGGNCACAAGGAGAAGGCGCCGCCNCGCCGNGCNGGNGGCAAGCCCCGCCAGGTCAACGCCCTCGATCGCTTCGACATCGACTTCGCGCTGTGCATGTACTGCGGCATCTGTGTCGAGGTCTGCCCNTTCGAAGCGCTGTTCTGGAGCCCGGAGTACGAGTTCTCCGANCCTCGAATCGCTGATCTCCTNCACGACAAGTCGCGCCTCGCGGAGTGGATGGAGACGGTGCCGGAGTTCGAACCNTACGAGGCGGGCTCGGAAGCCAAGGTCAAGAAGGTTCCCTCGACGTGATGCAGTTGTTGGCCCAGGTCTCCTCGGAGACCGATCTCTATGTGGCACAGAACATCTTCTTCGCGGTGATCGCGGTGACGATGATCTATGCGGCGTTCCGGGTGGTCACGACCGCCAACGTCGTGCACGCCGCNCTCTGGCTGGTCGTCGTGCTGGCCGGCGTNGCGGTGCAGTTCCTCTTCCTNGGGGCCGAGTTCGTCGCGGTCACGCAAGTGCTCGTCTACATCGGTGCCGTGATCGTGTTGTTCCTGTTCGGCGTCATGCTCACGCGTGCGTCGATGGGCGACGACGAGACNGTTGCCGGCGAGAAGCGGGCGATGGCNGCCATNGTCGGNGTNTTGTTGTTCGCCGTGATGGCGATGGCNTTGGTCGACTCCTTNGAGGACACCCGGGTCGACATCGACCAACCNCAGGGCGTCACCGAGGTNTCCGACGCCATCTTCAGCCAGTACATCGTCCCCTTCGAAGCGGTGTCGGTNCTTCTNCTCGCTGCCCTCATCGGGGCCATCGTCGTGGCCCGGAAAGACTGAGGATCACCATGCTGCTCAACCAGTTCCTGCTCCTCAGCGCCGTCTTGTTCTGCCTCGGCGTGTACGGCGTGCTCGCCCGNAAGAACGGCATGCTCGTGCTCATGTCGGTCGAGCTGATNCTCAACGCCGTCAACATCAACCTCGTGGCGTTCGGTGCGTTCCGCACCGANGTCGGTGGNTCGGTGTTCGCCCTGTTCACGATCGCNGTGGCCGCNGCCGAAGTCGGCATCGGTCTCGCCATCGTGCTCCTCATGTACCGCAACCGCCGCAGTATCGACCTCACCCAGGCCGACCTGCTGAAGGGCTGAGTAGGTCGTGTTTCCTCATCTCGCCGCNGGCGCGGTTTCCGAAGTCTCCACCGTCACCAACGAGGCCAACTGGCTCCTTGAGAACGCGTGGTTGATCGCCCTGTTGCCGGCGATCTCGTTCGTCCTNATCCTCTTCTTNGGCAAGAAGATGCCCTTCAAGGGCGCCGAGTTCGGCATCACGGCCGTCTCNATCAGCTTCATCCTNGCGATCCTCACCGGCGCNGCNTGGATGGACCACCGCGACAACTTCACGCTCGACACGTATGGCGAGAAGGCNGCNGTCCTNGTCGACGACGGCGCAGGTTCNGCCGTCGACAACGTCACCCTNGCCGTGGGCACNGCAGCGGAAGCGGCTGACGGCGACGGTCAGGCCTATGTGGCCGTGCAGAAGACCACCCAGTGGCTGCAGTCCGGCGGTGTGGAGTTCAACGCCGGCATCATGGTCGACGGCCTCAGCGTGATGATGCTGTTCGTCGTCACGATGATCTCGCTGCTGGTGCACATCTACTCGACGGATTACGTCGGNGGCGATCGCCGCTACACGCACTTCTTCGCGTTCTTGTCGCTGTTCACCGCCTCGATGCTGTTCTTCGTCCTCAGNGACAACATTCTCCAGATGATCGTCGGCTGGGAACTCGTCGGCGTGTGTTCGTTCGCCCTGATCGGNCACTGGTGGGAGGAGAAGCCCAACAGCGACGCTGCGCTGAAGGCCTTCATCACCAACCGTGTCGGCGATGTCGGCCTTCTCGTCGGCATGATCACGCTGTTCTTCGCCGCCGGCAAGGGCATGACCTTCGACACGATCACGATCAACGAGAACATCCTCCAGGGCGGTGTGAGCCACACCGCACTCGTGGTNGCNGCGGCCTNNCTCACGATCGCCGTGATGTCGAAGTCGGGCCAGTTCGTGCTGCACACCTGGCTGCCCGACGCCATGGCCGGACCCACGCCGGTCTCGGCGCTNATCCANGCCGCCACGATGGTCGTCGCCGGCATCTANATGGTCGCCCGCCTCTTCCCGGTCTTCTGGGAGGGCATGCAGATCGAGGGCTCGAGCATCAACTTCCTCGCCACGGTCGGTGCCGTGACCCTNGTCGGTGCGGGCCTNCTCGCCTTCGTTCAGGACGACATCAAGAAGGTGCTCGCNTACTCGACCGTCTCNCAGCTCGGGTACATGGCGATGGCCCTNGGNGTCGGCGCCTGGACGGCGGCGGTCTTCCACCTCTTCACCCACGCCTTCTTCAAGGCCAACCTGTTCCTCGGNTCGGGCTCNGTNGCCCACGCNGTNCACAGCTTCGACATGAAGAAGGACATGGGCGGCATGCGCAAATTCATGCCGAAGACCTACGTCACGTTCGTCATCGGCTCGCTCGCGCTCGCCGGTCTCTTCCCGCTCGCCGGCTTCTGGTCCAAGGACGAGATCCTGGTCAACACCGGTGGCTGGGGCATCCTCGGCGGCAGCGGCTCGGCGCCGGGCAGCTACACCTTCCACTTTGTCATGGGCATGATCGGCGCAGCCCTCACTGCCGCCTACATGACCCGTTGCGTCTACCTGACCTTCCATGGCGAGTACCGCGGCGGTCATCACGACGATCACGCTGATGACCATGCCGACGACCACGGCCATCACGGTGAGCCCCATGAGTCGGGCCCGCGAATCCTGTACCCGCTCTACATCTTGTCGGCGTTCTCGATCCTCGTCGGCTTCGTCAACTTCCCGCCCGGGTTCCTCACCGGCTCGAAGAAGGATCCTGGGGGATGGCAGGAACGCTTCCTGCACTTCATCGAGCCGGCGGGCTCGTCGTATTTCCCGGCCGTCGGCCACGCCACCCCGAGTTGGTGGCTGGCGATCGTGGCCTCGCTGGTCGCTGTCGCTGGCGCCGGCGCTGCGTTCACCTACTACTTCGTGAAGGTCGATCGTCTGGCGAAACGCACCGGCGAGCACCTCGTGGGGCTTCCCAACGGGGTCACCACCACGAATGCGTTNGCNCGCGCCGGNCACAAGNTGCTGGTGAACAAGTACTACCTCGATCACCTCTACACCGGCATCATCGCTGGNGGCACGAAGGGCCCGATCGCCAAGGCNGCGTACTGGGTGAACCAGAACGTGCTCGACGGCACGGTCGACGGCGCCGGNCGCACCGCCGTGCAGAGCGGNAAGCTCGTCTACGAAAAGATNGATCAGGGCGTCGTCGACGGCGCCATCAACGCCTCCGGTCGNACGTCCGACGCGATCGGCGAAGAACTCCGACACATCAACACCGGCCGCGTGCAGAACTACGCGGCGATCATGTTCGCCGGTGCGGCCATCCTGGCCGGCGCCTTCGTCCTCCTTCTGGCCCTCTAGCTCTCACCTCAGTAACGGGAACACACTGCAATGGACTCTTGGATCCTCACCGCTGTCACGTTCGTACCGCTCCTCGGTGCNGTCATCGCCATGGCGATGCCGAACGACGACGACGAACTCCACAAGCGNTGGGCGCTCGCGGTCAGCCTCGTCGCCCTCGGTCTCGGCATCGCGATGCTGTTCGACTTCAACTACGACCAGGCTGGTCAACTCCAGTGGGTGGTCGATGAGCCGTGGATCGACGTCATNGNCGCCGGGTACACGCTCGGTGTCGACGGCATGTCGCTGCCGCTNATCGCCCTCACCGTGNTGGTGATGCCGCTGGTNTTCCTGTACTCGTGGANCCACATCCCGTCGCCGGGNAACACGAAGTCGTTCCTGATCCTCATGCTGATCCTCGANACCGGCATGATCGGCACCTTCGTGGCGCAGGACCTCATCCTCTTCTTCGTCTTNTTCGAGGTCGTCCTGCTCCCGATGTTCTTCATGATCGCGGTGTGGGGTGGCGACGANCGNCGNTACGCNTCGCTGAAGTTCTTCCTCTACACCCTGTTCGGTTCGGCCCTGATGCTGCTCGGCTTCTTGGCNCTGTTCTTCCTCGCCAAGGATCCCGTCACCGGNGAGTTCCTGCGCACGTTCGACATGCGTGANCTCACCGACACCGCCGGTGCCGGCATCGCCCGCAGCAGCCAGTTGCTGATCTTCGGCGGCATGTTCATCGGCTTCGGCGTCAAGGTGCCGATGTTCCCGTTCCACACCTGGCTGCCCGATGCCCACACGCAGGCGCCCACACAGGGTTCGGTGATCCTGGCCGCCGTGCTGCTCAAGCTCGGCACGTACGGCTTCATCCGCATCTCGATCCCGATGCTTCCCGAAGCCGCCGAGGCCTGGGCCCCGGTGATCGGCCTGCTTGCCGTCATCGGNATCATCTACGGCGCCCTCGGCTGTCTTGCCCAGNNCGACATGAAGCGCCTGATCGCGTTCTCGTCGGTGGCGCACATGGGGTTCGTGATGCTCGGCATCTCGACCCTNACNGACTTCGGCATCAANGCCGCCATCTTCGGCATGGTNGCCCACGGTCTCATCACCGGCATGCTNTTCTTCATCGCCGGNTCGGTGAAGGACCGCTATCACACCCTCGAGATCNGNCGTCTCGGCGGCATGCTCANCCAGGCGCCNCGCCTCGGTTGGATTCTCGGCTTCACGTCGATGGCGTCGCTCGGCCTGCCCGGTCTCGCCGGCTTCTGGGGTGAGTTCCCGGCGATCCTGTCGGCCTATCAGCCCGCCAACGGTCTCCCNGTCGAGACGTTCCGCGGCTACATGGTCGTCGCNGCCGTCGGNACGGTGCTCGCCGCCGGCTACCTCCTGTGGCTGCTCCAGCGGACNGCGATGGGCGAGCCCTCGGAGGAGTTCGCCAANGANCCCGAGATCGTCGANGTCACGCCGCTCGANTGGGCGTCGTGGACACCCTTCCTCTTCCTCATCGTGCTCTTCGGCGTGGCCCCCGGCCTGATCTTCGAAGTCACCGACCCGGCCGTCGTCGAGTCGCTCAACAACTGTCTGCAGTTTGAGAACGGTTGTGACGGTGTCGCCGACGCCACCACGGCCGCCCTCGGAGGCTGAACCTGATGCTCGCCCAGCTCGCCCAAGAGGTCGATTTCGTTCGACCCGCCATCGACTGGCATGCCGTNGCGCCGGAGCTCACGCTCCTTGCGTTCGGCGCGCTCGTCACCGTGATGGACATCGTCTGGCTCGAGCGGGGCCGTCGTCTGACCTCGTCGGTCGCCTCCATCGCCTTGCTGGTCACCATGATCCCGATCATCACCCTCGCCCTCGATGGCGAGGATCGCGTGATGTTCGGCGGGGCCTTCGTGGTCGACAACTACGCCCTNGTGATGAAGGCGATGTTCCTGCTCGCCGGCTANGTGGTCGTGCTCTTGTCNACCAACTATGTCGCNGAAGGCGACTACTGGGAGAACGAGTANTACGGCCTGTTGCTGAGTTCGATCCTCGGCATGGTCCTGATGGCGTCGGCCCGTGATCTCATCACNGTCTTCGTTGCGCTNGANCTGCTCTCGATCCCTGCGTACATGCTCGCCACCTGGCGCAAGCGTGACCTCAAGAGCAACGAGGCGGGCCTGAAGTACTACCTGATGGGTGTGTTCGCTTCCGCGATCATGCTCTACGGCATGTCGCTGCTCTACGGCGGCGCCGGCTCGACCCTGCTGACCGANATCAACGANGCCGTCAGCGTCGATGGTTCGCCGTCCGCCATTGTCGTGATGGGCGTGATCTTCGTGATCATCGGTTTCGCTTTCAAGGTCTCGGCGTTCCCGTTCCACACCTGGGCCCCCGACACCTACGAGGGTGCCCCGACGCCGGTCACGGCCTTCCTCTCGGTCGCGTCGAAGGCGGCAGGCTTCGTGGCGTTGCTGAATCTGCTCTTCGTCGGCTTCTTCGGCCGTGACGACGTCTACGAACCGTTGATCTGGATTCTCGCCGCGGCCTCGATGACCGTCGGCAACCTGATCGCCCTGCGTCAGACCAACCTGGTCCGCATGCTCGCCTACTCCGGTGTCGCCCAGGCGGGCTACATGCTGGCGCCGCTGGCGGTCGCCAGCGATGTCGGCGACGCCGCCCTCACCGCCACAGTCACGTATCTGTTGGTGTACGCCGCAATGAACCTCGGTGCCTTCGCCATCGTGCTGGCGGTTGCCCGCAAGACCCGCTCCGCCGAGATCGCGTCGTTCAAGGGTCTGTTCGGGTACGCCCCGGGCCTGACCATTGCGATGACCGTCTTCCTGTTCTCGCTCGCAGGTATCCCGCCGCTCGGCGGCTGGTGGGCGAAGTTCCGGGTCATGGAGGCCGTGATCGATGCCGAGAGTGCATCCGGTGTGGTGCTCGGTGTCTTCGTCGCTGTCAACTCGGTGATCGCGCTCTACTACTACGCCCGTATCGGCCTCGGCATGTGGGCAGAGGATGCCCCCGACGGCGACACGACACCGATCCGTGTCCCGGCGTCGCTGGTGTCGGCGTTGGCCATCACGGTCGCCCTCACCATCGCCTTCGGCGTCTACCCGCCACTGGTGAGCGAGTTCGACGTCACGCTGTTGGCCGGCGGCCTCGGCGGCTGATCTCATGGCGGCCACATCGCTGGCCGATCGACTCCGAGCGCGCATCGTGGCCGACGGGCCGATCGCCGTGTCCGATTTTGTCGACGCGGCCCTGTACGACGAGGCGGAGGGGTTCTACGCCACCGGTGGCCAGGCGGGCCGTCGCGGCGATTTCATCACCGCCCCGGAAGTCGGGCCGCTCTTCGGCGCGGTTGTGAGCAACGCCGTCGACGCATGGTGGCGGGAGGCGGGGGAGCCCGATCGCTTTGTCGTCGCCGAGCACGGTGCCGGTCCGGGCACCCTTGCCCGNACCGTCACCGCGGCNGGCGGCGCATGNCTCGGGNCGGNCGCGCTNGAGTGGGTGATGGTCGAGCGGTCNGACAGCCAACGGCTCCNGCATCCCGAGGGGGATCATCTGCGGTCGGTGGNCGACGACNNNTCGCTCGATCGGGTCGATGTCGTGTTCGCCAACGAACTGCTCGACAATCTNGCCTTCGACATTGTTNAGNGTGGCGANTCGGGTTGGTTNGAGCTNCGGGTNGGCACCGACGACACCGGCTTNGNGCTGGTCGNCGNCTCGCCGACGGCGACNCCGGCCGGNGTTGANNACGCTNCCGCAGGAAGCGTGCTGCCCGTCATCGGNNCGGCGACCGACTGGGTGCGTGAGCGGCGNCGCCGCTTCCCCGANGCCCTCNTNGTCGTNCTCGATTACGCCGCANCGACGAGTGCCCTGCTCGAACGCGANGGCGAGTGGNTGCGNGCCTACCGGAGCCATGACCGAGTGGTCGATTGGCTCGCCGATCCCGGTCGGTGCGANATCACGATCGACCTGCCGACCGANCANCTNGCNGCGATCGGATCGCCGATCATCGAGACGCAGGCAGCGTTCCTGCGCCGGNANGGCATCGACGCGCTCGTCGAGGAAGGNCGTCGTGCATGGGAGGCNTCGGCCCACGTCGGTGACCTCGCTGCGCTNCGGGCACGGAGNCGNCTCACCGANGCGGGNGCCCTGCTCGATCCTGCNGGGATGGGGTCGTTTCTCGTCGTCAGCTGGCCGAGCCAGNNGCNGCAGCTCGCAGACGGNANCCCCACCCGCCCTACACTCTCGGNATGACGGTCACCGAGCGNGCGCCCCTCAATCGGGCACTGATCGCCGAGACNGCGCTGTCGCTGATCGACGAGCGCGGCCTCGATCANCTGAGCATGCGCAAGCTNGGCGCNGAGCTCGGGGTTGAGGCGATGTCGCTCTACAACCATGTCGACANCAAGGACGACCTGCTCGATGCGGTCGCCGACCGNCTGTACGAGCACATCCTCGATGCCTACACCGAACCTGATGGGNCCTGGCGGGTTCGGGCCGCCGAGATGGCNCTCAGCTATGTCTCNGTNGCGGCNGTGCACCCCAATGCGTTCCCGNTGCTGGTCGGTCGTCCGCCNGTCTCTCGCGGTGAGCAACGNTTTCTCGACCGGGTCGTNGCNATCTTCGACGNGACNACCGACGACCTCCGCGTCGCCGCCCTCGCCTTCAGTGTNGTGGCGAACTGGGTGGTNGGCACGCTCGTGCAGCAGGCAAGTTCGGCNAGNGANTTGCCGGATCTCGCTCCNGACGGNGAATTCGCCCGAGTCGCGACGTTCCGGNGGGAGNTGTTGGTGAACCTGAGCCGCGAAGAACGCTTCGCCGAAGGNCTCGAAACCGTGCTCGACGGNATCGAGGCTCGCTACTTCTCTGCGGAGCGGTACCCCTGAGCGATGTGNTCGAGCCACCAGGCGGGCGCGTTGTCGAGCAGNTTGCCGAGATTCGAGTAGTCCCACCAGCGCTCGATTTTCCCGTCGGGGGCGAACACCATCACCGAGGCGAACGGATGNAGGANGCGTTCNCCGGTGTGGAAGACCCACTCCTCCTCGTGCTCGGTGACGACGANGTCGCCCTCGGCGANCATCATCCCNTCGACNTGNTTGTGGGCNTCGACCGGGTCGAGCCCGAGTCGNAGNCGNGCGACGATCTCGTNNGGTCCGTGAGCGCCGCCGAGGGATTCGCCCAACCCCTTGTCGACATAGTTGGCGGTGGGGGAGAAGAAGCNGGCCACGGCNTCCCAGTCGTGGGAGTACAGCGCCTCCCAATATNGAGCGGCGATGGCCTTGTTGCGTTCCTGCACGTCTCCCATGGCCCGAGCGTAGANCGGGTGGGGCGGATGGCCCAGCCGACCGCCGTTGTGGCTCAGCTCACAGNTCGGGGAGCCCNAGTTCGAGNTTCGAGCCCTGGATGCCGCCGTTGACNGCCAGCACCTCGCCNGTGACATAGCTCGCAGCAGGNGAGGCAAGGAAGAGNACGGCGGCNGCGATGTCGTCGGGGTCGCCCAGACGACGCATCGGGGTGCCGTCGAGCATNGCGTCGTGAAGCTCCGGGGTCTGGAGCACGATGTCGAGCGCTGAGGTCGCGATNGCCCCNGGGCTNACGGCNTTGACCCGAACCTTCGGTGAGAGATCCTGCGCGAGTTCGCGGGTGAGATGGATCAGGGCCGCTTTGGCGGTGCCGTAGGCGCTCATCCCNCGGATCGCGAACTGGCCGGCGCTCGACGCAATGTTCACCACNGANGCACCGTCGGATTCGAGCAGATGGGGCACGGCCAGTTGGGTCAGATTGAAGGCGCTGGTGACGTTGAAACGCATCGCNGTGTCGAACGACCNCTCGCTCGTGTCGAGGAAGGCNGAGGGCANTGCGCCACCGACGTTGTTGACGACGATGTCGANCCGCCCGAACTCGGCGATGGCGGTNTCGACGAGNGACTGCATGCCGTCGCGGGTCGAGAGGTCGCCGGCGACCGTCGCCGCTCGGCGTCCGTGCGCCTCGACCGCCGCTGCGGTNTCGGCGAGTTGGTCGGCGGAACGGGCACCGGCGACGACATCGGCACCGGCNTCGGCCAGACCAGCTGCCACGGCGGCGCCNATTCCTCGACCGGCGCCGGTGACGATGNCAACCCGNTCATCGAGACGAAANCGGTCGAGCNTCATGGGCTGAACCGTAGACTTTGCGAGCGATGTCTGCGACCGNGCTGGCGCCAGCCGAACGACTCAACGAGATTCTGATGGCCGACGACGTTTCCGCCTCCCTGTGGGCGGCGATCGACAGCGGCCGTATCGACACGCTCGTACCCGAGTTGCCCGCGCTGCGGATGGAGCAGGATCCGATCCATCGTCACAAGGACGTCCTGTCCCATACGGTCGCCGTCGTCGCCAAGACCCCGGCCGACCTCATCGTTCGACTGGCCGCGTTGTTCCACGACATCGCCAAGCCCAAGACCCGAAGTTTCGAGCACGGTGGCGTGACCTTTCGTCATCACGAGGTCGTCGGTGGTCGGATGACCAGCAAGCGCATGGCGGCGCTTGGCTACGACGAGTCGGTGACCGATCAGGTTGCCGAACTGGTTCGCCTGAGCGGCCGGTTCAAGGGCTACGCCGACGGCTGGTCCGACGCCGCCGTTCGACGCTACGCCCGTGACGCCGGCCCGCTGCTCGGCCGCCTGAATGCGCTCGTGCGTTCCGACTGCACGACCCGAAACCGCGTGAAGGCCGAGGCGCTGCAGGAATCGATCGACGACCTCGAGCGCCGGATCGCTGAGCTTGCGGAAGAGGATCGCCGGAATGCCGAGCGGCCCCAGATCGACGGCGATGCCGTGATGGCTCACCTCGGCATCGGTCCGGGCAGGGAGATCGGGCAGATCATGCGTTGGCTGCTCGAGCTCAAGCGCAGCGAGGGCGAGCTTCCCGAGGCCGAACTGTTCGCTCGTCTCGAGGCGTACCACGCTGATCTCGTCGGCTGAGCCGATCCGCTGGCCGATAGCCTGACCACCATGCACGTAGGAATCGTTGGTGCCACCGGCCAGGTCGGCGGTGTGATGCGATCGCTCTTGGCGGAGCGCTCCTTCCCCGTGACCTCGCTTCGACTGTTCGCCTCCGCCCGTTCGGCTGGCAAGACCATCGAATGGAATGGTCAGGACATCACGGTGGAAGACGCAGAGACGGCCGACTACAGCGGCCTCGACATCGCGCTCTTCTCCGCCGGCGGTTCCACGTCGAAGGAACTCGCCCCGAGGGTCGCGGCCGCCGGTGCGATCGTGATCGACAACTCCAGTGCCTGGCGCATGGACGACGACGTCCCGTTGGTCGTGCCCGAGGTCAACGCCGCCGACCTCCACTCGATCCCCAAGGGCATCGTCGCCAACCCCAACTGCACCACGATGGTCGCCATGCCGGTCATGAAGCCGCTTGCCGACGAGGCCGGGCTCGAGGCGATGATCATCTCGACCTACCAGGCCGTATCGGGTGCCGGGCTCTCCGGTGTCCGCGAGCTCGATGAGCAGGCCCAGAAGGTCGGCGCCGACGGTCCGGAGCTCACCTACGACGGGCGGGCGGTGTCGATCGACGAGGGCCCGAACTTCGTGAAGCCGATCGCGTTCAACGTGCTCCCGTTCGCCGGTGCGCTGGTCGACGACGGCCTCGATGAGACCAACGAGGAGCAGAAGCTTCGCTTCGAGAGCCGCAAGATCATGGGCCTGCCCGACCTCAAGGTCTCGGGCACCTGTGTGCGCGTGCCGGTCTACACCGGNCACTCGCTGGCNATCAACGCCCGGTTCTCNTCGGCGATCACNCCCGATCGTGCACGCGANCTCCTCGCCGATGCCGATGGTGTCGTGCTGATGGACATCCCGACNCCGCTCGACTCNGCCGGTGTCGATGCGACCTATGTCGGNCGNATCCGGGTNGACGACACGGCNGAGCATGGNCTCAGCCTGTTCCTGTCGGGTGACAANCTNCGNAAGGGTGCGGCGCTCAACACGATCCAGATCGCCGAAAGCCTCATCGAGCAGGGCATCGTCAGCGNCGACTGATTNGAGCGGCCAGACTGCAGGCCATGGCTGCTGTNACGCTCGATCTGATCGAATCCNCAACCCACGCCGCGCTGGTTCGTCANGGCTGCCGNGACGACATNGCCGCNGATGTGGCTCGTGCCGTCCGGGTGGCNGAGCACAACGGCAACCGNATCTGCGGNCTGTACTACGTCGAGAGCTACTGCCGGCAGCTCGAGTCAGGTCGCCTCCCGGGTGATGTCGACCCCGTTGTCCACCACGATCGACCGGGGTCGGTGCGGGTCGATGCTCGCTTCGGTTTCGCGCAGACGGCATTCCGTGTCGGCTTCGACACCGCCCTTGACGCGGCTCGGGCCAACGGTGTGGTCGGCTACGCGATCCAGCACAGCCACACCTGTACATCGCTCGGCTACTTCACCGAACAGTTCGCCGAGGCCGGACTGATCGCCCTTGGTGTCACGAACGCCACGCCGCGGGTCGCAGCCCCGGGCGGCTCCGCGCGTGTGCTCGGCACCAACCCGATCGCCTTCGCGGTACCTGACGGCCACGGCGGGGTCGCCTTTCAGTGGGATTTCTCCACGAGCGCCGTCGCACTCGGAAAGATCACGATGGCGCAGGCGGCAGGAGAGCCGATTCCCGAGGGCTGGGCGATCGATGCCGACGGCAACCCGACCACCGATCCCGATGCCGCGCTCGCCGGCTCACTTGTCTCCGCCGGCGGCTACAAGGGCTACGGGATCGGCCTGCTCGTCGAGGTGCTCGCCGCCGCACTCACCGGCTCGAATCGTTCGGTCGATGTCCCACCGTTGAAGACCCCGGAGGGTGCGCCACACGATCTCGGGCAGTACTACGTCGTGATCGACCCGGCCGCCCATGACCCGGGGTTTGCCGATCAGCTCGTGGCACTTGCAGCGACGATCGCCGCCGACCCGGGTGCCCGTCTGCCGGGGGCGGACCGTCCCTCGATTGCGGAGGTCGATGTCCCCGACGAGCTCTGGGCGTTGATCTCGGGGCTTGCCGGCTAACGCTCGACCTCGTCGAGCGTTGCTTCGGCGACGAGGAACCTCTTCGACGAGTGATACAGGGCGCTGAAGTTGGCCGGCGTGATCGGTAGACCGTGCCGCGCCGCATGGTGGTAACCATCGGCAGTCGACGGGTCGGTCTCGCCCCGACGGTCGGCCGACCGAGCAGCGCCGAGGAGCCCGGCCGGGGCGTGAATGGCCTCGTCAAGATGGCTTCGCCCGGCGATCTCTTCGCAGGTCACCCAGCGGGCCACAAGGTCGGCGTCGCCGTGGTCGAGCCCGTCGACGCGCGCGATGCGATACATGAGATCGACGATCTCGCGCGGTTGGACCGGGATTGCCTCGCTCACGCGAAGACCGTGTCGAAGAGGCGAAGCCAGTTGCCACCGAGCACAAGATCTCGCTCATCGGGCGCGAAGCCCGCCTCGTCGAGACCCTCGGCCAGCGACGGAAAGTCCTTCGGGCCGTCGAACCAGGTCGGCCACGGTGGGAACTGGGGAATCGCCTCAGGCTCGACCGGGCGGTCCCATCGACCGCTTCGCATCCATCCGAGTGCGTCAGGGTCCCATCCGAGCACGGCGTCGGAGCCGATGGCGACGTGCTCGACCCCGATCGTGTCAGCGAGGCGGGCCAGCATCCCACAGTACTCGGCGCGGGTGACGTCGGCCCCGCCCATGAAAAGCGGATAGAGCGTGCAACCGATCACACCGCCGCGGTCGGCCACGGCGGCGACGAGATCATCGGGCTTGTTGCGGGGCGAGTCGCAGAAACTCAGCGGGTTGCCATGGGTGATGGCGATCGGTTGGGCCGATGCGTCGACGGCATCGCGCCCGGTGCGGTTGCCGACATGGCTGATATCGACGAGCACGCCGGCGTCGTTGAGAGCAGTGACCATGCGATGGCCCGCCCGGGTGAGGCCGCCATCGTGAGGCTCCCAGCAACTCGAGCCGAGGTGATTGGCGATGTTGTAGGTGAGCTGCACGACCCGCACACCGACGTCGGCGAAGATGCCGGCCATCTCGGGGTCGTCGCCGAGCATCGAGCTGTTCTGGAAGCCGAGCACGATGCCGAGGACACCGTCGGCCTTTGCCTGGCGCATCTCGTCGACCGTTCGAACGATGCGGATCGCGTCGGCGTTGGTGCGGCACAGATGGCGGAAGGCACCGATGCGGGTCATCGTCCCGGCGAGGTCTTCCCAGACCCCGACGGTGGCGTGCACGATGTCGACGCCGCCCGAGCGGACCTCATCGATCACCGGCCGGGACCAGTTGTTGATCTGCAGACCGTCGATGATCACGAGGAATTCCCGGGGCGCGCAGGGAAGGTCCAGTCGTCGATCGCCGCGGTGGCGATCTCGTCGGCTCGAGGAGCGCCCTGGAACAGGGTGACCCGAAGCCAGTCGGTGGACTTCGGTTTGTAGTTCTCCATGCCGTACATCGCGAGCTGGAATCGCTGCAGCTGCAGTGGGAGGTAGTCGGCGGCGCAGACATTGTCACGGGCCTCGCCGTACGTGCGATCGCTCGCGAAGACGCGGGCGACGGCTGCTCGGTGCTCCGGGTGGTTGTCGAGCAACTCGGCCACGGTCGTGGCCGTGGTCGAGGCGAGTTCGTTGCGGAGTCGATGCACCCGGAGGGCGACGTCGATGGCGACGTCGCGCCCGGCGGGAGCAAGTGCCTCTCGTCGGGTGCGGCGCGGCTCGTCGGTGTTGTCGCTGATGACCCACCAGAATTCATCGGCGGTGGCGTCGTCGAGCGCGAGTTCATCGAGCCACGGGAATCGCTGGTCGAGCATCTGGCCAAAGGCAGGGAGCGCAAGTTCGTGGTCGATCGGTCCGGACTCGTCGACGCGCAGCAGCGCGTCGATTTCGGCGTCGTCGCCTTCGTGGAGTTCGATCAATGCGGTGACCGCCAGCTCGATGGCCTCGGGCTCGTCGTGCTCGACGGCTCGGTAGAACGCATCAAGCGCGTCGTCTTGCGCCTCCACGGTGTCCCACGCAGCGATCAGACGGTCGAGCACGGGCACGAGCGCTCGGGGACTCAGGAACGGCGTGCAGTCGTCGTCGGCGCCGGTGGCGAAGTGGCGCCGAGCCCGTTCAAGGGTCGTCCGCAGATGCGCTCGGTGGTGGTCGTCGACCTGCATGCCGCGCACGTCGGCCAGCGCGAGTTCGCGAACGCCGACCCAGGCATGGATCAGCCGCGGATGGTGCACGAAGAACGGGACGAGACCGAGTCCGGTGGCATTGCCGAGGCCGAAGAACCGACGCCAGCGATCATCAAAGCCGACCGCAGCGGCGCCTCCCCGGACCTGCGCGCAGTGCTCGACGACGTCGTAGCTGAGTTCTCGGTACAAGAACGCAGCGAGGAACTGGGCGCGGAAGCTGGCGGCCAGTGGATGATCGGGCGCGTAGCCGTCGAAGGAACGCATGCCGTACTTGCCGTTCCCGTAGAACGCCGTACTGCGCATGATGTAGCCGGCGTCAGCCACCTGGTCGGGGTCGGGCTGCCGTCCGGCAGCCAGATCCTCGATGAGCTGGTCGAAGAAGCGGACACTGCGGTTGCCGCGCGTCAGCACGAGGAACCGAGGGTCGAGACGACCTTCCTCTTGGCGGGTGACGTGCTGGCGAGCGTGTTCGACGACGGCGTCGTCGGCGACACCGTCGACAAGCGCCGCGCAGATCTCCCAGCGTTCAGCGATCACCCGGTCGGTGTGGGCGTCCTCGGGGAGGGTCTGGGTGAAGGCGATGAACGAGATGGTGTGCCCCTCGGCATCGACCTGGTAGACGGCCAGGCCTTCACCGGTGTCGTTCATCTCGAACCGAGGCCGGGAGAACTGCCAACCGTTCGCCTGGGCCCGACGCAGCATGGTCCGGCTGAAGGCGTAACGGGTCGGCCGAGCGGCGCCGAGCATCTCCGGCTGCATCACGAGGTCGGCAGGCCGCAGTTGGGCGTCGGCGAGGCGCGTGTCGAGTTCGTTCGCCATTGGCAGAGACCCTAGTGGTCGGCACCTCTGGTGAACATGCCCGCCGCACGTTCGTTGCGCTGCAGCGGGCGGTCGTCCCGATACGAAAGCCCTGGCACGGTGATTCGATGTCGCTCAGGGCGGGTTCTCGACGTAGCGCTGCATGGCGTCGTCGAGGTCGATGTCCATCTGGTTGGCGAGTGATGCGAGCCAGGCGAGCACATCGCCGAACTCGTGCACTTGTTGCTCACGAGTTCCCTTGCGCACGGCCTGCGCGAGTTCGCCCAGCTCCTCGGTGAGCCAGGCCACCGTCGACGGCACACCGCGGGCGCGGTCGGCCTCGCCATAGAGCTCGTCCATCAACCGCTGCACCTCGGCCAGTTCCATGGCCTCGATGCTAGGGGGTCAGTCGGCTTCGGCGGCCCGTGCGGCCTCGACTGCCGGATGGTCGCCGAGTGCCCATCCCATCGTGCGCAGCAAAGCCGTTGCGGCGGGCCGGATGGCCAGCGACTCGGCACCGGGGGCGACCGGCAGCAGGAGCATCCGGCGAGCGAAGCGGGGAAGCATCGCTGTGGCCGCACCGAACAAGATGCCGTAGGGCGGTCGGGCGGCAAGGGGAAGCGGCGGCACGACAAGGAATCGGACGGTCTCGCGCGTGTCGCGGGTGGCCTGCAGCTCGGGCCGGTAGGAGATCAGCCGCTCGCGGAGTTCGGCCTGATTCTGCGGGGGGTCGATCACGCCGAGTGCCGCGCCGATCTCGCCGATCTCGGCGACATAGGTGTCGGCGACTCCCTCCGGTAGCGGTGTTGCGCCGTAGCGCTGCCGGGCCCGAAGGAAGCTGTCGGCCTCGGTGCAGTGGACCCACATGAGCAGGTGGGGATCGAGGGCGGAGTACTCGCGGCCGTCGCGAGCGGTGCCGTTGACCCGGGCGTGGATCGCTTTGACCTGGGCGATGATCTGGTCGGATTCCTCGACCGTGCCGAAGGTCGTGGTGCCGACG
>PABW01000101.1 GCA_002699625.1 Acidimicrobiaceae bacterium
CGCCGGAATCGCCGGCGTGGCGCTGAAGGACCAGATCGCCGATTTCGACCGCATCTGGATGATCGCCGTGATGTTGATCGTGTTCGGTCTGCTGCTGCTCGTGGCCGATCGTTTGCCGGAGCGGAAGGAGCTCGAGGCGTTCCGGCTTCGAGACGCGCTTGCGATGGGCGTCGGTCAGGCGCTTGCCCTTCAGCCCGGCGTCAGCCGTTCGGGGGCAACGCTCACCGTCAGTCGATTCCTCGGTTACGAGCGGGATGCAGCGGCCCGACTTGTGTTCTTGATGAGCTTGCCGATCATCGCGGGCGCGGGCGTGTTCGCCCTGGCCGATGCGTCGATCCCGTCGGACTTCTGGCCGCCCTTCCTATGGGGCATGGCCGCCTCCGCTCTCACCGGCTATGTCGCCGTGTGGGGAACGCTCAAGCTCGTGCGATCGCGCACCTTCGCTCCGTTCGTCGTCTACCGCATTGTGGTGGGTGTCGCGGTCCTGCTGATTCTCACCACGGGTTGGCGTTGATCAGCCGCTGAGTACCGGAACAACCCCGGCCTGCCCCGATGCTCTGACCACATCGCCCACGACGTCGGCAGGTACGGCCACCCCGAGGTCGGCGTCGGAGGCCATGACGACGAGCGCGTCGGCGGTGATCTGTCGACCGTCGACCGCGTGATGGAGGTCGACGAGATCACCGACGGTGAAGAGGTCGTCTCGTCGCCCGATGCTGATCGTTCGCCAACCCTCCGGGGTGCGTGCGGCGAGCGTCGACCCGGTGTCGGTGAGCCAGCGCTCGACGACGATTTCGCCGGTGCCGAGTTCGATGCGGGTGCGCAAACCGCGGGGATCGGTCGCGACGGCACCGACGGGTACCAGGTCGGCGGGGACGAGGATCGGCCGGACCGCCCCGGGCTCGATCGTCTCGCCGGCATCGACCGGCCCGGTGGTGGTCCAGACCTCGACCGTCGCCTGCCAACGCGACAGGGCGCTGGCGGTTGTCGTCTCGGCGTGGCGCATCGCCCCGATGACGAGGATTGCGGCGGCGAGGATCACGAGGACGGGGCCGATCCGGTAGCGGCGAAGGAGGCACCGGGCGGCGCCGATGGCGACGGTCGCCGACGACTGGGGAGAGGGGTTGGGGCGTTCGGGGGCGCGCATGATCGACTCCTGGAGACGGGATCTCGAGGGGAAGTGATCGACGCCGCTGCGNCGAAATCAGTCGCCGGAGCTGCTGGAACTCGACGAGGAGTCGGAGCTCGAGGAGCTTGCGCTCGAGGAGTCCGACGAGGTGTCGGAACTCGACGACGANNCGGTCGACTCCGACGAGGAGGTCGACGAGCTCGACGATCCCTTGCCGCTGGAGCCGTGGTCGTTCTTGTAAAAGCCGTCGCCCTTGAACGAGATCCCGACCTTGGANTACACCTTCTTGAGTTCGCCTTCGCAGGTGGGACACTCGGTCAGGGCGTCCTCGGAGAACGACTGCCAGATCTCAAACGTCTCGCCACAATCGTTGCATCGGTAGTCGTAGGTCGGCACGTTTCGGAGGATACCGGTACCCCTGCCGGCCGGCACCGTACGATANGGCCGTGCTTTTGGCTCTTGGCGTCATCGCCNGCTACATCGTCGGCACCTTCCCGACCGCGCAGCTCGTCGCNCGCCTTGTGGGCGCCGACGATCCGACGACCCAAGGCTCGGGCAATCCGGGTGCCTCGAACATGTATCGCACTGCGGGGAAACGAGCGGGTGTGCTCGTCGGCNTGATCGACGCGCTGAAGGGGGCGGTGCCNGTCGGCGTTGCGCTGCTCGTCGCCGGTCGTCNCGAGGCGCATGCGGTCTGGGTCGCAGCGGTNGCNGGCCATGTGTGGCCCGTGACCCGTCGGCTCCGAGGCGGAAAGGGCGTCGCCACNGCGGGCGGTGGTGGACTCCTGATCTCNCCGCTCATCGGCATCGCGTGNGGGCTGCTTTTCTTCGCNGTCGTGAAGTGGGGCCGCGTCGCNGCNCTNGGTTCNCTGTCGATCGCNATCGCCTTCCCGATCGTGAGTGCGATTGCCGGTCGGCCCGGGTGGGAGGTCGCCGTNGGAGCNGGGGTCGCNGCGATCCTGGTNGTNCGTCATCAGTCGAACATTCGACGACTCCTGNCTCGGGACGAAGCAACGGTATGANCGTNGGGATGCAGCGCTNCCGGCGATGCGTGAGGAGAATCCCCTGATGTCCACNAGTGTCCGNACGGCGGTGATCCCTGCTGCGGGNCTCGGCACCCGNTTCCTTCCNGCCACCAAGGCNATGCCGAAGGAGATGCTCACGGTGGTCGACCGNCCGTCGATCCAGTGGGTTGTCGAAGAGGCTGTNGCNGCCGGNATCGACGACATCGTGATCATCACCAGCCCCCACAAGAAGGCGCTCGAAGATCATTTCGACCGCATGGCTGAACTGGAGGCCGCGCTCGAGGCCAAAGGGAAGCGCGAGATGCTCGGCGCCGTGCGTCNCATCACCGATCTGGCGACGTNCCACTTCACTCGGCAGGGCGCGCCACTCGGNCTCGGTCANGCCGTCGGCACGGCNGCCCGCCATGTGCGCGATGAGCCGTTCGCNGTGCTGCTCCCCGACGAGTTNCTCCCCGACGGGGGCCAGACCCTCTCGCGCATGATCGAGGTTGCCGAGGCGACCGGTGAGTCGGTGATCTCGCTGGTCCCGGTCGAGGGGCCCGAGATCTCCAACTACGGCTGTGCNGGCTTCAGCGANCGCCAGGGCGACGTCATCACGGTCGATCGGCTTGTCGAGAAACCCGCCTTCGAGGACGCCCCGTCGAATCTTCGGATTACGGGCCGGTATGTCCTCACGCCCGACATCTTCGAAAAACTCGAACGCACCGCGCCGGGGAGGGGCGGCGAGATCCAGCTGACCGACGCCATGGCGATGCAGATCGACGACCGTGGGATGCGCGGCCTGGTCGTCGACGACGCGGGTTTTGACGCCGGGCAGAAAGCCGACTGGCTCCGGGCGAATGTCGAGCTCTCGCTGCGAGGTGACGATGGTGCTGACGTCGCCGCCATGCTGCGTGCTGCTCTGGAGTCGAACGGCTTCTAGTCTGACGGGGTGATCCCCCTCGACGAAGCCCGTCAGTACGTCCTCGACCGTGTTGCCCGCCTTGGGTCGGCACGCGTGCCGCTCGCCGATGCCGCCGGTCTCGTGCTCGCCGCCGATGTCGTTGCGGCCGAACAGGTTCCCCCGTTCGCAAACACGGCCATGGACGGTTTCGCTGTCCGGGCCGCCGACGTTGCTTCGGTGCCCGTGACCCTCGAGGTCATCGGCACGGTCGCCGCCGGCTCGACACTCGACGGTGCAGTCGGTCCTGGTCAGGCCGCCCGCATCATGACGGGCGCGCCGATGCCCGACGGTGCCGACGCCGTGGTCATGGTTGAGAAGACCACCCTCGACGAAGCGGCCGGCACGGTGCTCATCGACCTGTCCGTCTCTGAGGGCAACCATGTGCGTCGTGCCGGTGAGGATGTCGAGCCCGGCGACCTGCTCTTCGCTGCTGGCACCGTGCTCACCGCCGGCCATCTCGGCGTGCTTGCGAGTGTGGGTGTGCAGGATGTCGAGTGTGTTCGGCGACCGAAGGTGGGCGTGATCTCCACCGGTGACGAACTGGTCGACGACGGCCGACCCCTGCAACCCGGAGAGATCCGCGATTCCAACCGTCGCACCCTCCTCACCCTCGTCGCCGAGGCCGGTTGGGAGGCGGTCGATCTCGGCATCGCGGTCGATCAGCCCGACACGATTCGCGACGCCTTTGCTGCGGGTGCGGTCGAGTGTGATGCGATCCTCTCGTCGGGTGGCGTCTCGATGGGTGCGTTCGACTATGTGAAGGTCGTCCTCGACGAGATTGGCGATATGCGCTGGATGCAGATCGCTATCAAGCCGGCCAAACCGTTCGCCTTCGGTCTCATCGACACGACACCGGTGTTCGGGCTTCCGGGCAATCCCGTGTCGTCGATGGTGTCGTTCGAGCTGTTCGCCCGGGCGGCGATCGGCTTCATGGCCGGGCATAACGACACCGACCTTCCACTCCTGCGGGCGATCAGCGAGGACACCCTCGGCCACGGCCCCGATGGCAAGACACACTTCCTGCGGGTCGAGGGTCGAATCGACGACACCGGTCGCTGGCACGTGCACCGGGCCGGTGGCCAGGGTTCACATCAGCTCACGGCGATGGCCAGAGCCGATGCGCTTGCGTTGGCACCCGACGGTGTCGAGATCGAACCCGGCGACGAGGTTCGGATCCTGCTCCTCCGGTAGTCTTCGCACATGGGACGGCAGCTGATCGACGGGTTCGGGCGGGTTCACCGAGACCTGCGCATTTCAGTCACGGACCGCTGCAACTTCCGCTGCCAGTACTGCATGCCCGAGGAAGGGATGCAGTGGACACCTCGCTCCGAGATCCTCACGTTCGAGGAGATCGAGCGAGTCGCCCGGATCATGGTCGAGCGCTACGGGGTCGACGGCATCCGTCTGACCGGCGGTGAGCCGCTGGTTCGTGCCCGTCTCCCGCTGCTCGTCGAGAAGCTCGCCGACCTCGGGGTCGACCTGGCGATGACCACCAACGGGGTCTCGCTCCCGCTGGTCGCCGAGGAACTCAAGAAGGCGGGCCTGCGACGGGTCAACATCTCGCTTGACTCGCTCAAGCGAGATCGCTTCCTTGAACTCACCCGTCGCGACGATCTGGATCGCGTGCTCGAAGGTGTCGACGCAGCGCTCGCTGCCGGATTCGACCCGGTGAAGGTCAACGTCGTGGTCATGAAAGGCATCAACGACGACGAGGTCGTTGACTTCGCCGAATGGGGACGCGAGAAGGGCGCGATCGTCCGTTTCATCGAGTTCATGCCGCTTGATGCCGACCACATCTGGAACAACTCGCTGGTGCTCACCCAGGCGGAGATCCTCGAGACGCTGCAGTCGGCGTTCGACCTCGAGCCGATCGAGCGCACCTCGGCACCGGCCACCCGCTGGCGCTACGCCGACGGGATGGGCGAGATCGGGGTCGTCGCCACGGTGAGCGAGTCCTTCTGCGAAACCTGTGACCGTGTGCGGATCACCGCCGACGGTCAGTTCCGTTCGTGTCTGTTCGCCACCGATGAGACCGACGTCCGGGCGCTGCTGCGCGACGGTTCGTCCGATGACGTTGTTGCCGAGGCGCTCGAACGCACGGTGGCGGCAAAGTGGGCTGGTCACCAGATCAATCAGGTGCACTTCATCCGTCCTCGGCGCAGCATGAGTGAGATCGGGGGCTGACATGACCGACCACGGCTTTACCCATCTCGACCCGCTCGGGCGGGCCCGGATGGTCGACGTCACGCCGAAGGAGCCGTCGCACCGTCGGGCAATCGCCCGTGGTCGGATCCACATGACCCCGGAGACGGCGTCGGCCGTCACCCAGGGGGCGATCAAGAAGGGTGATGTGCTCGCGGTCGCCCGCGTCGCCGGGATCCAGGCCGCCAAGCGGGCGTCGGATCTCATCCCTCTATGTCATCCGCTGATGGTGGGTGCGGTCACGGTCAACTTCGAGATCAACCATGACTCGATCGAGGTCGAGGCTGCGGTCGACACCTTCGACCGCACCGGTGTGGAGATGGAAGCGCTTACGGCGTGTTCGGTCGCGGCGCTGACGATCTACGACATGTGCAAGTCGATGGACAAGTCAATGGTGATCGGCGACATCGCACTTTGGGAGAAGACCGGCGGCAAGTCCGGCACGTATCGCCGTTCCGACGCGGTTGACTAGCCCCACCGTCGACGGGCGGTGAACACTGTTTGACGCGGCGAGTGTGGTGACGCAGCGGTCCAGCAGCGGCTGCTAGCCGGTGGCTGAAAATGTGCCACTCGCGTTGCCTCTTGGTGTCGATTCGTCATATAATCGACATCTGGAGTGCGGGTTCTACCGACCGGTGGGCCTGAGCGAGTACCCGGTCTCACCGGCCCTGGTGCTCGTCTGGAGGGTTCGACATGACAACGTCGATCGTGTTGCTGGTCCTGAGCGCGGGTTGGGCCGCCTACCTGGCCGTGTGGTTCAAGGACGCTCGGAAGGTGTCGCAGGATCGCACCGACACGATCTCGTCGTTCTCGCACGGGATGGGCTCTCTCGGTGGTACTTCCGCTCGCCCTCGATCGCTCACCGCCGCCGGCTTGGTGCTCGCCCCTCGTTCGGCCGGCGCCGCTGCTCGCCGTCGCCGCGAGGTCGCCGCCTTCCTCGGCACTCTTGCTGCGCTCTCGTTCCTCGCCGCCTTGATGTTCGGTCTGATCGCGCTTCTCATCCACCTGATGATCGACCTCGCAATCGTTGCGTACGCCTACGCCGTCGTTCAGCGGCGCAACCTCCTCGCCGAGCGCGAGATGAAAGTGCAGATGCTGTATCCCGAGCGTGTCGCCTCGCTTGACGCCGAGCGTCGCCGCCGGGTGAACGCCTGACCCACACACGGCCGAACGGCCCCGGCGCCCGGGGTCGGTTCGGATTCGCAGCCGCTACGCTGTGGTCCCCACGGGGGTGTAGCTCAGTTGGTAGAGCGCCTCGGTCGCATCGAGGAGGCCAGGGGTTCAACTCCCCTCACCTCCACCCCATGAAGTCCCAGCGTCGGTTCCTCCGGCCTGGGATTTCGTCGTTTTCGCCTCGGTCTCGGCGACGCTGCCAATGCCTAGATCCGGGGAATCTGCCCGCCGTCGACCGCAAGGACGTGGCCGGTCATCCAGGCTGCTTCGTCCGACAGAAGGAAGAGCACTGGGCCGACGTGGTCACCCGGGGTTCCCATGCGCTTGAGGGCCAAGCTCTGGACGAGCATGTCGTGGAACTCCGTGGGAACCTGCTTCTGCATGGCGGGCGTATCGGTCGGGCCGGGAGCGATCGCATTGACCCGGATGTGTTGGCTTCCCAGTTCCTGGGCCAGGCACACCGTCACCGAGTTCAATGCGGCTTTGGCGACGCCGTAGAAACCCGAAAGGGACATCCACGCCGCCGTCGACGACTGGTTGACGATCGATCCGCCACCTCGCTCCCGCATCGACGGGACCACCGCCCGCGTGCAGTAGGTGGCGCCCAGCACATTGACTCGCATGAAGGTCTCGACGTACGTCGGGTCGGCCGTCGTGATGCCCACCCCCTCCATGTCGCCGAAGATCGCCGCATTGTTGACGAGGTGATCAATGCCGCCGAACGCTTCCGTTGCGGCGGTGGCCATCGCCTCGCAGCTGCCGAGATCGCCGACGTCGGTATGAACGAACAGGGCGCGCTCACCGAGATCAGCCGCAACCGCAGCTCCCGCTTCCTTGTTGCGTTCGGCGATGACGACGCTGGCCCCCTCGGCGTGCAACGCTCGGGCATACGCCTCGCCGATGCCGCCCCCGGCTCCGGTGACGATGGCGACGCGGTCGGTGAAACGTTGGGTCATCAGGCTTCCTCCATGGTGATGGTGCGGTAGACGGCAGGCATCAGGGCGCGGATCGCATCGACGACCGCCACGGCACCCGCAGCGGGGTCGCCGAGCGTCATGGCCAACTCGAGATCTTTCGTGGCGATGCCGACCTGGGTTTCGAGCATGGTGCGGAACTCGCCCGTGACGTGTTCTGGGCCGATGCCGAGCAGCCCGGCCCATTGCTCGGTGAGCGCCCCGAGCATTCCGGTATGTCGCCATGCCTCGAGCAGCGCACTCGGGTCGCCGCCGGTGTTCGCCACGCCGTCGTGGGCGATGGCGGCTGCGGTGAACTGGGCGTAGGTCATCACGTTGACGGCGATCTTCAGAGCCGTGCCGGAACCGATGGGTCCAGCATCAATGATCTTCGAGCCGTAGATCTCGAGTACCTCGGCGACGATCGGCGGAGCGTCGGTGAGTCCGCCGGCGAAGATCGCAAGCTCGCCCCGACGGGCTGCTTCATCGCCGCCCGCAACGGCGGCATCGAAGACGAGGCCCTCCCACGCCGCCACCCGGGTCTGGGCGGCGCGGATCGTGTCAGGGTGGACCGTCGAGTGGATGAGCAGGATCTGGCCTGCTCGCCCGACGGTGGCGAGTTCGTCGATCACGGCATCAAGGTGCGCGGCGGCGGGGACACACGTGCTGATGATGTCGGCCTGCTCGGCGACCTCCTCGGTGGAGCCTGCTGCGGTCGCCCCGCGCTCGACGGCGGCGTCGACTGCAGCGGGGTTCACGTCATGGGCGAGCACGGCGGCACCGTTCGTCGCCAGGCGTTCGCACATGGCTGATCCCATCATGCCGAGGCCGATGTACCCGTGGACCGTCATCGTGCACTTCCGGGTACTGGTCGGGCGAGTGCCTTGGTCTCCAGGTACTCCTCGAAGCCCGCGACACCCATTTCTCGTCCGATGCCGGATTGGCGGTAGCCGCCGAACGGCACGTCGGCGGAGTACCAGACACCGCCGTTGACGGACATCGTGCCGGTGCGGATACGACGAGCGATCGCGAGCGCCCGAGCGTCGTCGGCGCCGAAGACATGCCCGGAAAGGCCGTAGATCGAGTCGTTCGCGATACGCACGGCGTCATCGTCGCCGTCGTAGGGGATGGCGACGAGCACGGGGCCGAAGATTTCCTCGCGAGCCACCCGCATCTCGGGGGTGACGTCGGCGAGCAGTGTTGGGAGGTAGAACGCGCCTCCGTCGAGTCCCTCCGGGCGAGCCCCGCCGCAGACGATCCGTGCGCCCTCATCAAGGGCGGACTGCACATAGCCCTCGACG
>PABW01000102.1 GCA_002699625.1 Acidimicrobiaceae bacterium
CCGAGTTCGAGCGCCGCCGAGCCGCGGGCAACCGCGATCGACAGCAAACCGCTGGAATCCGCGACGAGACCGATGCGGCCCGCTGGGATCTGGTCGTAGGCGTCGACCCGAAAACCGACACGCTCGTCGGGCGTTGCCGAGCCCGCGCCGATCGTGACCATGACCTCGCCGCTGGGCGAGTCGGTGATCGACAGCAGCTCGAGCGGATCGACGTTGAGTTGGCAGTTGCCGTAGTGATCGACCCACAGGACCTCGCACACGAGTTCCTGGCCGTGTTCGCCCGACTCGAAGCGCGAGATCGGCAACACGCCCGGCAGCAGCGTGGCAGGATCGATCTCCGGGCCGAGCTCGGTGATGGGCACGCCGTTGGCGAGATGCGCAGCAGCCGGGGCGAAGATGTCACGCCCATCGAAGGTCGCTCCCCCGGGGCGTGGCAGTTGGTAGTCCTCGTTGGTGAGGTGAACCGCGCGGGTGGCGCCACCCACCAGGCCGACCGCAGGGGCGAGCAGGCCATTGTCAGGCCCGATCAGCACCGACATGCCGTCGCCGACCTCGAGGGCAACCGGCCGCCGGTCGGTACCGACGCCGGGGTCGACCACCGCGACGACGATGCCGGGGTTGAGGTAATTCGCCGCCCGAGCAAGCGCAAGACCGCCGGCTCGGGTGTCGAACTTGGCGATGCCGTGGGTGACGTCGACGACACCGACCTGCGGCGCGATCGAACGGATCACGGAGTGGACCACGCCGACGAACTCGTCAGCGTGGCCGAAATCGGAGAGGAAAGAGATCGTGTCGTACTGACGACCGGGGGCGTTCACGACGCTGACGCTATCCGCCGCGTTCCCTAGCTCCCGAGTTCGGCAGACCTCGCGGTCGCCGCCGCCACGACCGCGTCGATCACCTCGGCGAAGCCACGCTCGTACATGACCTCCAGGCCGGCCTGCGTCGTACCGTTGGGCGAGGTGACATTGATGCGCAGCTGGGCCGGATCCTCGCCGGAGTCGCTCAGCAAGGTCGCCGCGCCGAGCAGGGTCTGGCGGGTGAGCGTGTCGGCGACCTCGGGGCTGAGACCCTGCGCGATCCCGGCCGCGGTCAGCGCCTCGGCCAGATGGAAGACATAGGCGGGACCGGAGCCCGACACACCGGTGACCGCATCGAGACCCGACTCGGCCACGGTGACGACCCTGCCGACGGCGGAAAGAATCGAGGTGGCCCACACGAGGTCATCGTCGCCTGCATGGGCGCCGGGCGCGATCGCCGCCATGCCCTTCCCGACGAGCGCCGGCGTGTTCGGCATCGAGCGCACGACGACCGTGCCCTCCGGTAGCGCCGCTTCAATCGCCGCCGTGGTGATGCCAGCGGCAATGGACAACAGACGCGGCACGGACGCAGCGGCCAGACCGGGAAACACCTCGGGCGCGATCTGGGGCTTCACCGCCAGCACGGCATCGACCCCGGCGACCGGCGCATCGCCAATCGACAACGAGGGATGCGCATCGCTGAGGATCGCTTGGCGCTCCGCCGAGGGTTCGACCACATGGATCTCGTCTGCGGCCGCCCAACCCGTGGCGATCATGCCGCCGAGGAGAGCTTCGGCCATCTTGCCGCCGCCGATGAACTGGAGCTTCGGACTCGTCATGAGGCGCACCGTACCGGGCTGGTGCCGGCGGCGGAGAAGACCACACTTCCCCGAGCGGTGACTCCGCCGCCAGCGGGCATCACACTACATGAAAGAATACGAAAAGCAGTTAGCTGCCGAACCGGCTGGCGAAGCCGACGCGCAGGGCAGGACGGAACACCTTCTCGACATAGGCCCACATCGAGCCAAGGACCCGATCGAGTTCCGCATCGTTGACCGCCGCGATCGGCAGTGAGCCGGCGAGGAAAATCGCATGCTCGTCCCCGATCTCGAGATTCATGCCGGTGAGTTCTCGGTTGCGCATCAGCAAGTGCTCATAGAACGCCTGCTGGTTCTCCTCCGGCGCCGGCATCACGAACGTTTCGAACCGGAACATGCGCTGGTTGATCGTCCAGTACGCCGTCCACACGTCCTTCTCCTCGCCGAGCAGACGCACATACCAGAGGCGCTGCTGATGGCCGACCTCGCGCTCGCCCTTCTCGACCGCATCGATCATCGGATTGTCGGCCTGCTCCGCTGCGAGCCAGGCATCGACCTGCGCCTCGAGCGCGTCGAGTTGCTCGGGAGTTGCGGCCGGTGCGAGATCCATCCCCGAAGTCTTACAGCCAGACATCTTCTTCGACACGCCCGGCTGACACCCGCCGACCGCAAGCGGTCAGGCCCCAACACCCCCGACCGCAAGCGGTCAGGCCCCAACACCCCCGACCGCAAGCGGTCAGGCCATGCAATCGACAAGGGCGCGTTCGCTCAGGTCGGCGTACACCCGCCGCAGGCGAGCGGCCATCGAGGTCCAGGTGTAGGCCGTCGCCGCCTCGGCAGCCCGCTCGGACAGTCGCCCTGCGAAGGTCGGATCGCCGATGATGCGCTCGACCGCCTCGGCGAAGTCGTCCGGGTCACGCCCCGGCACCCGAAGACCGGTGCGGCCGTGATCGACCAGCGTGCGCAAGCCGCCGACGTCAGAGGCGACGACCGGCGTGCCGCACGCTGCGGACTCGAGCGCGACGAGACCGAACGACTCCGAGCGGCTCGGCACGATCGTGACGTCGGCCACCCGGTAGTAGGTGGAGAGCACATGGTGGGACTGAGGCGGCACCATCGTGATGCGATGGTCGAGACCTCGATCGGTGATGAGATCGCGAACCTCGGCGGCATGATCGTCGCCCTCGGTCCCGCTCGAGCCTCCGACGATCAGCATACGGGCCTGCGGATCACGCAGACGCGACATCGCCTCCACGGCGACATCGACACCCTTCAGCGGCTGGATACGGCCGACGAAAAGCAGCACGGGTTCATCGCCGAGGCCCAGGGCCTGACGGGCACCGCGGCGGGAACCCGGCGAGAAGAAGGCGTGGTCGACGCCAGGCGGCACGATCTCGATGCGGCTCGGATCAGCGCCGTAATGACGCACGAGTTCGTGCAACTCGACCACGGAGTTCGCCGTGATGATGTCGCTGCACGCAATTACGTCGGACTCGGAATCGATGCGGTTCTGCGGCTCCGAGTCACCCGTCTCGGCCTTCACGCGGGCGAGGGTGTGGAACGTCGACACCATCGGCAGATCGAGCTCGTGCTTGAGCCGATGACCAGCCACCCCGCTCAACCAGTAGTTGGCGTGCAGCACATCGGCAGGATCGATTGCGAGATGGGCGCGCACACCGTCGGCGAACTCGTCAACGATGCCCGGCAGCTGCTCCTTCGAGAGGTTGGGGTCGCCGGCGTCGATGTGCACGACCTCGAAGCCCGGCTCGACCGCCAGACGTTTCGGGAGATCATCTCGCCACCGACGGACATAGACGGTGGTGTCGGCTCCGCCATGGGCAAGCGCGGCCACGAGCTCGCGCACATAGACGTTCATGCCACCGGCGTCACCGCCGCCCGGCTGGACGAGCGGTGACGTGTGCAACGAGAGCATTGCGAGACGGGTCACCGCCTTCTCCAACTGACCTCGACGCCCTCGCATTCCCTCACGATCGGTTCCTACGAAACGAACTCAGCTCGGGGACGCAGACGATTCGCCCAACGCAATGCGACGGGCGAGTTCGGCATTGAGCACATCGATTGCACGATGAAGGCTGCGGCGGGCACTGGAGAGTTCTTCCTCGAAATCCTGGAGCGCCTGCCGCGCTGCCGAGAGTTCGTCGTCGCCCAGCTCTACTACCGCCATGATCACCGACGGGCCAACCCTGGCGTCAAGTGCTGCGGTGAGCGGGCCGACGACGGCCTCCGGGGGATCGAGTTCCTGATCGAGGCGGCCCGAGCCAGCTGCGCGCACGCCCTCACTCATGAGGTCGGCGAGCCCGCTGACGAGTTCTCCGAGGTTGCCGCCGGCACCGTCGGCCCGTCGCTTTGCTTCCTCGCCGAGCAGGTCAAGGCGGCCCTGAGCGAGCCGACGGACGGAGGATGTGCCGTTCTCGAGCTCGGCGCACTCGGCGCGCATCGCCCGAATCTGCTCGATCGAGGCGTCGGCGAGACCACCCACATAGCACGGCTCGAGGACGCGCTGCAGGTCGCGAATCACGGCGTCGAGCCTACCGGTCGAAACTCAGCCGCCCGAGACCGGGGGGAGGACGGCGACTTCGTCGCCCTCGCCCACGGCATGATCCCGGTCGGCCTGATCACCGTTGACCCACACATTGCAGGTACTGAGCACGCCTGCGAATTCGTCGCCGAACTCGGCCACGGCGGCATCGAGCACCTCGCCGACGGTGGCACCGGCGAACTCGGCTTTGGCCGTGCCGGCGGCTTCACGGGCGGAGGCGAACAAGCGGAGTCGAGCCATGCCTCTAGCATGCCCGGATTTCCACAGGGGGGCATCCCCCCACACCGTCAGAGGGCCTGGTTACGGTCAGCGCCACATGCTGAATCTCCTCCTCGCCCGGCATGGCCAATCGGAGTGGAACGCGGTCGGGCGCTGGCAGGGCCAGGCCGACCCACCGCTCTCCGAGCTCGGCCGTGCCCAAGCCCGCAGCGCCGCAAACCAGGCGGGCGCCTTCGACGCCATCTTTGCGAGCGACCTCGAGCGGGCACTCCACACCGCCACGATCATCTCCGCCACACTCGGCGTCGGGCCCGTGATCGTCGATCCTCGTCTGAAAGAACGCGACGCCGGTGAGTTCTCCGGCCTCACGCGAGCGGAGATCGATGCGCAGTTCCCCGGCATGCTCGACCAGGGCGAATGGCCGCCCGGCTGGGAGGACGACGAAGCCGTGCTCGTGCGAGTCCTGGCGGCGCTCGACGACATCCTCACCACCACCGGCGGCCACGGCGACGTCCTCGCCGTGAGCCACGGCGGCATCATCTACACCCTCGAAGGNCACTTCGGNCTCGCTCACGAACGCATCGCCAACCTCGGNGCTCGCTGGCTTCACCACGACGGATCTGCGTGGCGACTCGGCGAGCGCCTGCTGCTCGCCCCCGACGACGTCACCATCGACAACCAGGACATCGTCTGATGAGCAGCGCCGANGCNCACCGCCACGACCCAACCCACCCGGTGCACGCTCGGCGGCGTTCGTCGTCGCGCTACCCCGTCGAGGTCATCCGNTCCGACAAGCGCAACAAAACNGTCTCGGCCCGCATCGTCGACGGGGTGATNCGNGTCCGCATCCCGGCGTGGATGACCGCAGAGGACGAGGCTCGCTTCGTCGACGACGTCGTCGAACGCATCGAGCGCGAACGGCGCTCCAACGCCATCGATCTCGACGCCCGCAGCCGTGCGCTCTCCGACGACTACGGGCTGCCGTACGCNACGTCGATCACCTGGTCGAAGGTGCAGCGACAGCGCTGGGGGTCATGCACCGTGGGCAGCGGCGACATNCGNATCTCNGANCGTCTCGTCGACGTGCCGCCGTGGGTGCTCGACTCGGTGATCATCCACGAGCTCGCTCACCTGGTCGTCCCTCATCACGGGCCCGAGTTCGACCGCATCGTGCAGCGATACCCACTCCACGAGCGGGCCACCGGCTACCTGATGGCAGTGAGCGATCGACTCAACGCTCTNCCCCCGAGCGANCTGGCCGATTAGCTCACGTCGACTGTCCACGCGGCAAGGCGAGCGTGGGTCTCNGCCGCATTACTCACGCCGCTTGCGACCCAGGCCGCTTCGGCCTCGCCCATCGGNGTCGANGGTTNGCCGTCGGTCCAGACCCACAGCTCTTCNCTGATGCNACGCCANTTGGCNGTCGGTTCNAGCTTGCCCATCAGCGAGAACAGTCCNAGGTTGATGCGCTGGATGAGNGCNAAGGTGGGNGGCACGTTGGCGTGNTTNAGGATCTCGTTCGTNCGGGCGTCGAAGGTCTTGTACAGGAGCTTGCCGCTGTACTCGGAGGTGACGGTGATCGGCTCGTCGGTCAGGATCAGTTCGTAGTACGCCGTGAACCACTCGTAGATNTCGTCGTCGGNGAACGGNGCGTTCGGGCGCAGCACGTCGACCTCTTCGGCGACACGACGNAACTCGCTGGCTTCACGATCGAGCATGGCCCGGATCAAGCGGGCGAACTGCTCGACCTCGTCNGCCTTGAAGTGCTTTACCAAGCCGAAGTCGATGAAGGCGACNCGTCCGTCNTCGGCGAGNAGGTAGTTGCCNGGGTGAGGGTCGCCGTTGAACGCGTACTGCCGGTTGAGGCTGCGGAAAACGAAGCGNTANANCGTCTCGGCNACCCGGTCGCGTTCTTCCTGTGACCGCTCGTAGATCTTCTCGAAGCGTTCGCCGTGNACGAACTCGGTGGTGAGCACGTTGCCGCACGAGAGTNCNTCGANCACGTCGGGGATCCAGATCGNCGGGTGGCCNCGGTAGTAGTCGGCGAAGAGNCGGACGTTGGCNGCTTCGTTCTCGTAGTCGAGTTCNTCGTTGATGCGGGCGCGGAGCTCCTCGACCAGTTCGACCGGGTCGAGNCCCGGGAAGATCATGCTGAGCATCGTNGCGAGCGTCTCGGAGTTGTCCATGTCGGCNGCGATGGCGTCGGCGATGCCGGGGTACTGGACCTTCACGGCGACATCGCGNCCGTCGAGGGTGCGGGCCTTGTGNACTTGGCCAATCGATGCGGANGCNATCGGCTCNGCNTCGATGTGTTCGAACAGTTCGTGCAGCGGNNGCCCGAGNCCGGCTTCGATTTCGCTCAGCGCGAGATCGCCGGTCATCGGNGGGGCGTCGCTGCGGAGCCCCGCCAGCGCTTCACGCATCGGCTCGGGCATGCCCTCGTCGAGGTAGCTCGCCATCTGGCCGAGCTTCATCATCCCGCCCTTCATGTACCCGAGGGCGTCGACGACGTCCTGGGCCTCGCGGCGTTCGAGCTCTGCCTGCATCCGACGCCGGCCCTCNTCGTCGGCGAGCCGCTGACGGGCCTTGGTCCANGTGCGGTCCGCAGCCCGGCGGGCNGCGAGGCNNGCCATGACGGCGCTGCGAGCNCCNCGTCCGGTCGAGGCGATCGGCGCNTCNTCGAGCGCAGGCGTGGTGCGGCGCCGGCGCACNNCGGCGACCGCCGTGAGNAGACCGCCCACNATCAGNATTNGGAAAAGTGCGCGCGTCGGGCGCCGCATGTCAGGCCTCGCTGGATGACTCGGGTTCGGCGTCGTCNNTGGTTACGGCGCTCGGGTCCCCCAGCGATGCAACGAGCGCTTCGGCCTGATCGAGATCGTCCGAATCNAGCGCCTTNAGCGCCGCGTCGACGGTGTCGAAGGCGTCNTTCAGCTCGTCGAGTTCGGCCTCGGCGGCACGCGCCGCCGGATCGGTTTCGNGTTCGGCGGACTCGGTGTCGNCNACGACGTCGTCGTCGACCGGCGTGGTGTCGAGNTCGTCGGTTTCCCCGGCCGGCTGATCGCTCTCGTGCATCGNTGGTGAGGGTAGCGGGCAGACCNGCGNGGTCGGTCAGCTNNCNGCCTCGGTGCGAAGCCAGGCGACCANGGCGTCGGTCTCGACCGATCGNCGATCCTTCGGCCAGACGACGTAGTACGCNCGCGCTGAGGTGACCTCAGGGCCGACGACNGTGAGGGCACCGCCGTCGACCAGTTCGTCGATGAGNCCGCGCCANCCGAGCGCAACGCCACGACCGNTCAGGGCCTGCTGGANAACCATCGGATAGTTCTGGAACAGGACCCGTCCGGGNTGGCGNTGNAGNTCGACGCCTCCCGCCGCNAGCCAGTCNGCCCACGCCATCCAGGGTGCATCGCCGTCGTCCATGTTGATGAACGGCACCTCNTGGATCTCCGCCGGNGTGCTCTCGGCATGGAGTCCGTGCTCANCNGCGAACGNCGGGGAGCACACCGGCACGACCCGTTCACGAAAGAGCAANTCGGCGTGNTGGTCGGGAAAGTTGCCATCGCCGACGCGNATGGCCGCATCGAATCCGCCTGCCTCGATGTCGGCATTGCGCTCGAAGAACCACAGCCGAACGTCGAGCGGATGNAGGGCTGCGCTCAGCGACTCGAGTCGGGGAACGAGCCAGAGCTGGGCGACACCGGGATGNGTGGCGAGCACGAACGCNCCNCTGTCGNCGGTGAACTCACGAATNCCGGCNTCGATCCGGTCGAGNCCGGCGGCGACATGGCTGTGGAGGGACTGACCGGCNTCGGTNAGCTCACTGCGATTCGCGGTNCGGGTGAAAAGGTCCCGACCCAGACTGCGTTCGAGGGCNCGGATCTGTCGGGTGACCGCTGGTTGGGTCATGCCGAGNTCGCGGGCGGCCGCCGAGAAGCCGCCNAGGCGGGCGGCGGCATCGAACACGGCAAGGCGNTGGAGNCGACCGACCTTCTGCGTCACCAAACGTGCCATGCCNTGAGGTTATGNCAGACTGACAGAAAAGGGNCTGTGGAACGGGANGCACCCANGTCAGAGTTATGGCATGACGCTGCTTGATTCCTCCTCGTNGGCTTCCGTGGCGGCCGACGGCCACGTCGAGGCCCGCTTCGGCGACCGAGCGACCCGCCTNCACCCCCAGTGGCTGCGGGAACANTCGACCGAGCCTGGCCAGATCGAGGCGACCAACCGCCAGCGGCTGTTCACCCCNCTCGACGTCGAGCCCGGGTTGGTGGCCNTCGACGCCGAACTCGACGGCGACACGCTNANNGTGGCGTTTTCCGACGGCCANCGCTGCCGGNTGNCGGTCGCCGCGCTCATNCAACGGCTCGGCTGGGTCGCCGANCCGGAGGCGCCACCCGCNCCCATCGCCTGGGAACCCGGCGCGGCTCCGTTTCCNACCGTCTCNTGGCCGGCGATCGCNGGAGGACTCNACGAACCCGGCGTCGCCGAGGCCACCGTNGACTTCCTTGGNGACTTCGCCCGNCACGGCTTCGTCATCATNNGCNACACGCCGACGACCGAAGGCACGGTCGCCGAGGTTGCGAACCACATCGGCTACNTCGCCGGCAACAACTTCGGNTGGGTGTTCGACGTCCGCAACGAACCGAAGCCGACCGATCTCGCCTACACCGCGATCGAACTGAAGCCCCACACCGACCAGCCCTACCGCAAGGTNCAGCCNGGCNTCCAGCTCCTCCATTGCCTTGCGAACGAGGCGGAGGGTGGCGATTCAGTACTCGTCGATGGTCTNGCNGCCACCGAGGCGATGCGCCGNGAACAGCCCGACCTCCACGAGGCGCTCGCCACCATCGANGTCGACTTCCGCTACGACATGGGCACCGACGTGGCGATCGACCGACGCCCNGTGGTCCAACTNGACTCGGCCGGCCGGTTCCGTCAGCTCCGCTTCAACACCAAGCTCGACTTCCCGGTTCCGGCCGACGGNGCCGATCTCGATGCCTGGTACGCCGGTCGNCGGTGGTTGGCCGCGTGGATGGACGATCCNGCCCATCAGGCTGCCTTNCGTCTNGGNCGNGGCGATCTGATGTTCATGGACAACCANCGGGTGCTGCACGCCCGCACGGCATTCGACCCGNCCTCNGGTCACCGGCANCTGCAGGGCTGCTACATCGAGCACGACGGGCCCGACACCCGCTACCGCCTCGCGGTGCGTCACGTCGCCGACGCGCAATGACCGCGGTATCACGCTCGACCAGAAGCGACTTGGTGCCCCGCCACCTGCGACGCGAGCATCGTCGTCGTGAGCACACCTGACCTGTTCGGCCGCACACCGATCACCGACGACGACGAGACCATCGCCCGGCTCCTCGATGACGTGAGCGTGCCGACGCTGCTGTGCGCCATGGTGCACATCACCGGCGACCCGGCGTGGATCCGCGACGAGGAGATCAAGCCGCAGGGCCTGTTCCTCAACATCTACGACGGCTTCATGTCGCCGGAGGCTCAGGCCGAGGCCAGGGCTCGAGCCCTCCCTCACATCCTGGCATTCCGCGATTCCGGCGGCGAGCTGCCACCCCCACCCTCAGCCGAGCTGGTGCAGGAGATGATGGCCTTCATCGGCTGCGCCGAGATCCCCGACGACACCGTGCCGATGATGCTCAGCGAGTTGAACCTCGACGCCGAGGGAGTGCCGTCGCCTGAGGCACCACCGGTCGCCCACAGCGATTTCCCTGTTGTGGTCATCGGATGCGGGCAATCGGGCCTGCTCGCCGGCATTCGCCTCCGCGAGGCCGGGATCCCCTTCACGATCATCGACAAGAACGCCGGCCCCGGCGGCACCTGGTGGGAGAACTCCTACCCAGGCGCCCGCGTCGACGTGGGCAGTCACTTCTACTGCTACTCATTTGAGCCGGCCGACCATTGGACCGAGTACTTCTCCCAGCACGCCGAGCTGCGCGACTACTTCGTCGGCGTGATGCACAAGTACGGCATCGACGAACACTGTCGGTTCGAGACCGAGGTCGAGGCGGCGACCTACGACGAGGCAGCGGGCACCTGGACGGTTCGTGTTCGAGCGGCCGATGGCACGGTCGACGAACTCCCAGCCCGTGCCGTCATCTCCGCGGTCGGCTCACTCAACCGACCGAAGCTTCCCGACATCCCCGGCATCGACGACTTCGACGGCCCCTCGTTCCATTCGATCCGGTGGGACCACTCGGTCGACGTCACCGGCACGCGGTTCGCGCTCGTCGGCGCAGGCGCCACCGGCTTCCAGATCGCCCCGACGATCGCCGATCAGGTCGAGCAGCTGAATGTTTTCCAGCGAACCGCGCAGTGGATGTTTCCGAATCCGAATTACCACGAGCCGGTGCCCGACGGCATGAAGTGGGCGATCCGGCACCTCCCCTACTTCGGTCGCTGGTTCCGGTTCCTGATCTTGTGGCCCGGTGCAGGCGTCGACCTCAGTGGCCCGCGCATCGATCCCGACTGGGACGACTCCGACGGTCTCGCCGTCAGCCAACGCAACAAGTCGACGCGCGACTTCTTCCTCGGCTTCATGGCCGAACAGATCGGCGATGACCCCGACCTCCTTGCGAAGATCACGCCCGACTACCCCGCCACCGGCAAACGCACGCTCCAGGACAACGGCTCGTGGCTCGGCTGCCTCAAGAAGGACAATGTCGATTTGATCCGCACCGGTATCGAGCGCATCGAGGCTGGCGGCATCCGCACGACCGACGGGGTGCTCCACGAGGCCGACGTCATCTGTTACGCCACCGGGTTTCGCCACAACGACTTCCTGTGGCCGATGGAGATCACCGGGCGCAACGGCCAGACCTTGCGAGCGTTCTGGGGCGACGAACCAGCGGCCTACCTCGGCATCACCATGCCGGGGTTCCCAAACCTGTTCTGCATGTACGGCCCGGGCACGAACCTCGCCAGCGGTGGCTCGTTGATCTTCCACAGTGAGTGCCAGATCACCTACATCATGCAGTGCATCGACAAGCTCATCGCCAACGACCTCACCTCGATCGAGCCGACCAGCGATGCCTACGACACCTACGTCACCGAGTACCGAGACGAGATCGGCCAGATGGTGTGGAGCCACTGGGCGGTGAAGAACACCCACTACAAGAACGCCAAGGGCGATATCCACACCCTCAGCCCGTGGCCGTTGCACGTCTACCAGTCGTGGACGAGAGCGCCCGACTTCGAGAAGTTCGAATTGGGGTGACCGGCCGGTGATGGCCCGTCTGGGTCAGCGCAGCGCCTGATAAACGGTGGCCTTCAGTTCTCGACGGAGCGGGTAGGACCTACTCGGCATCAACTGCGTCATGAAAACGCAGGTGATTTCCTCGGCCGGGTCGACCCAAAACGCTGTACTGGCGGCACCACCCCAGGCGAACTCACCGCCGGAGCTGACCGCACCGTTGCGGGCCGGGTCGACGAGGGTGGAGAAGCCGAGGCCGAAACCCATACCTTCCATCACCGCCTCGGAGAACAGCGACTGGCCGAGTTCGTTGAGCGTCTTGCCCTCGGGCAGGTGGTTGATCGTCATGTACTCGAGCGTCTTGCGGCCGATGATCCGCTGGCCGTCGAGCTCGCCGCCGTTGAGCAACATGTCGACGAAGCGCTGGTAATCGTCGACGGTGCCGACCAGGCCACCGCCGCCCGACAAGAAGACCGGCGGCGAGAGGTACGGGCTGGCATCGAAAGAATCGAAGGTCGCCAACGGGTCCTCGGGTGTCAATTGGTAGTTCGACGTGAACCGGTGGGCTCGGTCGGGCGGAACATGAAAGGCCGTGTCGGCCATGCCGAGCGGGCCGGTGATGTGCTCGGCGAAGTACTCGTCAAGCCCCATCCCCGAGATCACCTCGACGAGTCGGCCGCACACGTCGGTCGACATCGAATAGTTCCATGCCGTTCCGGGATCGAAGGCGAGCGGTTTGGCGGCGAGGCGCCTCATGCCCTCTTCCAGCGTGTAGTCGGGCGGCTCAAAATTGCCGAGTCCGTCCTCCCGGTACATCGCGTCGAGGTTGTTCTGAAAGAAAAACCCGTAGGTCAGACCCGATGCATGGGTGAGCACATCCTTCACCGTCATGACGGTCTGCGCTGGGCGGACCTTCGGCGCAGTCGGGGTGCCACCGGTAAACACCTGCATCTCGGCGAACTCGGGAATGTACGCCGACACCGGATCCTCGAGCAGCACGCGTCCCTGCTCATAGAGCTGCATCAAGGCGATCGAGGTAATCGGCTTCGTCATGGAATAAATGCGGTAGATCGCGTCGTCTCCGAGTGGGCGATCCGACGCCACGTCAGCAAGGCCCACCGTGTGGCGCAGCGCCACCTCACCCCGATGGGCGACCTGGACCTGCGCGCCGGCGAGTTTGCCCTTGGCGACATAGCGATCCACAAGTGTCGACACTCGAGCAAGGCGCTGGGAATCGAATCCGTCGGTGGTCATGTCATCTCCTCGAACGAGTACGCGAGCGCGTAGAGCATCGCGCGCCGACTCAGTTGTCGCTGTCAGACGCGTGTGTGCGCAACAACTCGAGCGGCACGACATCAAGCGCCCGCTCGTGGGTTGCCGCCAGCCGAACCGGGCACGGATAGCCGGCCTCGGCCGCTTGCAACCAGCGGGCGGCACACACACACCAACCGTCGCCTGGTTTCAGCCCGACGAACCCGTACTCAGGTCGAGGTGTCGACAAGTCGTTCCCGGCTGCTTTCGAGTACTCAAGGAACTCGGCAGTGACGGTGGCACACACGGTGTGCGAACCGACATCGTCCAGCGATGTGTTGCAGCAACCGTCGCGGAAGAAGCCGGTGATCGGATCACGTCCACACTCGGCCAGTTCGCCACCCAACACATTTCGAGCCATGTCCTCATCCAACCACGTAGATTCGACCAGATGGACATCCGCCACGTGACCATCGACGACGCGGAGGAACTGCGCCGGATCTACAACCACGAAGTCGAAACCTCGACCTCGACGTTCGACCTCGTGCCGCGCACCGTCGATGAGCAGCGGGCCTGGATCCGCGAACGGGAGGGCGCGCTCGGTGTCCTCGTCGCCGAGGTCGATGGGCGAATCGTCGGCTTCTCGTCGCTGTCGCCGTACCGAAACCGGCCGGCGTACAACACCACCGTCGAGAACAGTGTCTATGTCGACGCGGGTGCTCGTGGTCTCGGTGTCGGCAAGGCGCTCCTCAACGAGGTCGTCGCGATGGCCAAGGCCCGCGGCTTCCACACCGTCATCGCCCACATCTCCGATACCGAGGGCGCTTCGGTTGCCCTGCATCAAGCCTGCGGGTTCAAGGTCGTCGGGGTGCAACAAGAGGTCGGCCGCAAGTTCGGGCGCTGGCTCGACGTCACCGTCATGCAGCACATGCTCTGACCGGCCGATATGCGCCGGCGTTCGCCCGAGCCCGCTGCTGACCTTGACCGAAAATGGCAAACGGCCCGGTGTCAAAACACCGGGCCGTTCGTCCATGGTGGGCCGGGAAGGATTCGAACCTTCGTAGGCGAAGCCGACGGGTTTACAGCCCGTTCCCTTTGGCCGCTCGGGCACCGACCCGTGGACGGGCCACAACTGTACCGGCCAAGGGCAGCTCTGCGACCTCGTCGTTGCGGAAGGGAGAGCGTTCGGTCGACGGCACCGCCGTAGTACCGTCGGCGCCATGCCGACATTCGACGTGGTTTCAGAAGTTGACATGCAAGAAGTCCGTAACGCGGTCGACCAGGCGGCTCGTGAAGTCAGCCAGCGATTCGACTTCAAGGGCACCGACAGCTCGGTCGAGCTCGGCGATGACGAGATCAAGCTGGCGTCGTCATCGGAGGATCGCCTCGCTGCGCTCCGGGTCGTGCTCGAGGAGAAGTTCGCCAAGCGCAAGGTCTCGATGAAGGTGCTCGACTACGGCACGGTCGAACCGGCATCCGGTGGGTCGGTTCGCCAGACGGTCAAGCTCCAGGCCGGCATCAACGCCGACAAGGCCAGGGAACTCAACAAGTTCATCAAGGGGCTCGGCCTCAAGGGCGTGCAATCCTCGACCCAGGGAGAACAGCTCCGGGTGAGCGGCAAGAAGCGCGACGACCTTCAGGCCGCAATCGCTGCGTTGAGGGAGCAGGACTTCGGCATTCCGCTGCAGTTCAACAACTTCCGGGACTGACCCGACCGGCTCCACCACGCTGCCGACGGGCAACGAGCCCCTCCCGTCCTCTCGGTGCGGGGTCGCATCCGAGACGAATCAGAGGTTCAGACTCCGCAGCCGGGCGATCCGGTCGTCGGTCGACGGGTGGGTGCTGAAGAGCTTGCCGAAACCGCCGCCCTGACCGCCGCGGGCCTGGGCCTTCAGGGGGTCGATGATGTAGTTGCTCGCCTGGTTGGGGTCGACGGCCGCCGGGATGCGGTTGGCGTAGGACTCGAGCTGCTGCAGCGCCTGGGCGAGAGGTTCGCCCGTGCCGAGCAGCCTTGCCGCCGACTCGTCGGCCTGGAACTCACGGCTACGACTCACGGCGGCCTGGATGAGCATCGCCGCGATCGGGGCGAGCAGCGCGAAGGCGAGCTCACCGATCGGGTTGCGATCGCGGTTGTTGCCGCCGAGCAGCGCCCCCCACATCACCATGCGGGCCGCGAAGGTGATCCCCATGCCGATGGCGGCAGCTACCGATCCGATGAGGATGTCGCGATTGCGGATGTGGGCGAGTTCGTGGGCGAGTACGCCGCGTACCTGCTCCCAGCTCATCGCCTGGAGCAGCCCTTCGGTCACGGCGACGGCAGCGTTGTTGGGGTTGCGGCCAGTGGCGAAGGCGTTCGGCTGTTGGCTGGGCGTGATGTACAGCCTCGGCATCGGCATGTTCGCCCGAGCGGTGAGATCTTCCATGATCTCGTAGTACTGCGGCAGCTGTTCCCGGGAGACGGGAACGGCCCGTGCTGACTTGATGGCGAGCTTGTCGCTGAACCAGTACGAGCCTCCGACCATCACGAGGCCGAGGATCAGGCCGATGGCGAGGCCCCCGGAGCCGCCGAGCACGCCGCCCGCGACGATGACAAGGCCGCCCATGGCAGCGAGAAGGGTGAAGGTCTTTGCGGTGTTGATCATGATCCCCTCGTTGAACGATTCAGACCGCCGCGAAATTCCGCGTCCGGCTGTCGTTGATCGATCGGGTGGCTTGAGCCGAGCCCGCACTGATGCGACGCTCGTCGTATGGCGATCACCGAGTATCAGCTCTCCGACCGGTTCCTGAAGGACGACGGTCGCGTCTTCCTGACGGGTGTGCAGGCCTTGGCGCGACTGCCGATCGAGCAGATGCGAATCGACAAGCGCAACGGACTCACGACCGCTGCGTTCGTTTCCGGCTACCCCGGCTCGCCCCTCGGCGGCTTCGATATGGAGCTCGAAAAGGCGCTGCGGATGGCGACCGATGTCGACGTCGTGCTCCAACCGGCCGTCAACGAAGAACTCGGCGCAACCGCCGTGATGGGGAGCCAGCTCGCGACCGAACAGCCCGACGCGACCTACGAGGGGGTCCTGGGCATCTGGTACGGCAAAGGCCCGGGTATCGACCGAGCGGGCGATGCTCTCCGCCACGCGAACTTCACCGGCACCTCATCGAAGGGCGGGGCGATCGCCCTCGTCGGCGACGACCCTGCGGCGAAGTCATCGACGATTCCGTCGTCGTCTGACGCCACGATCTCCGACCTCCACATGCCACTCTTCTACCCGGGCGACGTGCAGGAGGTCGTCGACCTCGGCCGTCACGCCGTGGCCCTCAGCCGCATGACCGGTCTCTGGACCTCGATGAAGATCGTCTCCCCNGTCGCCGACGGCTCNGGCACGGTCGATCTCGGCCTCGATCGGGTCGAGATCGTCACCCCCGATCTCTCGATCCCCGGCGACCCNAACGGCACGATCTACGAGCCGCGACCCGAGGGGCGTCTCCTCACTCCGAANACGCTCGANCTCGAACGTGACTTCCGCACNATCCGGNTGATCCTNGCCCAGCGCTANGCGACGGCGAACAAGCTCAACCACGCCACCGCCGATCCGANCGACGCGTGGATCGGGCTTGTCGCCACCGGCTACACGNACCGCGAGCTTCTCGAGGCCCTTCGCCGACTGGGGCTGCCGACAACNGCCGANATCGAGGCCGCCGGCATCCGGCTGCTCCACACGCAGATGCCGTTGTCGATCGACCCGAACAACATCCGNAACTTCGCTCGCGGGCTCGACGAGATCATCGTCGTGGANGAGAAGAACCCGACNCTCGAGTGGCTCGTGAAGGACGCNCTCTACGGCGGCCCNNACCAGCCCCGTGTCGTNGGCAAACGCCANGAGGACGGCCGCCCGCTGATGNCCGANCACGGCATCCTCGACGCCGGCGCGATGGTCACGGGNCTGCGGGAACGGCTCAGTGCNCGCATCGCCGACCGGCTTGCTCCNCNGACACCACCGAAGCGAGAAAAGCAACTGCTGCCGCTCTCGGTCGATCGCTCGCCGTACTTCTGCTCAGGATGTCCCCACAACCGNTCGACCAAGGTCCCCGACNACACNCTTGTCGGGGCCGGCATCGGCTGCCANGGCATGGTCCTGCTCATGGACGACAGCAAGGTCGGCGACATCGCCGGCATCACCGCCATGGGAGCCGAAGGNTCGCAGTTCATCGGNATGGCCCCGTTCGTTGAACGTGAGCATTTCATCCANAACATCGGCGACGGCACCTTCTTCCACTCCGGCCAACTCGCGATCCAGGCATCGGTCGCGGCGGGGATGAACACGACCTACAANCTCCTCTACAACGGCACGGTCGCCATGACCGGCGGNCAGGACGCTGTCGGCGGCCAGACCGTTCCCGAAATCGCCACNGCGCTGCTCGCTCACGGCGTCGCCGAGGTGCTCGTCACCACCGATGATGTGAGCGCCTATCGCNGCGCCGAGATGCCGGTCGGCCCGAANGGCNCGNTGAAGGTCTGGGACCGCGACCGGGTGGTNGAGGCACAGGAGTACCTCGCCACCNTCCCTGGTGTCACCGTGATGATCCACGACCAGGCATGCGCNGCCCAGGCNCGNCGTCTCCGCAAGCGCGGCCTNGTCGAGACNCCGCCCTACCGGATCNCGATCAACCACCGCATCTGCGAAGCGTGCGGCGACTGCGGCNCCGTGTCGAACTGTCTGTCGGTGCAGGCGATCGACACCCCGCTCGGCACCAAGACCACGATCGATCAGTCGAGCTGCAATCTCGACTACTCGTGCCTGGANGGCGACTGCCCCAGTTTCATCCAGATCACGCCCAATCCGAAGGCNNAGAAACACGGCGGGCTCGGGTGCCGTCANCGGCGATCTCCCCGATCCCGACCTCATCGTNNNNCCNGGCTCNCTCGACCTNCGAATGGTCGGNATCGGNGGCACCGGTGTNGTCACNGTCGCCCAGATCGTCGCCACGGCTGCGATGCTNGACGGCCTGCACGTGCGCGGGCTCGACCAGACCGGCCTCTCNCAGAAAGCCGGNCGTGTGAGCGGCGACCTCCGCATCACGACCGACGCGCCNGCGCCNTCNAACCTGATCGGCGATGAGGGCGCCGACGTCATCATCGCCTTCGACCTGCTGGGTGCCGCCAGCCCCGCCTCGCTCTCGGCGGGNGANCCGACCCGCACGGTGCTGATCGGTTCGGCGAGCGAGACGCCCACCGGGTCGATGATCGGCAAGCCCGAGGTTGCGTATCCGGANNTCGACGAACTGCGGACCCAGGTCGCNGCGGCGACGCTGACCGAGCGCAACCGCTACGTCGACGCNGCNGGCATNACCGANCAACTGCTCGGCTCGGCGGCTTCGGCCAANATCTTCCTCCTCGGTTTCGCNTACCAGCACGGTGTGTTGCCGATCGCCGGGACGGCGATCGAGGAGGCGATCCGCCTCAACGGTGTNGCNGTCGAGGCCAACCTGACCGCCTTCGCCGCTGGCCGGGCCGAGGCGGTCTCGGCNGNCACCGTCGTNGCNCACGCNGACNGCCCGCAGGTTCACGTGCCGGCACTNCCGGNGAAGCTCGCCACNCGGGCCGACGAACTCGGTGCCGACATCGCACTCCGAGCCGCCGACCTGCTCGCCTACCAAAGTGCNGCACTCGNCGGNCGGTACCTCGACCTGGTCGAACGAGCCGCCGCACTGGGCNACGCATCNTTCACCGAGGCNGTCGCNNNCAGCCATCACCTCCTCCTCGCCTACAAGGACGAGTACGAGGTCGCTCGCCTCCTGACCGGTCCNGAGGCGACCGCCGCNATCNCNGCCGCCGGTGGGGCCGGGGCCAAGGCCTCGTGGAAACTGCATCCGCCGATCCTCAAGTCNCTCGGCATGAAGCGAAAGATCACCNTCTCCACCCGNGTCGGCGNGCCGATCATGAAGGTGCTCGCNANCGGCAAGCGCCTTCGAGGCACCGTCCTCGACCCCTTCGGCCGCACCCAGATGCGAAAGCTCGAGCGNGANCTGATCGACATCTTCGAATCGTCGATCGACACCGTGCTAGCTCGCGTCGCTGCCGGAACCATGACGATCGACGAGGCGACCGACATCGCCTCGTTGCCACAGGCCGTTTGCGGTTACGAAGACCTCAAGATCGAGCGAGCCAGCATCTACCGCTCCAAGCTTGCCACTGCACTGGGCTGATCGGCGCTGACAGCCATTATCAGCTGACTTGGACCAGCGGCCTGCGTTTGTCGACCGCAGCCACGGCAATCACCGCTGCGACAAATGCAACTGCTGGACCAACCCAGCGGACTGAACCGCCACCGATGAGCGCCGCCATGACCGGACCGATCGCAACCGAGATACCCATAACGAGCGACATCGATCCCATGCCCTGACCGAGCCGGTCAGATGGGAAGATCTCGCTGGCATGGATGCCCTGGATCGGTGACATGGCCCCAATACCAATTCCACCGATCACGACGTAGCCGAGGCCGACAAGCGGATTTCCGCTAAAGCCCAGGAAGCCCACACCTAATGCGATAGCGGCGTACGAAAGCCGGAGCGCCCGAGCTGAACCGACCCGTTCGACGATCCAGATCACCGGGAGTCGCCCGATGAACTGTGCAGTTCCTCGAGCACCCGCCAGCCACGCAGCCGTGGCGAGCGAGAGGCCCGCCGACGTCATGATCGTCACCTGGTAAACGAGCACGATGCCGATCGTGATACCGATGGCGAAGCTTGCGATCGCATGTCGTCGAGCGGAAGGGTCGTTCAGGAACGCCAAACCGCGGCTCGGCGTCTGCTCAGTCTCAGACGTCGGTGTCGTGGGAAGCGCAACTGCCAGGCCAACGAGCGCTACGCCAGCGATAACCCCGAGAACGCGCATCGTGAGGCGCCAGTCGCCGGTCTCAACGAGAGCAGCCGTGAACGGGATGTAAATCGTCGACGCAAACGCGCCCCAAAGCGTGAGCACACCGACCGAGCGAGCTGGTGCTCGAGGCGCGTAGCGGACAGCCAGCGTCTGAGTCACGTGGTAGAAGGCAAAGGCACCTAGCGCCGCACCACCCGCCGAGGTGCCACCAATGAAGACCGCAAGAGAGTCAGTGGTTGAGGCCAGCCCAAACCCGACGGCCCCCACGACACCAGTCGCTGCGAGAGCTGGCCGAAACCGCTGGAGGTCGATCAGCTTTCCAGCAACTGGAGCCACGGCTGCGCCGAGCAGGCCGGTTGCACTAAACGACCCAACGATCCACGCCTCGGACCAGCCGGTGTCGTCGAGGATGGGATCAAGGAGCACGCCGAACGCGTAAAACCACGTCCCGTAGCCAACAATCGTGAGCAGGCCGAGCAGCGAGACCGGCATCCAGGGGAACGGCGGGCTCGGTGCCTTCGTCATCGGTACTCGACGGACTCCGAAGCGCGGTCGCCGTAGTAACCCGACGGGATGTAGAGCGTCGGGATCCCAAGGCCCCGCATCATTTCGACATTACGCGGGTCGTCATCGGCGCACAGTTGGATCTCCGCACCGGCCGCCCGCAGGAGTTCGAGTTGGCCGGCTTTCCACGTGGTGCTGGGCGCACCCTGGCGAGGGCCGCGCAGGATCAGCCAGTCATGACGGATGTTGTTCGTCGTGAGCCAGCTGATGGTGGCGTCACGGATGTCGTCGATGCGGGCGGTGAGGATCACCAGACAGACCGCAGGCGACACCGATGCCGCGAGCGCCCGCCCGTGGGCGATGACGGAGTCGTCGACGCATGCGTGGAAGAAGCCGGTCCAGTCCTTGTCCTTCGACGCCTCGGCCGCGAGATAGTGCTGGCGATGGGCGGCATCGGAGATGACACCGTCGAGATCGAGCACGACGGTCGGGCCGCCGATCGATCGGCCGGTGTTCGAGATCCAGTTGTCGGGATGATCCATGAGCACGCCGGGGCTCAGTCCTCGTCGTTGTCGGCGGCGCCTTCGGCGATCGCCGACACGACGCCCGGATCGGCGAGGGTCGTGGTGTCGCCCAGGTCGCGGCCGTCGGCGACATCGCGCAGCAGGCGGCGCATGATCTTGCCGGAACGGGTCTTCGGCAGGTCAGGCACGAGGAACACGGCTTTCGGACGGGCGGTCGGGCCGAGCTTCTTCGACACGTGCTGGCGGATCTCTTCGCGGAGTTCGTCCGACGCCTCGGCTGATCCGACCAGGATCACGTATCCGACGATCGCCTGACCCGTGACATCGTCGGTGGCCCCGACGACCGCCGCCTCGGCGACGGCCTCGTGGTCGACGAGCGCCGACTCGACCTCGGCGGTGGAGATGCGGTGACCCGACACGTTCATGACGTCGTCGACGCGACCGAGTAGCCACAGGTAACCGTCGGCATCGATTCGGCACCCGTCACCTGCGAAGTACCGGCCTTCGTGCTCGGACCAGTAGGTGTCCTTGTAGCGCTCGGGATCACCCCAGATACCGCGAAGCATGCCGGGCCACGGGCGGGTGAGCGTGAGGTAGCCACCACCCTCCTCGACTGTGTTGCCCTGGTCGTCGACGACCTCGGCGAACACGCCCGGAATGGTCTGGGTGGCCGAGCCCGGTTTGGTGGTGGTGACGCCCGGGAGCGGCGTGATCATGTTGCCGCCGGTCTCGGTCTGCCACCAGGTGTCGACGATCGGGCACGACTCGGCGCCGATGTGTTCGTGGTACCACATCCACGCTTCGGGATTGATCGGCTCGCCGACGGTGCCGAGCACGCGCAGGGTTGAGAGATCACGACCAGCCGGCCACTCCGGACCCCACTTCATGAAGGTCCGAATGGCGGTCGGGGCGGTGTAGAGCTGGGTGACGCCGTAACGCTCGATGATGTCCCAGAGACGATCTTTCTTCCACGCAGCCCGGTCGCCCTCTCGCTCTTCGGGGCGGGGCGTGTCCGGGGTGCCCTCGTACATGACCGACGTGGCTCCGTTCGTGAGCGGGCCGTAGACGATGTAACTGTGGCCGGTGACCCAGCCGATGTCGGCCGCACACCAGTACACGTCGGTGTCGGGCTTGAGGTCGAAGACGTACTTGTGGGTGAACGCCACCTGGGTGAGGTACCCGCCGGTGGTGTGCATGATGCCCTTGGGCTTCGCCGTGGTGCCCGAGGTGTAGAGGATGTAGAGGAGCTGCTCGGAGTCCATCGGCTCGGCGGGGCAGTCGGCCGAGGCGTCGGCCATGAGGTCGTGCCACCAGTGATCGCGGCCGTCGACCATCTCGGGTCCGGTGTTGCAGCGGTTGACGACAACGACGTTTTCAACGGTCGGCGCGCCGACATCCAAGGCTGCATCGACGTTGGGTTTGAGGGCGGAGGGCTCACCTCGGCGATAGCCGGCGTCGGCGGTGATGACGAGCTTGGCTTCGGCGTCTTCGCAACGATCGGTGATGGCGTCGGGTGAAAAACCGCCGAAGATCACCGAGTGGGCGACCCCGATGCGGGTGCAGGCGAGCATCGCGATCGGGAGCTCAAGCACCATCGGCATATAGATGGCGACGCGGTCCCCCTTTTCGAGGCCCAAGCCCTTGAGCACGTTGGCGAACTTCTGCACCTCGGTGAGCAGTTCGGCGTAGGTCATCGTGATCGTGTCGCCGGGCTCACCCTCCCAGTGGAACGCGACCTTGTCGCCTTTGCCGGCCTCGACGTGGCGATCCAGGCAGTTGTAGGAGATGTTGAGCTCACCGCCGATAAACCATTTCGAGAACGGCAACTCCCACTCGAGCACGGTGCCGAAATCCTTGTGCCACGTCAGCAACTCACGGGCCTGACGGGCCCAGAAGGCCTCGTAGTCGGCCTCGGCCTCGTCCCACATCGAACGGTCGTTGGCGTTCGCCTGCGCCACGAACGCTGCGGACGGCGGGAACCGCCGGTCTTCGCTCTCGAAAATCTCGATCGAACCTTCGGCCACGGTGGCTCCCCCCTGGATGAATGGCGCTGGGCTGAAGGTCAGACAGTACCCGAGCTGTTCCGGTGGCACCGCAGAGGCCTGCACCGAAGGATCCGCCCACACATCATCCCGTGAGAACCGACGACACCTCCGAATCAGCACGCGGCTCCCCCTCGATCACAACCCCGCCCGAGGCCGATGCAGCGACGATGTCGGGCTGGAGCATCGCCGTGACAAGTTCGTTGGCGAGGGTGGCGGATGTGGCTGCGAACCACACCGGAACCAGCAACGGATACCGCTCTCGGTCGTCAGGGGCGATGCACGGTGCGCCGACACTGGTCGCAACACAGCGCGCAGAGAGGCCGACATCAGCGGGCGTAAGCGCCGAGTAGGCGATCGTGTTGCCGGCAGCGACCGCTGCTCGGATGGCATCCGGGCCCAGGGCGAGGACCACCCGATCCGGCGATGGAGATTCGTTCGACAGCAGCTCGTGGAGCACCCACTCCCACTCGGCCTGATCCGTACCCACGGCCGTATGGGGAGGTCGGCCGATGTCGACGAACACGCCGCGGAGGAGATCGAGATCCAGGGGTGGAACGTCGTCCGACGCGTAGAGGTACACCGCCCGGGTGCCGATCGCTTGCGCCTCGAGCGCACACGGCACGTTCGGGGCGGCCAGCGCGAGATCGAACAAAGCGCCGCCGACGCCCTGATCGAGTGCGTCACACAGTCCTCGTCCGTCACCCGGGCGAACATCCCATCGCCCTTCACTCGCTGCTGCCATCGCCTCGAGCGACGCCTCCATCCCGAACGGGAAACCGAAGAAGGTCACGTCGACCGTCGGATCGATCAGCGCGAGTTCGACCTCGGTCGTCGTCGGGGCGACCACCTGCGGCGGCGCCGAGAGGGTCGGACGTTCACCGGATCCGCAGGATGAGGCGAACGTCAACGCAACGAGAAGCGGGGCGAAGCGCATGGACGACACGGATGGAGTGTGACCCTCATGCCGTTCCTACGAGAAGGCGGTCACCGCGCAGCGACCGGGAGGTACACGGTCATCGTCGTGCCCTGCTGCAGAAGCTCAAGATGCGAACCGGCTTCTGGGCGTCAGTGGGCGAAGAACGCCTGCCAGCTGGGGAGGGCCTGCGGATGCGTGCCTCGGCCGATCTGGCGGCTAGGCCAGTCAGCGTCGGGCTGCTCGAGCGGGTTGTGCTCGAGCTCCGTGCCGTAGACGAGGAAATGCTTCCGGTTGGCGCCGAAGTACCAGCGCCCGTCACGTCGTTCGTAGACGTCGTGGTACTGGATGGCGTGGTTGATCCACCGCTCGCTGTCGGGACCGCCGTCTTGGATCTCGGCCTTGCAGTACACGACGCCAGTGGCCGATTCGCCGTCGTCGGCCAGCACGATGTGGTGGGTGCCGATGTTCAAAAAGGTGACGCCCACCGTGCGAAGTGCGTCATTCATCAACTGGTGAAGTTGATCACGACCAAAGAGCGTCGAACTGATGCGGACATCGGGCACATAGAGCTCCACCAGCGCGTCGACGTCCTTCGCATCAGTGAAGAAGGCGTAGGCGGCGGCGAGTTGGCGGATCTCGGCGTATGCCAATGCTCGTTCGGCAGCGTCCATCTTGCGGATGGTACGGCGCTGCGGGGACCATCGCGGGATGCGCACCCGTTTCGTCCTGGCCGCCCTCGCACTCATCGCAGCCGGTTGCGGGGGTGGGAACACCGACGAGACCACCGCCACGACAACGACAGCAGCACCGACGACCACAACGGCGACCCCCACCACGACCGACGCCACCGTCCCATCGACCGACGCACCGACGACCACGACCATTGCGTCCGAACCCGTGATGTTCACCGAACGTGGGCCGTACGGCGTCGGCATCGCAACCCTCAACCTCGGCGACCGTCTCGCCGACGTCTACTACCCGGCGATTCCTGAACTCGACGCCCAGACGGAGATCTTCGATTCGCTCTCGGTATTCCCTGAGGAACTCCAGGTATTCATTCCCGACGAACTCACCGGCGAGTTCGACACCACGGCGTACCGGGATGCACTGGTCGTCAACGACGAGCAGGCATTCCCGGTGCTGGTGTTCAGCCACGGCTCTGGGGGGTTCCGTCAGACGTCGACGTTCCACCTCAGCCATATCGCCTCGTGGGGGTTCGTTGCGATCACCACCGACCATCTCGAGCGGGGCATCGCTGCTCAGGCCACGGGCACACTCGGAGGTGGGGCCGAAAACCAAGACGTGCTCGATGTCCTTAACAGTCTTGATGCGCTCGCCGCCCACCCCGAGCTCGGCCCAGTGAGTGACCTCGACCGGGTTGCGATCACCGGGCACTCGACCGGCGGTGAGACGTCGGGCCGTGCTGCATCAGAAGACGTCATCGACGCCTACATGACGATTGCCGCGGTCACGCCGCAGACCGTGATTCAGAAGCCGGCGATCGTGTTCATCGCTGAGAACGACGGGACGATTGCACCGGAACGGAACTACAGCATGTTCGAGCAGCTCGAAAACGCACTCCTTGTGAACATTGCCAACGCGGGCCACAACAGCTTCACCGACTCCTGTGCGCGCATCTACGACCTTGGCGGTCTCGGAATGCTCGAGGCACTCATCGGTGCCGAACAGGTGGCCCGAGCCGAGGATGGCTGCAAGGAGCCGGCGATCCGCCCCGAACTCGCGTACGACGTGCTTAACCACTACACGGTGCAATTCCTGACCGCTCAGTTCATCAATCCGGCGGCCGCCGGGCCACTCATCGATATCAGCGAGACCACCACCCCGCTGATCGACTTCCAGGTCACGGGTGATCCGCTTGCGGCGTCCTGACCGTCGGGGTGTCACCGATCGCTCGCTGCAACGCCGTCCCGCATTGGGGTTGGCGAGGTCTTCGCAAGGCGCGTGGGGCTATCTGCCGGGCCACGACTTCTTCTTCATGCTGGAGAGCGACGACTACGACGCCCTCGTGGAGGGCCTCCGGCCGATCATTCCGTCGGGCACGGCGACCATCAAGCCGCCGGGGGACATGGGTGCAACGGTCGCAAAGCGGATTGCCGAAGAGAGCCGAACCAGCACTGCTCGCCACGTTGGCCCTTGGGTTCCAGCAACAACGACCGCAAGGATTTCACAACCAGCCTCTTTTACCGTTTGCGACGTAGGGGTTAGACGAACCATCACGAATTGGGAGATTCCAAATGTTCATGTTCAACCGCCACCTTCAGTTGAAGCCGGGGCACTCTGCTGAAGCTGCCCCCGAGTTGGTCGATCTGATCTCGAGGGCCAACTCGATCACCGGCAGAAGCGCCACGGTGTACTCGGTCGTTCTCGGGCGGTTCGGCCGGATGTGGATTGCCGACATGTTCTCGACTCACGGCGAGTTGATGGCGATGAACGCCCAGCTCATTGGTGATGCCGATTTCATGGCGGCACAGCGATCCTTCGCTGAGCATCTCGATGGGCCGGCCGAGGATTTCATGGCACGGGTGACGCATGTGGCCGGCCCCCTGCGGGAGCCGCCCGGGGCGGTCGCAGTGACGAACTGGCAGGTCGACCCTCGTCAGTGGGGTGCGTCGGTCGCCTGGACCCATCAGATGGCCGACGCTCAGCATGCATCATCAGGCATCACACAGACGGTCTTCACCTTGGCCGAGCCGAACCCGTTCAGCATCGGCCTGTGTTCGAACGCAAGCTCGATCGACGACATCGACGCGGCCCGCTCCGGCACTCCCGACCCTTCCCTTCTTCAACTGCTTGAGTCGGCTCCCGGGGAACCGACGGCAGGAAGCATGGAGGGTCTGGTCGCCATTCGGATCGCCTAAGGCGCTCACGTTCTCGCCGACCGGCGAGTCAACCCACCCACGGAGGTACAAAAGACAATGGATGAGAAGACCTGGACAAGGGTCATTGAGACCCGTGCGGCAGATGGCCGTGCGATCATCTTCCCGTACACGGCCGCTGTCTCGGCCACGCTTGCGATGCTCGTCTTCGGGGACGTGTCGGCGCTGAGCGACAGCATCAAGTTGGCCTTGGCCACCTTCGTCGTCCTCGGTTCGCTCTGGGTGATCATCTGGTGGGATGGCATCTTCCAAGACTTCGCCGCACTGCAGAAGTCGATGCCAGCAGGGGTGGCGTCCACGCCGTTCGGGGCGGTGATGGCGAAAGCACCAATCGTTGTGTTCAGGGTGGTGAACCTGCTCGTCATCGGCCTGATCACTCTCGCCCAGGTCCTGGCGATCTACGACTGACAAACAGATGTGATGTGCGGTGGGGAGGGGCCTTTCGGCCCCTCCCCTTCGCGTTCACAAATCCTTGAGGCGTCGGGGTTCTCCGCTTTCACTCGCATTGCGGAAACCCCAAACAACATCGCCTACGAGGCGATCCCGTAGGCGGGACACCTCACGGGTTCAGATGGTGATGTCGGTGATGACGTCAACGTCGGTGAACTGAACATCGAGGGCACGGGCAGCGAACTCCTCGCCACCGCGTTGGGTAATCTCGAGTTCGTTGTTCAACTCAGCCTCCTCCGCGGAGTCGAAGAAGATGATCTGGATGATCGTGCCGGGACGGTTGCGGTCATGTCCGAGAATGGCGCGACGAGCGTACGAGACGCCCTTGCCCTCCTCGGCGTACTCCTCCAGGAGACGCACGGCCTGAGCCGATTCCATCTCGAATTCCATGATTTGAACGAATGCCATTGGCTCTTTCCTTGCTGTTAGTGGTTGATCGAAATTGACCGACTCACGGGTCGGAGTTGTGCGGTGATGACGCAACCCACAGCGCTCAGCCCTCGGCGATATTCGCCATGGCGAGGACGTCGGTGCGGGACAGGTCCACGTCGTGGACGGACAACGCATGGGCTGACACCTGCGCAACGAGTTCGTCTTCGCTGTCAGTCTGCACGACTGCGCCGCAATAGCACTTGACCGTGAGTGTCATGTCCGGGTCGTTTCGAGCGGTGGGTTGGTTTCCCATACCTGATTGGGTGTTGAAGGTTGCCATACCAATGTTGTCATTGCCTTGTGGCGCCACACGTATGAACGACCGATGAACACTTTTTCGTCGAATCGATCGCTTCGCTCTGGGCGCCTAGTCTGCGGACCGTGGCGCTTGAGATTCGTTTGCTAGGAGACATTCGCATCGTCAGTGACGAGTTCACCGTGACTGAAGCCGACCTTCCTGGACCGATCGGACGTCACCTCCTGACTCGCCTCGTCATCGACCCCTTCCCCGTCAGCCGTACACGACTCGTCGATGACATCTGGGGCGACAAGGCACCCCGCTCGGTGGACTCGGTGCTGAATGCCACGTTGTCACGCCTCCGGACTGCCCTCGACGAACTGGATCTCGACGGTCGTGAGCTGATCTCCTCATCAGGGGGCAGCGTGAACTTCAAACGCCCGAAGGGCACCGTTGTCGACGTCGAGCTTGCCCATCATCACATCGACTTCGCCCTGCGTGATCTGCGTACCGGAGACCATCGGGAGGCCGCTCGGCGCGCCTCGATTGCCTACGCCATCTCGCGTCGCCCACTGCTCATTGGCATCGAACGCGAATGGCTCGACATCGAGCGAGACCGCATGCACCACGTAGAGCGGCGTTCGCTCGAGCTCCTCGCCGACATCTCATTTTCCACCAGCGACTTTGACATGGCCGTGCAGTTGGGACGAGAACTGGTGAGGATCGCGCCGTACGACGAGCGCGCTCACCGCAATCTCATGAACGCGCTCCGGGCATCCGGCAACCCCGGCGGAGCCGCCAAGGTGGAAGGCGACTTCACCGAGCGCCTCAATGCCGATCTTGGTGTGGCACCGAGTCCGGCCTTCTTCGATCCCCTCACGCCGGCTTCGTGAACGAATCGGTTTCCCGATTGAGCAGCAACCAGACCATCGCCATCGCTACCCCGCCGCGAGCGGTCCACAACAACGTCCGCACGAGGTTCGACACCATGAGGGTGTCGTGCTGTTCAGGATCGAACCCGTCAAGGAGTTCGCCGTGCACCGGCGCTGCCCAGATCATCGTCACGAGCAGGATCAGGCCCATCAGCGCAGCCCCGGCGACGGCGAACACCCGCATCGTCCGCTCTTGCGCAAGCACGAGCAAGGCAACGATCGACAGGCCTTCCAACCCCCACGGCACGACAAGCACCGCACCGATGCGATCGATGTGGCGGCTCTGATAGTTCGGATAGGCCTCCGCACCAACACTCTCGAAAAGCGGGTAGTGCACAACCTGCACCGTCCAGATCAGACCCACCATCGCCATCGTCGCCGCCGCGTGTACGGCGACGGTCGCGGCGAGGGTTCGGTCGTTGGTGACGCGCTCGAAGGCGGAGATGGCCATGGGATGACGGTACGGCGCACTCGTGGGCTCTGCCGAGCTGTGCGGAGAAGGGGGCAGCCGGGGTCGAACGACTGGCGTGCCGATTGGTCCTCGCCGTTGCGGGAAATCCGGCTGCTTTCGGGTTACGCGCTGCGTCTTGCGCGGTCGGCGGTGGAACGAGATGCTCGACGGAACCACATGATCAGAGCGGCGACGGCGTTGGCACCGCTCCCGACCACGAAGGCGTAGGCCGCCCAGCCAACCCGCACATCGGGATCGAATGCGTCCCAGTCCGAGGGCACCAGCAATCCAATCGCCACCGAAGCGACGAGAAGAAGGCCGATCGTCGCCACCCCGAGAAGTCCTGCAACGGTAGAGAAAAGTCCCGACACCAACAGCCAGCCAGATCGCTTCGTCCGCAACGCGAATCCGAGCCCTGCAGCCGCACCGAGCCAAGCCAGGATCAGCGCAACACCCACGCCGGGCAGTTCCCAGGCCCCCACGCCGCGATCCACGGCGAGCAGCAAGGCATCAGGCACCTGGTCGGGTACCAGACTCCACGAATCGTCGAGATCGACAATCAGCCAGCCAGGGAGCAGCAACAACCCAACAACGACATGGCCGGTTCCGAGGAGCATTCTCATCGTTCTCTCCACGGAAAGAGACCTCCTAGCCGTTTGCGGAGCACGCGTCGCTGTGAACGCGTTACACCATCTTTGCATCATCGATCATCCAGACGCCGACGATACTCCCACCAGCCCTCCAGGCCGGATGCCACCATGACAACACCGCTTGCGGAAGGACGGCGCCCCAACCGAACGTGGAAAGTACCTCGGCTGGAGCGGGCCGGTTCGCCGGCGGCATACTTGGCGATCGTGCGCAGAGCGTCCGCTCTTGTGGTCGTGATCGTGGTCGTGGCTGTGGTCGTCATGCTCAACCAGGCGATCTCGGCGAGCGATGTGGAGGCCTTCCTCGTCGAGCGGGGATGGCTGGGCCCGCTTGTCTTCGTGGTGACGATGTGGATCCTGCAACCCCTCCTGCTCCCGGGGCCTGTCTTTATGGTCCCGGCGTCGCTGGTCTGGTCGGCGCCGGCGGCAATCGCCCTGTCGTGGGTCGGCAACATGGGGGCGAGCTTCATTGCGTTTGCGTTCGCCCGGTGGGTCGCCCGGGACTGGGCCCAGCAGCGGCTGAACGATCGGCTCCGGGCCTGGGACAGTCGTGTCGCTCAGGGCGGTGTGCGGGAGGTGGCGGTGCTTCGCCTGTTCACCGGCCAGATAACTCCGGCTGACTGGCTACTCGGGGTCAGTTCGGTCCGGCTCACGCCGTTCTTCCTCGGCACGGCGATAGGGATCATCCCGAGTGTCGTGCTGGTGGTGCTCGTCGGCGCATCGGTCGGTGACTGGCTCTTTGCCGAGCC
>PABW01000103.1 GCA_002699625.1 Acidimicrobiaceae bacterium
CTCTTCAGCACCGTCGACATCGCCGTGCACTCCGCTGCCACGGTGAGCTTCGACTCCGCGCTCGACGATGCCGTACAGGTCAACCTCCTCGGCCCCGGCCGGGTGGCCGCTGTACTGCGCGTCGCCGCCGAAGCCCGAACCGAACCCACCCCGGGTGGCCTTGCGCCGGGCGAGAAGGCCTACCTCGTCGCCGTGTCCACCTGCTATGTCGCCGGATCTCGCCGCGGCAACGCCCCAGAGCAGATGGTGCAGGACTCCCCGTTTTTCGTTGACGTCGACTGGCGAGCCGAAGCCCACAATGCCTTCCAGGCGCGAAAGGACGCCGAGCAGGCCAGCCGAACCCCGCAGCGCCTGAAGGCACTCGAGGCCGACGCCATCAAGACCCTCGGCGCAGCCGGAACCCCCGCCATCGCCGAGCGGGTCGAGAGCCTCCGGCAGAAGTGGGTCGGNGAACAGATGACCCAGACGGGTCGNGTTCGNGCGGCAAGCCTCGGNTTCCCCGATGCCTACGCCTTCACCAAGGCACTCGGCGAACGNAGCCTCGTCGAGACCCGAGNCGGGGTNCCNGTCGCCATNGTGCGGCCCTCCATCATCGAATCGGCGCTCGCCGAACCGGTGCCGGGCTGGNTTCGCGGCTTCCGTATGGCCGANCCGGTCATCGCCGCCTACGCCCGAGGNCTTCTCAAAGAGTTCCCCGGGGTGCCCGAGGGTGTNATCGACGTCATCCCCGTCGACCTCGTGGTNGCGTCGATCCTCGCCACNGCCGCTCGCGGTCCGCACATCAGCGAGNAATCCGGCGAGCACGAGCCCGACATCATCCAGATCGCATCGGGATCGGCNAANCCCTTCAAGTACGGCCAGATGGTCGACCTCGTGCAGGCNTACTTCACCAAAAACCCGGTCTACGACGAAAAGAANCAGCCCATCTCGGTGCCNGACTGGACCTTCCCCGGCCGTGGCCGGGTAACTCGGCAGCTCAACCGGGCCAAGTTCGCACTCACCACCGGCGAGCGCATCCTCGANGCGTTGCCCCTGCGNGGNAAACAGGCCGAGATCGGCGCCGACCTCGAACAGCAAAANGANCAACTCGATCGGGCNGGCGGCTATGTCGAGCTCTACGGCGCNTACACCGAATGCGAGGCGACCTACCAGCTCGACCGCATGTACGCCTTNTGGNACAGCCTCGACGAGGCGGATCAGCGCGACTTCAACATGGATCCCCTGTCGATCGACTGGCCCCACTACGCCCACGACATCCAGTTGCCNTCGACGGTCAAGATGGCCCGCCTCAAGATGCAGCCGAGCAAGGGGCCNTCNGTCGACCGCAACGAGCGGNTCCGNAAGAANGTNCTGTCCGAAGACCGCCACCTCGCCGTNTTCGACCTCGAGAACACCCTGATCGCNAGCAATGTCGTCGCCAGTTATTCGTGGCTTGCGACCCGGCATCTCGACACCCCCGATCGCGTGCGTTTCGTCGCCAAGACGCTGCGTGAGGCGCCCACGCTCTGGAATCTCGATCGCGCCGACCGCAGTGACTTCCTGCGCTACTTCTACCGCCGCTTCGAAGACGCCCCGATCGAACGCCTCGAACGNGACTCNTTGGAGATGATGAGCGACCTGCTCATGACCAAGTCGTTCCCCGCCGGCATNCGTCGGGTTCGNGCCCACCGNGCNCTCGGACACAAGACANTNCTGATCACCGGTGCGCTCGATGTCGTCGTCGAACCGNTGCGGCCNCTGTTCGATCACATCGTGTCGGCCGAACTCGNTGCACACGACGGCGCNTACGACGGCAAGCTCNCCAACGTCCCGCCCACCGGTGAAGCCCGCTACCAGGCNCTCGNCGATTACGCCANGGAACACGNCCTCGATCTNAAGGAGTCGGTTGCCTACGCCGACTCGACATCGGATCTGCCGATGCTCGAAGCCGTCGGGTTCCCCGTCGCNGTCAACGCCGAGACCAAGCTCGCCGCCATCGCCCGTCGTCGTGGATGGCTGATCGAGCACTGGACCAAGTCCGACGGCGCCCCCAACCGCACCATTCCGATCGGGCCNCGCACNCTGCGCGGACCCCTGCGCAAGCAGCGAGTTGCCGCCATGCAGCGGCGCGCCGCCGGCTGAGCCCCCTGGAGTTTCCATGGCATCTGACCCCCGAAACCGTTCACCTCGACCNGGCTTCGTCCTCAACGTCGACAAACAGACGCCGCCGCTGCTGTTCCACCACGGCGACAACTTCCGGCTCGAAAAGCTCCCGGCCGANCGCACCCGGGTGATCTACCCGGCCGANCCGCTCCCGGGTCTNCCCGACCCCGAAGCGGCGATNCGTCACGCGCTGCTCGAACCNATCGANGACGATCCCTTGCCCGANCTNCTCANGCCCGGCATGAAGCTGACGATCGCNTTCGACGACATCTCGNTGCCGCTGCCNTCCATGCGGAAGCCCGACATTCGGCAGCGCATCATCGAGCAGGTNCTCGATATGGCCGCNGCAGCCGGTGTCGATGANGTNCACCTCATCGCTGCGNTGGCGCTNCATCGCCGCATGACCGAGGACGAGNTNCGTCANGCNCTCGGCGATCGCGTCTATGACGCCTTCGCCCCGCAGGGCGCGCTCTACAACCACGANGCCGAGGATCCNGACGGGATGGTCGAGCTCGGCCGCACCCGTCACGATGAGGCCGTCACGATGAACAANCGGGCCGCCGAGTCCGATCTGTTGNTCTACGTCAACCTCAACATCGTGTCGATGGACGGTGGCTGGAAGTCNACCGCCACCGGCCTGTCGGGCTACTCGGGCATCAAGCACCACCACAACGTGAAGACGATGCGCGAGTCGAAGTCGTTCATGGACCGCCACAACTCCGAGCTGCACCACAGCAACTGGCGCCAGGGTGAGGTCATCAAGAACCACGGCCCGCGCATCTTCCAGATCGAGACNACGATCAACAACAACACGTTCGGCTACGACGGTGCGCTCTCGCTGCTCCAGAANCGCGAGTGGGAATGGACNGCNAAGGACCGCATCACCTTCATGGGCATGAAGAAGGGNCTCGATCTGATGCCGGCGTCACAGCGCCGNCAGATCTTCAACGGCTGGAAGGCGCCCTACGAACTCACGTCGGTGCAGGCCGGNNACGTCGAATCGGTNCACGAGGTCACNCTNGAGCACTGCTTCAAGCAGCACCTCGTGCCCGTCGAAGGCCAGACCGACGTTCTGGCGTTCGGCTTGCCCTACATCTGCCCNTACAACGTCAACTCGGTGATGAANCCGATCCTGGTGATGTGCCTGGGCCTCGGNTACTTCTTCAACATGTACCGCGGCAAACCGCTGGTNCGTGAGGGNGGNGTCCTCATCATGAGCCACCCCACNCCGTGGGAGTTCCACCCGGTGCACCACCCGAGNTACATCGACTTCTTCGAGCAGCTCCTTGCCGAGACGACCGATCCGATCGAACTCGAGCANAAGTACGAGAAGCANTTCGCCGAGGACGAGTGGTACATCCACCTGTACCGCAACAGCTACGCCTACCACGGCGTGCATCCGTTCTACATGTGGTACTGGGGCAGCCACGCNCTCGAGTGGCTGGGCAAGGTCATCGTCGTCGGCGGCGATCCCCGTGCNGTTCGTCGCCTCGGCTTCCAGCCCGCATCGACCATGCAGGACGCGCTNGAGATGGCATCCGACACCGTCGGNTCNTCGCCCTCGATCACCTANATGCACAACCCGCCGATCCTGATGGCGGANGTGACCTGACATGAGCAAGCTCGCCCGCCAGCTTGGACTNCCGTCGATCCCACCGGCGCTGCGGCCNTCGCGCGTCATGCGGGCCATGGAATTCCCGATGCGGGCGCCGTCGACCCCGAAAGGTGTNGCTCCGCTCCCCCGCAGGCGCACGACCGGCGCCGANTACGACACCGAGTGGGCTCGATCNAAACCGGCACGGATGGCGCGCGCGGCGATCGTCGACGGCCCGATGCGCCTCGCAGTCGCCGGCCTCGCATCGCCGGATCGCCAAGGTGCAGACCGCCTGCTCGAGCTCGAGGGGCCGGTGATCTTCGCGGCCAACCATCACAGCCACCTCGACACCCCACTCCTGCTCACGTCGATCCCCGAGCCGTGGCGGCACAAGATCGTGGTCGGTGCAGCTGCCGACTACTTCTTCGGAACCCGCATCACCGGTGCCATGTCGGCACTCGGTATCGGGGCAATCCCGATCGAACGGGCGAAGACCGGCCGCAAGAGCGCCGACCTCGCCGCCGAACTCATCGACGACGGCTGGAGCCTCCTGATCTACCCAGAGGGTGGCCGCAGCCCTGACGGCTGGGGTCAGCCGTTCCGCGGTGGTGCCGCCTATCTGGCCGCCCGAGCCGGCGTGCCGGTCGTGCCGGTGCACGTCGCCGGTACGGGCCGGATCCTGCGCAAGGGGCGCTCGCTCCCCCGCCCGAGCAACACCTCGGTGACCTTCGGTCGGGCGATCACCCCTGCCGACAACGAGAACACGACCCGCTTCGCCGCCCGAATCGAGCGCGAAGTCGCTGCCCTCGCCGACGAGGCAACCACCGACTGGTACTCCGCTCGCCGGCGAGCCCACCGGACCGACAGCCCATCGCTCACCGGACCCGAGGCCGGGCAGTGGCGTCGTGCCTGGGCGCTGGGCGACCGCAGCCGTCGGGCCCGCAGCCGCCAGAAGCGCTGGCCGGAGATCTAGACCAGGCCGAGTCATGACGCCGTGATCAAGCCGTCGGGCCGATCCGGCGAGCTGTGCCGATCCAGCACTGGGGCGCTAGAACCTCCCCATGCGCTTCTCGTACGCCGAGCCAATGATCGATCCCTCCTTCTACGCCCCGCTGGCAACAGCGGCCGAGCAGGCCGGCTACGACTCGATGGTCATTCCCGACTCGATCATGTATCCGGCCGAGAGCGATTCGACCTATCCCTACACCGACGATGGCAATCGTGAATTCCTCGAGGGCAAGCCGTTCATCGAGCCGTTCACCCTGATCCCCTACCTTGCGGCCGTCACTGAGAAGCTCCGCTTCACCACCTTCGTGGTGAAGCTTCCGATCCGGAACCCCGTCATCGTCGCGAAGCAGGTCACCTCCCTCGGTGTCATCACCGGCGACCGCTTCGGCTTCGGTGTCGGCACCAGCCCCTGGCCCGAGGACTACACCGCTACCGACAGCCCTTGGAAACGACGAGGCGCCAGGATGAACGAGATGATCGAGATCATCAACGGCTTCGCGAGCGGCGAGTACTTCGAGTACCACGGGGAGTTCTACAACCTCGATGCCATGAAAATGTGCCCGGTGCCAGAGCAGCGGGTGCCGATCCTGATCGGTGGCCACTCCGACATGGCATTGACTCGCGCCGCGCGATTCGGTGACGGCTGGATGCATGCCGGAGGCGATGCTGAGGACCTTGCCCGCATGATGGCGGTGATCAATGAACGTCGTGCCGAGCACGGACGAGCCGACGACCCGTTCGAGGTCCATGCGATCAGCCTCGACGCCTACTCGCCCGCGGGGCTCGAGAAGCTGGAGGCGGCCGGGGTCACCGATGTCATCGTCGGTTTCCGAGACGCCTACCAGCCAGGCGCCGACACCCAGAACCTCGACGAGAAGCTGACGATGATGCACTGGTACGCCGACGAGATCATCGCCAAGTACCGGGGCTGAACCGCAGCGATCACGGTCGTTGCCGCTTCCCGCTGCTGAGGCGGGGTGTCACTCCACCAAGCGGAGCCCTGCAGGCGCATCGGAGCTGGCGCCGGGAGCTAGATCGACGGTGAACGCCATACGGTGACCGGGATACACGTGCTCGCTGAACAACACGCTGCTTCCATCGGCGGAACGAGTTGTTCGTTCGCAGATCAGCACCGGAGATCCGGTGGGAACGCCGAGGAGTTCGGCGTCGGCGGCTGACGCAGCGCCTGCCACGATGGTCTGGCTGGCACCGGCGAGATGCACACCCGCGGTGTCGGCCAAGAGTTCGTAGAACGGACGCGCCTCAACATCGTCACGAGAGAGCGCCGAGCCGAGTGTCTCAGGACACCACACGGTGACCCGGGCGAACGGCTCACCGTCGGCGAGGTTGAGCCGGCGCACGGCAAGCACGCGGTCGGTGCCGAGCGCTGCGCGCGCCGGTGCCGGGGCGACACCAAAGGAGAAGTCGAGCACTCGCCGGGCGGCCTCGACACCCGAGGAGGTGAGCTGGTGCTCGAGCGTCTCCAGTTCGTCAAGCGATTGATGGACTTCGTCGCCGCTTGCGTACCAGCCAAGACCTTGACGGCTGGCCAACAGGCCCTCGTCGCGCAATTGCTCGAGGGCACGGCGGATCGTGACCCGACTGGCGTCGTATCGCGACCCGAGCCCGGATTCCGACGGGAGAAGCCGGCCTGCAGCAAACTCACCCGCAAGGATGCGAGTGCGAAGTGCGTCGGCGATCTGCTGGTAGCGCGGTGTCCTCACGTGTCTTCCCCTCGCAGCAGAGGGAACCACGGAACCACGGGCAGGGCAACCCTCTGGCCTGCCTGACCGCTCAGGTGAACACGCGGGCGCAGGTATCGCCAGCCCAGAGACTGGTGACCACGCCGTTGGGGTCGAGGCCGAGCGTGGTGCCGTTGAACCGTTGGCCCGTGGTCGGGTTGACGACGGCGAAGATCCCGACGATGTCGTCGTCGAACGCAGGCACGAGGTCGAGCACGTTGGGGAAGGTCACCTCGAGGAAGCCAACCGTCGCCGACTCACCGAGACCTTCCGGGGTGACCAGCCCCGTCGGGTCGAGGTGACCGTCGGCAAACCACTGGGTGAAGCGACGGGGCATGCCCTCGTCGGTATTGGTGAACACCACTTCGAGATTGCCCCATCGCACGAACCGCACGCTCGCGCCCTCACAGAACTCTGTCTGGCTCTCACCCGAGTCGGCGACAGGCTCGCCGAGGATCGACGCGAGTTCGGCGATCACGAGTTGCTCGTCCTGACCGAATGGCACGATGGTGCCGGTATCGAGCGCCAGACCCGTCTCCACGAGGGTGACCGGGCCAGGCGTCGCGACCCGGACCGGGGTGGTCGTCGTGGTGGTCGTTGTCGTGGATGTTGTGCTGGTCGTCGAGGTCGACGTGCTGCTCGTCGGTGTCGTATCGACGGACGCAACCGTGGTCGTGCTGCTCGTGGTGGTCGCAGCGACGGTGGTACTCGGAGCCGCCGAAGGAGCCGGGGCGAGCGTCGTGGTGATGGCGGCGTCGATGTCGTCGTCGCCAGCGGACCGTGCCAGAACGACAACGAAGACGAGCAGAGCGATGACGACGAGGGCGAGCACGGGGAGCAACGGGATCGATCTGCTCGGGATCGGCCGAAGAGGTGGCGTCGCCACCATCGCTGCCGGAGCGGGGGCCGGAGCCGCAGGACGATTCGGTGGCGCGGCGGCGACCGGCTCCGGAGCCACCCGGACCGGCGGGAGTTCAGGCGTGGCGGATTCGTCGAATACCGACACTGGGCCGGCGCTGTCGGTCGGCGCCGCCGGAGGTGGATCGTCGGGTTCAACAACCTGGCCGAGGTCTTCTCGGGTGACGAGGGGTGGCGGCGGGTCGACCATGCCGATGCGAGCTGCGCCCGCAGCGAGTCCGACCCCTTCCGAGACGTCGGTGCCTCGAAGCTCGGCGAGTGACGCGGGCACGAGAGCGACATCGGTGAAGCCGGCGGCGTTGGCGGCGGCAACGATGTTGTCTCGCTCGACTGCGTCAGCGTCATCGGGCACGACGACGGCGAGTTTTGTCGGGGCGCCGGCTGTGCTGCTGACCGCCGCCCGACCGAGAACGTGGGTAATGACGGCGGTGAGGGCCCCGGTGCGACCGCGCGCGGCCCGGGCCAGCGGATCACGAACGATCGGCTCAGCGGCATCAACCGCCGCCTCGCCGACGAGAACGGCGCCGTCGACGCCAGCAGCCACGGCGGCGGGGACGGCGGGACCCGAGGTGCCGAGTGGGACGACCCGGACATCGTCAGGGTCGGATCCGCAGACCGCTGCACCGATCGAGTCATCGCTGATATGGATGCCCAAGCACGCCGTCACGGGTGTGGAGGCTAGGCGGCCGGCTCTCGCTGCGACACCCTTGGCCACCAGCTGCAGGCGAAAAACAAGAGAAGCGGCTGGCGATATATGGGGGCCTGCCAGCCGCTTCTCGGAGACCACGCCGGCGGGGGAACCGGGGTCTTGGGTTCGAACGGCGGGGGTAGGTCGCCGAGGAACATTTGTTACTCACCAGTAAAGCACACGGCAGCCCATCACTGCAACAGTTTCAGCGGATATGTGGCATCATTCACAGCGATGGATCTTCGTCAGCTTCACGCTCTGCTCGCCGTCGCCGAACACCGTTCGTTCTCGGCAGCCGCCCGGGCCCTGCACACCGTGCAATCCAACGTCTCGACCCATATCGCCCGACTCGAAACCGAACTCGGCTCCACCCTGATCGACCGGGCCCGAGGCGAACTCACCTCCGAGGGTGAGATCGTTGCCGACCGAGCCCGCCGAATCATCGGCGAACTCCGATCGATCGAACACGATCTGGCATCGCTCAGCGACGAAGTCAGCGGCCATGTCCGACTCGGGATCATCGGCACGACCGCTCGATGGCTCGTTGCGCCACTGCTCGATGCGCTCCAGGGGGCCTACCCCCTGATCGAGATGGTGATCATCGAGGCCACGACCACCTCGCTCCTTCCGCAGCTCGTGAGCGAGCGACTTGACGCTGCCGTCGTCAATCTTCCGGTCGACCACCCCGATGTCGACACCCGGCCGCTCTTCGACGAGGACCGCATCGTGGTCGTCCCCGCCGGCCATCCGCTCACCGCCTACGACCAACTGACCCTGGCCGAACTCGAACCCCACCCGGTGCTGATGCCGCCGACGGGTACCGCCTTCCGCGACGAGATTGAGACCGATGCCCGCCGCTCTCGGGTCACGCTCACCCCGTTAGCCGAGGTCGACGGCCTGCGCCTTTTGACATCGATGGCATTCCAGGGCTTCGGTCCAGCGCTCGTGCCGGCGAGTGCCGCACCTCGCTATCTCGACGGGGACTGGGTCCGAATCCCAGTCGAGGGCCTGTCACGGCGGGCCGTGGGAATCGGAATCCCCCGCCGATCGCCGCCCTCAGCGCCGACGCGCGCCGTGGTCGACACACTGGTCGACCTCGTCACCACGTCGGGGACACACCACGCCAATATCGTCCCGACCGCCATCGCCGACGCATCCTGACCCGACCGAGCGCAGCGATGCGGTAGGTTCCGGGCCATGACCGCCGTCGAAACCTCCTCGGCCGATGTCGAACTTCGCGCCCGTGCCACCGGTTTCGTCCGGGCGCGCGTTCGTGCGCTCGGCGGACGCCGCGTCATCGAAGTTGATGCTCGTGGTGAGCGAAACGCCGGTGCGCTGGTCCGTTCCGACGGCCAGTCGATCGCTGCCGGCGCTCGGGCCGCGCGAGAACAGCGGCTGCCGCTGCTGATCCGGATCGCATCAAGCGGCGCCGACGCCGGCGAGGGAGTCTCGGCGCTCGACGGATGGGCAGGCGCCGCCAAAGAGATCACTGCGAACTCCGGCGTGGTGCCCTCGATCGCCATCGTGAGCGGCCCCACCGTGTCGGGCCCAGCCCTGATGCTCGGCCTCGTCGACCACGTGATCATGACATCGGAGGCCTACGCCTTCGTCTCAGGACCGATGATGGTGGAGGAATTCACGGGCGTTCCCATGAGCAAGCAGGAGCTCGGCGGGGCGTCGGTCCACGACCGCACCTCCGGTGTGGCTTCGTTTGTCGCCGGCGACGAGGAGGAAGCCGAGGCGCTCGCTGCCGAACTGCTGGCCTTCCTCCCCGATCACACCGACGACCATCCGCCGACGATCGCGTCTGCCGACCCGATCGAGCGGCCCACGCCCGACGCCTACGAGGTCCTACCGCCGTCGGCCAACGGGTCCTATGACGTCCGCGACATCGTTGGTGCCGTTGTCGACGACGGCTACCTGCTCGAGCCCCATGCCAACTGGGCGGCCAACCTGGTCACCGCGTTCGCCACGATCGGCGGACGGCCCGTCGGTATCGTGGCCAACCAACCCCAAATCGTCGCTGGAACGCTCGATATCCCGGCGAGCCAGAAAGGCGGCCGATTTGTCGCCCTCTGTGACGCGTTCAACCTTCCGATCGTCACGTTCGTCGACACGTCAGGCTTCTACCCCGGCAAGGACACCGAATGGCGCGGCATGATCCGTTACGGCGCCCAGATGGCGTTCGCGTACGCTCGCGCCACCGTGCCGCGTGTCAATCTCACCACCCGCAAGTCCTACGGCGGTGCGTACATCGTCATGGATTCCAAGCGCATGGGCAACGATCTCGCGCTCGCATGGCCATCGGCGGAGATTGCCGTGATGGGAGCCAAGGGGGCGGTGGAGATCCTCCATCGCCGCAACACCCCCGAGGAACGCGCTGAGCTTGAGGCCGCCTACGAGGAACGCCTGCTGAACCCCTACATCGCCGCCGAGCGAGGCACGATCGACGCCGTGATCGACCCGGCCGATACTCGAGCGGAGATCCACGCAGCCCTCTCGATGCTGGCAGGGAAGCGCGAGCGCCTTCCCCGGCGTCGCCACGACAACACGCCGCTCTGATCTCCGGACTTCGGGACGCTCTACTTCGGACGAAGTTCGCGAGTTCGGGGGTGCCGAGTTGGGTCGAAACCGGCTACCTTCAACTCCGCGTCCGGCACCCTCGATCGGGCGTTCAGCCAGCGACGTAGAGAGCGGGAGCACCGTGGCAGAGAGCATCACCATCACCGACAATCGGACCGGTGAGTCGCTCGAGATCCCGATCGACAACGGCGGCGTCGATGCCGCCGAGTGGCGCAAGCTGCTACCCGGCGTCTGGTTCCACGACCCCGGCCTCGCCACCACGTCGGGTGCCGACAGCGCCATCACCGAGCTCGACGGCGAGAATGGCATCCTGCGCTACCGCGGCTACCCGATCGAGCAATTGGCGCAGCAGTCGACCTTCCTTGAGGTCAGCTACCTGCTGATTCACGGTGAGCTCCCCACCCAAGCGCAGCTTGATGCGTGGGTCCATGAGATCACCCACCACACCTTCCTCCACGAGAAGTTCCGCACCCGGATGTACGACGCGTACCACTACGACGCGCATCCAATGGGTCTGCTCACCTCCAGCGTCGCCGGTCTGTCGACCTTCTACCCCGAGGCCAAGGACATCGACGATCCCGACGTCCGCATGAAGCAGATCGTGCGCCTGATCGCCAAGATGCCGACCATGGCGGCCTCGGCGCACCGCCACGCGATGGGTCTGCCCTACGTCTTCCCCGACAACGCACTTGACTACCCGTCGAACTTCCTGAACATGATGTTCCAGGTCGGCAACCCCTACGAGATCCACCCGGCGCTGCACAAGGCGATGGAAATCCTCTTGATTCTCCACGCCGATCATGAGCAGAACTGCTCTACCACGGCCGCACGGGTGGTCGGATCCGCCCACGCCGACCCGTACAGCTCGGTTGCCGCAGCCGCCGCTGCCCTCTACGGCCCTCGTCACGGCGGCGCCAACGAGGCGGTGCTCAACATGCTCGACGAAATCGGCAGCCTCGACCATGTTCCCGCCTTCATCGAAAGCGTCAAGGCCGGGGAGGGACGCCTGATGGGCTTCGGCCACCGGGTGTACAAGAACTACGACCCTCGCGCTGCGATCATCAAGGACGCTGCGTACGACGTCTTTGAGGTCACCGGCAAGAACCCGCGCCTCGACATTGCGCTGAAGCTCGAAGAGGTCGCCCTCAGCGACAGCTACTTCGTCGACCGCAAGCTTTACCCGAACGTCGATTTCTACTCGGGCCTCATCTACGAATCGATGGGCTTCCCCGTCGAGATGTTCACGGTGTTGTTCGCGATCGGCCGCACCCCGGGCTGGCTGGCCCACTGGAACGAGATGCTCGAGCAGAACTCCCGCATCGCTCGTCCCCGTCAGCGGTACACCGGGGCCGGCGTACGCGACTACGTCGCTATCGACGCCCGCTGAACGCATCCCCCGCAGCCGCCAGGAACTGCGCCGCCCCGCTCGGCTTGAGCTGATCAGGACGACTGAACGTCGAGCACCAACTTGCCGGCGTTGGCGTTGTCCCCCATCCGGGTGTGCGCCGCAGCAACGTCGGCGAGCGGATACCGGGAATCGATTACCGGGGCGAGCGCGCCCGATGCGACATGGGGCAGCAGCTGGGCGGCGAACTCACGGGTGATCGCGATCTTCTCCTCGAGCGGCCGTGCCCGCAGCGTCGTGCCGGTGACCGACGCCCGCTTCATGAGCAGGCTGCCGACGTCGAACGGGACCGGCCCACCGGCCATGACGCCGACCTGGATGATGCGACCGCCCATGGCGAGCGCGGCCACGTTGCGCGGAAGGTACGAACCGCCGATCACGTCGAGCACGACATCGACACCGACGCCACCGGTGACGTCCTTCACCGCCTCCACATAGTCGTCGGTGTTGTAGTCGATCACGAG
>PABW01000104.1 GCA_002699625.1 Acidimicrobiaceae bacterium
GCCCGACTACGGCCGCGATGAGGCGTTCCAGCGCGAGTACGCCGCCACTGCCAAGGATCCCGAGGCGTGGGCGCAGTTCCGGGCCGACTGGCTCGAACTCGAATCGCACGACGCCTACCGGGCCAAGCTCGAGGAAAGGGGACAGGCGTGAGCGACACCACCGAAGCGACGCTTGCCGAGATCTGCATCGTCGCCCTCGCCGAGGCATTCCGTGGCGACGGTGAGGTGCTGTGCAACCCGATGGGCCCCGTGCCGGTGATTGCCGGTCGCCTCGCCCGAGCCACGTTCGAGCCCGATCTGATGCTCACCGACACGATCGCGTATGCGATCGAAGGAAATCTTCCGCTCGGCGGCGACCCGTCCGATGCCGTCGTCGAGTCGTACATGCCGTTCCGCACGATCTTCGATCAGGTCTGGTCGGGCAAACGCCATGTCGTCATGGGGGCACCCCAGATCGACCGCTATGGCAACCAGAACTTCGCAGCCATCGGTGACGACTATCGCAAGCCGAAGGCCCAACTTCTCGGTATGCGCGGCGCACCCGGCAACCTGATCAACCACGCCACCACCTACTGGATCCCCACCCAGGCCCGCTCCTTCGTCGAGTCGGTCGATGTCGTCAGCGGCCCCGGCAACGACACGATCGCATCCTTGCCCGAGGCGACCGGACGGTTCCACGAAATTCGTCGGGTCGTCACCGACCTCGGCGCCTACGACTTCGAGACCAGCGACGGCACCATGCGGGTGCGGTCGTTGCACCCGGGTGTCACGCTCGAGCAGGCGCAGGAAGCCTCGGCGTTCGAACTCACCGTGATCGGGGAGGTTCCCGAGAGCCGACTGCCCACCGATGAGGAACGTCACCTCATCCGTGAGGTCTTCGACCCGAACGGTGTCCGAAACAGCGAGTTCCGCTGATGGATCTCGATCTCTCACCGCAGTACGTCGCCTTCCGCGACGAATGCCGCCAGTGGCTGACCGACAATCATCCCGGCCGCATCGCCTCGATGGATACGGCCGTCGGCTTCGAGGAACACCGTGCGTGGGAGAAGGTCCTGTTCGACGCCGGCTGGTCGGTACCGGCCTGGCCTTCGGAGTACGGCGGCCGCGACTGCGACCTGATCGAGTGGCTGATCTACGAAGAGGAGTACTGGCTGTCGGGCGTGCCCGGTCGGGTCAGCGCCAACGGTGTCAGCCTGCTCGCGCCCACGATCTTCAACTTCGGCACCCAGGAACAGCAGGATTTCTTCCTGCCTCGGATGGCGAGTGGTGAACACATCTGGGCCCAGGGCTGGAGCGAGCCCGAAGCGGGCTCCGACCTTGCCGGCATCAAGACCAAGGCGATCCTCGACGGCGACGACTTCATCCTCAACGGACAGAAGACCTGGTGCTCCCGTGGTGCCTTCTCCGACTGGATCTTCTGCATCGTGCGCACCGACCCGGAGGCCGAGCGCCACCAGGGACTCACCTATCTCCTCGTGCCCGCCGAGACGCCGGGGATGGACCGGCGGCCGATCGGCCGCCTCGACGGCGAGCCGGGCTTCGCCGAACTCTTCTTCGACGACGCCCGGGTGAGCGCCGAACACGTGCTCGGTGGTGTCGGTCAGGGGTGGGCCGTCGCGATGGCTGCCGCCGGCTCCGAACGAGGCCTCAGTCTGCGCAGCCCCGGCCGTTTCATGGCGGCTGCGGAACGTCTTCGGGCGCTGGCCGCCGACGTCACCGACTTTGACCCTCGCCTGCGAGACGAAGTGGTCGACGCATGGATCAAGGCGCAGGCCTATCGATGGAACACCTACCAGATGGCCGCGGATCTCATGGACGGCGCCGAGATCGGCCCCGAGGCGAGCGAGGGCAAGGTCTTCTGGTCCGAACTCGACCTCGAACTCCATGCCACGGCCCTCCGGCTGATGGGACCGATGGGCGAAGTGGCCGATGCCGGCAACGACTGGCTCGACGGTTACGTCTTCGCCCTGTCGGGCCCGATCTACGCCGGCACCAACGAGATCCAGCGCAACATCGTCGCCGAGAGGGTGCTCGGTCTTCCGAGGCGGTGACGACATGAGGTTCAGCTTCACTGACGAACAGGACATGTTCCGCGACACGGTTCGCGAACTCTTCGCCGACCGATGCCCACCCGACGCGGTCCGTCAGAGCTGGGACAACGACGACGGTCGAGTCCCCGGCCTGTGGGCGGCGCTCGCCGAGATGGGTGTGCTCGCCGTGCTGGCGCCCGAGGCCGTAGGTGGCCTCGGCATGAACGAGGTCGACCTCGTCCGGATCCTCGAAGAGGCCGGCTACGCAGGTGTTCCCGAACCGCTTGTCGAACACGTTGCCGTTGCCGTCCCCGCACTGGCCGAAGCAGGTCACGCCGCCCTCGAGGCGGCAATCGCCGGCGACTCAACCATCACCCTCAACCTTTCGGGTGAGGTCATCGTCGGCGCGGCCGCCGACGCCGTGGTTCACCGAACCGGCGACACGCTCCAACTCGTCACCGAGTGGCAGGCCGACGCTGCGACCTCGATCGATCAGACCCGCCGTCTCGGCGTGCTCACCGACATCATCGCTGCCGATCCGCTTGACGGCGCCGACCCCGACCTCGCCTTCGATCGAGCGGTGCTCGGTACGGCCGCCCAGTGCATCGGCGTGGCCCGTCGCCTCCTCGAGGCCACGGTCGAGTACGTCGCCGAGCGACACCAGTTCGGCAAACCGGTCGGTTCGTACCAGGCGGTCAAGCACCATCTTGCCAACGTGAAGATCGCCCTCGACTTTGCGGCCCCGCTCGTCTATCGAGCGGCCTGGTCGGTTGCCCACGACGCCGATCCGGTCACCCGTGGCCGCGACGTGTCGATGGCGAAGGCGCAGGCGTCGGAGGCGGTCGATCTTGCTGCTCGCCAGGCACTGCAATGCCACGGCGCTATCGGTTACACGTTCGAGTACGACCTCCAGCTGTGGCTGAAACGAGCGTGGACCCTTGCTGCCGCCCACGGCGACGTGCGGTTCCACCGCGACCGTGTCGCTGCCGCCATCGGCGTCTGAGTTCGAACGTCTGAGTTGTGCCGTCAGATGACTGGACGCTTCCTCGCCATGAGCGTGCGGGGTGACAGGCATCGCAAAGCTGCCAGACGACTGCCTAACCTGCCCCAGTGTCCGAGCAACCGCTGGTCCTGATCGTGATGGCCATGGAGGCCGAGGCTGCGCCGCTTCGGGCCTCCCTCGGCGCAGCACCCGCGGTGCCACCGGACTGGGCTTCTTCGCTGCCCGTTCGTCTCGCTGTCGCAGATCATGCGGGTGTCGACATTGTTTTGGTCACCAACGGCACCGACCCTCGCACCGGCGTCGACTGCATTGGCTCGACGGCAGCGGCCCTTGCGACACAAGTTGCGCTTGATCACACCCGAACCGGCCTTGGGCGTCGACCAGATCTCGTGTTGACCGTCGGCACCGCCGGCGGGTGGAACCGGGCCGGAGCGTCGATCGGCGACGTCTACCTCGCCTGGGATCGTTTCGTATGTCACGACCGCCGCATCGATCTTCCCGGCTTCAACGCCTTCGGTCGAGCCGACCTTCCCGCCGCCGACCTGCGAGCTCACGCCGACGCTCTCGGTTGTCGGCTTGGGGTTGTCACGACCGGCGACAGCCTCGACGAGTCGCCGGAGGACGCAGCGCGAATCCTCGCGTCGGGTGCCGAGGTGAAAGAGATGGAGGCGGCCGCCGTCGCCTGGATCGGTTCGCTGCATGACGTGCCGGTCGGTGCCGTGAAGGCCATCACGGACCTGGTCGACTCGCCGGTTGCCACGGCCGAACAGTTCAGCGCCAATCTGGCGACGGCTGCTGATGCGCTGCAGCGCACCACGCTGGCCCTGCTCGCCCGTCTCGGCGAAGAGATCGGCGCCGACGTCTGATGGCCAGTGACGACGCCCTCGCCGACGAGCTCCGTTCGCTCGCCCGGACCCTCCATGAGACGGTTGCCGATGACGAGCGTCGAGTCACCGCCCTTGACCTGCTGCGCTATGCCAATGCGCTGCTCGCCACCGGCGAACGGCGCCTCCGTTGGTACGAGGTCGAGACCGATGGCGGCGGCCGACGGGCTCGAACCCGCGAGCTCTCGGCCTTCTCGGGAACGATCAACGCGGTCGCACCACCGATGCGGATCGAGCAGGGGGAGCGAAACGGTTCGCCCTGCATGCTCGGACATGTCCGTCTCTCGCGGCTGCGTGAGGGGCCTCCCGAAAGCGTTCACGGCGGCGTGATGGCGGGCCTGTTCGACGAACTAATGGGAGCCGCTCAGAGCCTGACCGGGCGCCCCGGTGGGGTCACCGGTCGTTTGACCATCCGCTACCGCGACCTGACGCCGCTCGACACCGACCTGGTCTTTCGATGCTGGGTCGAACGCGATCGGGGGATGCGCGTCGACATGCGAGCCGAGTGCGTTCGTGCCGACACGCTCGACACCGATGCACCCGTCCGCACCGCCGAGGCCGAGGCGATCTTCGTGAGGCGCCGATGACGGAACGCCCCATGGTCACCATGGTCTGCACCGGCAACGCCGCCCGGTCCGTGATGGCGGCGCTCTTGTTGCGCGATCGACTTGGCAACGACGGCCCGGTCGAGGTCGCCAGCGCAGGGACACTCGTGCTGCCGGGCCACCCGATGAGCACCCGCACGCGGGCGGCGCTTGAGCGGCATGGTCTCGCCGACCCCCATCACCGGTCCCGGCAGCTCGAACTCGCCGACGTGCACCGCAGCTCGTTGCTCCTCGTAATGGAGCCGTCCCACATCCACTGGATGCAACGGCGTCTCCCGGAGGCGTTACCGATCGCGTGTTCGTTGAAGCGGGCCGTGCAGCAGCTGCCGGTGGTGAGCGGTTCGACGCTCGATGAGCGGGTCACCGCACTCGACCTAGTCTCCCANGAGTTNCAACCATGGGAGGAAGTCATCGACCCGGGTGCCGGNGAGCAACCGGTNTTCGANGCGTGCATCGACGANCTCAGCGNGCTGATCGACGANCTCGCNGCGATNCTCNNGGGCCTCGNCCAGTGAGCACGCNCCGTCGNGAGGGGTTCGTCCTCGCCGCAGCGGTCGGNATCGTGGGCGTGACNTTCGGNNTGCTCGCCGATGCCGCNGGTCTGTCGTTGGCGCAGGTTGTNGTCATGTCGGCGCTGGTCTTCACCGGNGCATCCCAGTTCGCCGCCGTGTCGGTCGTCGANACCGGCGGCTCNGGTNTNGCTGCGGTCGGCTCGGCGCTGCTGNTGGCCGCCCGCAANGCGCTCTACGGGCCGGTCGTCGCTCGNGTTCTNCCTGNNGCGTGGATTCCGAGAGCGGGNTCGGCNCAGTTCGTGATCGACGAGACNACCGCNATGGCCTCNGTCCAGGAGACCGACGACGACGCNCGCGATGCGTTCTGGTGGACNGCGATCTGGCTGTGGTCCTTGTGGAACGTCGGATCGATCGGNGGNGCGCTTCTCGGCTCGGTNATCGGAGCGCCGGAGACGTGGGGCCTNGATGCNGCGTTCCCGGCNGCNTTNGTNGCNTTGCTNGCGCCGCATNTCCGANAANGGCCNGGNCAGGTCGCCGCNGTGGTNGGNGCTGCGCTCGCGGTTGCGTTCACGCCGATCGCACCCGCCGGTGTNCCGCTNCTCGTGGCGGNACTNGCCGTGATCCCGGGCTGGCTGGTCGGGCGANGGGANGCGGCCGCATGAGCTGGCCNGCGCTGATCGTGTTGGTCGTGGGTGCCTACGGCNTGAAGGCNTTNGGNGTGCTCGTGCTCGGGCGNCCGGACTCGACCCTCGGNGCCCGGCTNGAACCNCTGACCTCCCTGATTCCTGCNGCACTCTTNGCCGNCCTGATCGCCGTGCAGACGGTCGGTGGTGACGAGACCCTCGTGCTCGACGCCCGGGTCTGGGGTGTGGNGGCCGGATCGGTGGCGGTATGGCGGAAGGCTCCGTTCGTGGTGGTGGTGNTCATCGCCATGGCTGTGACGGCGTTCGTCCGCTGGCAGACTTAGCGNCGATGGAGTCGATCGAACAGATCCGCGTCCGTGGGGGAGGGCCGCTCGAGGGAACCATTCCNGTCGGCGGCGCCAAGAACTCGGTCCTGAAGTTGATGGCGGCGACCNTGCTCGCNGANGGCACNTATCACCTGCACAACGTGCCGCGCATCACCGANGTCGACCTGATGTCGGATCTGCTNNGCGCCACCGGCTGCAGCGTCGCCCGCNATGGCACGACCTTGCGCATCGATGTTCCCGCCGAGATCGAACCAGTGGCGCCCTACGAGNTCGTCGAGCAGTTCCGTGCCTCGATCGTCGTCATGGGTCCGATGCTCGCCCGNTGTGGNGAGGCTCGGGTGGCCATGCCCGGCGGCGATGATTTCGGTCCCCGGCCGATNGANATGCACGTGCGTGGCCTNCAGGAACTCGGTGCCGAGTTCGACACGGCGCACGGCTACATCCACGCCCGTTCCCAGAATCTNCAGGGCGCCCGNGTGCTGCTCGAGTTCCCATCGGTNGGCGCAACCGAGAACCTCGTGATGGCGGCCGTGCGGGCGAAGGGCACGACCGTCATCGACAACGCCGCCCGCGANCCCGAGATCGCCGACCTGTGCGAGTTNCTCAACAAGATGGGCGCGCAAATCATCGGCGCNGGCTCNTCGACCATCACGATCGATGGNGTNGACTCCCAGGANGCGCTCCACAGCGCAGATCACACCGTCATCCCCGATCGCATCGANGCCGCCACCTATCTCTGTGCTGTCGGTATCACCGGTGGCGAGATCACCGTCGCCGGCGCCCGTCACGAACACATGTCGATGCTGTGCCAGAAGCTCGGCGAGATGGGGATGCGGATCTCGCATGACCCCGANGGCATNTGGGCGCTNGCCCCACGGCGCATGACCTCAGCCGACTGCCAGTCCTTGCCCTATCCCGGNATNGCCACCGACTTCAANCCNTTCCTCGTGACCTTGCTCGCCACCGCCGACGGTGTCGGCATCGTCACCGAGAACCTCTTCTCCGGNNGATTCCGCTATGTCGACGAGCTCCGCCGCATGGGTGCCGACATCCGCACCGATTCACACCACGCCGTCATCCGCGGNGTNGAGANGCTNTCGGGTGCGCCNGTNCGNGCNCACGANATNCGCGCCGGNTCAGCGCTCGTGATCGCCGGNCTCGCCGCNGACGGNGAGACGATCGTGGNCGACGCCGACCANNTCGCCCGCGGCTACGACGACCTCGCCGGCANGCTNCGCGGCATCGGCGGCGACGTCATCGCCGANTANCNCCNNCGNAGGNACGGCCNNCGNCNNNNCNCCTCAGGNGNTNAGTTNGTGCTGNNCANNNTNGTGANGNNGCCCGGTAGGGNTGTCTTCTTCGGCGTNGCCGGGGNTCGCCTCGGTTGCCNCGATGGGCGTGNCCNTGGCAGGTNNGGCAGAGGAGTTCGAGGTTGGGGAGGTCGGTGCCGCCNCCGTCGAGCCANTCGNGGAGGTGGTGGGCTTGGCAGCGGTCGATGGTGGCGNCGCAGCGGTTGCAGCCNCGGGTGGCGACGATCAAGGNACGCCANTGGGCTTCGGTGGCGAGCCGCTTCCGACGTCCTTGCCAGAGGGTGTGTCCGGCGCCGTCGAAGAGGTGTCCGATGACGTCGGCTGAGGGTCCGAGTTGCATGAGGACGGNGTCGGGGAGGGGTGTGCCGTCGAGCCAGGTGGCTGNNGGNTCGTCGAGGTTCCAGACGATGTGGACCTGGTGCTTGGGGTGCACCGGACCGTCCGCCGGCTCTTNGCAGATCAACTCGGCCAAGGCATCTGCCNGGCGTTGGGCATGNGTGCGNACGTCGTCGGGNGAGCCGTTGCGGCCGCCGTCNTCGTGCCACATGCGGTCGGTGCGNCGTCGCCACGCGGCGANGACNTGTTCGCCGGTGGCNTTGTCGAANCGTGCGTGGATCTCGACNGAGCCGTCGCCATGGGTCNTGTGCCAGCCCGCTCGACGGGNTCGCTGCTTCGCGTGGCGTTCTTCGGCCTCGGCNNCCGACGTGTGCTTGCCCACGAACTCGCGNGCCTTNCGTGCGAACAGATCGGCNGGCATNGCCTCGGCCGTCTTCACCAACGCCTCTGCGACCTCGGGCGTCACCTGCTCCGCTGCNTCCGCAACGATCGCNGCGTGTTCGACGTTGAGCCGACCCTCGGCNAACGACTCGGCCAGCGCCGGCATCTCCGCCAGACCCCGGGCGGTCANCATGTCCTTCTTGGCTTGACGTTCGCTGCGCCGCCCGACAGAACGCCCGACAACNGCNGAGTCAGCNCCCGCATCACCGAGCGAATCCAGCGTGGCCTNGTGCGCCATCAACCGNTCATCCACCCGAGAACGAAGCCGCTCCAGATCGGCGATGCGGTCGTACAGNTCNGGNCGCGANANCGGCTGAGGATCCAACNCCCTCAGCCCGTCATGCATGCCCGCCAGATCGACCATACNGCCACACTACGAAGGNGGTGAGACACTCCCGGATGGGCCTGAGTCGGTCGATTCCNCGGCCNCNGCGTCNGCCAACGTNTGGGCCCGCTTGCGGGCGACGCTCAACAGCCACGCGAANANCAGCACNGGACCGGCGACCATGAGGATCTCGTCCCACCCGCCTTGGTGNGCCAACGTGAGGCTGTTCACACNGTGATCGTAGGCGTCGGGAATGCCGTTGCCGGTGTCGGCGTTGNCCTCGGCAGATGCCAGACTTGGGCAGTTCCCCGATCGGAGACGATGTGCTCGAACAGGTCGAAAAAGTCATCAAGGCGATTCGTCCGGCCATTCAGGCNGACGAGGGTGACATCGAACTGGTCTCCGTCGANGAGGCGACCGGTGTCGTCACCGTCGAANTGATGGGCGCNTGCGTCACCTGCCCGGCNTCGACNCANACCCTCAAGGCNGGNATCGANCGGATCATGAAGGANCGNGTNGANGGCGTCACCGAGGTGCTCGAGGTCAACGCNCTNGGCATGTCGGAGAGTCCNGTCCAGCTGTANGCCGGGNCGNGCGAGCCCGACGACCAGCACCACNGTCANGCGTGGGCGGCGAGNTNCAGCGCGTTCGAGATCAGCCCGAGGTGNGAGTACGCCTGCGGGTGGTTGCCGAGCGCCCGNCCGGTGGCCGGGTCGACCTCTTCGGCGATCAGGCCGGTCGGTCCGGCGAGATCGACATAGNCACGGAAGAGCTCACGGGCNGAGCCGAGGTCACCGATCTGNATCTTGGCGTCGATCAGCCATGAGGTCATCAGGTTGAAGCCGCCCTCTTCGCCGGGCAGGCCNTCCTCGTGCTTGTAGCGATAGACGGTGTCGCCGGAGCGCAGCGACGACTCGACGGCGTGGACGGTTGCGANNTAGCGGGGATCATCGTGTTCGAGCATGCCGAACAAGCCGATNGCGAGGACNGAGGCATCGATATCGGTGCCGTCGTAGGCNGTNGTGAACGAGCNGACCTCGTCGTTCCAGCCGTTGGCGATGATGTCGTCCTTGATCNCNTNGCNGAGGTTGACCCACTCGGGNCGTTCNCGGCCGAACACCTCNCCCGCGATNTGGACNGCCCGGTCGACGGTGACCCANCACATGACCTTGGAGTTCACGTGATGGCGNGGNGCGGANCGCACCTCCCAGATGCCCTGNTCGGGCTCCGTCCAGCGNTGCTCGACGGCNGCGACGAGNTCNTCGACGAGGCGCCAGTGGCGCGCCGACAGCGGGGCATCGATCTCNCCGAGTTGATGGATGAGNTCGAGNACCGGGCCGAAGACNTCGAGNTGGACCTGNTGGTCGGCGGCGTTGCCGACNCGCACCGGACGNGAGCCGGCGTANCCCGGNAGCTCCTCGATGGTGGCCTCGGGNGGCAGCGCTGTGCCGTTGACGGTGTANAGCGGCGAGAGNCGCTCGGGGCCGACCTCGGAGGCCTCGATGACCCGGAGGAGCCAGTCGAGGAGATCCATCGCCTCGTCGATCGAGCCGAGNTTCACGAGNGCGCCGGCNGAGAGCGAGGCGTCGCGGATCCAGCAGTAGCGGTAGTCCCAGTTGCGGACGCCNCCNATGAACTCGGGNAGGCTTGTCGTGGCCGCAGCGAGGATGGCGCCGGTCGGGCCNTAGCAGAGGGCCTTCAGNGTCAGCGCCGAGCGGCGNATNAGNTCGTGATCGANGTCGACNAGGGTCTCGGGNAGTTCGAGACGGGCNGCCCAGTCGGACCAGAACGAGTCGGTGGCCNCCCGGCGGTCGGCCTCGGCCGTGCGATCCGGACGCAGTGACGCNGTNCCGCAGCGGAGTTCGAGNGTGACGGGACCNGCGCTGAGGTCGACCTNGGCGATCGCGGTCTGGTGCACACCAGCGTTCTCAATGGTCCACTCGATGCCNGGGGAGCGGAGNACGACGAGGTCAGCGGCATTNGTGACCTCGAGACCNCCGTCGCGNNGTTCGAGNTGGGTNGGAAAGCGNCCGAANTCGAGNCGNGGNGCGAACTCGATGCGAGCGGTGCCGGTGCCCTCGATCACCCGGATCAGGTCGGTGCGGCCTGCGATGCGCTTCGGGCGCCCTTCGGAGCAGTCGAGATAGTCGGTGACGCTCATCGACGGCCACGACGTGCGAAGGGTGAGCGAATCGCCGACATAGGCCTGGGACGGCTTCCCGGTCGCAGCATCGTCGGCGGGACCGATCGAGAAGCGGCCGGCTGCAGGCCCGCCGAGGAGTTCGGCGAAGATCGCGCCGGAGTCGATGCGGGGAACGCACAGCCAGGTGATGCGAGCATTGGGAGTGACGATCGCTGCAGTGCGCTGATCCGAGAGCATCGAGTGCTCATCGATGGGCGTGACACCGGCACCGGCGAGCCAGTCAGCCCGCCGGGCGGACAGGGCAGCGAGGAGGATGGCTACCTCCTCGGGTGCGTCGACCCGGAATGGGGCGGCTGTCTCACCCTCGCCGACCTTCACGCCGACATCGGGGCCGTGGAGTGTGCGGAATGCGTACTCGTCGGTGACATCGTCGCCGAGGAAGAGCACGGCGGTGGCGCCCACGGTGGCGCGCACGGTGCTGAGGGCCTTGCCCTTGTCGGTCGGGATGAGCAGCAGCTCGCAGACCTTCTTGCCGTGACGAATGTCGAGCTGCCCGATCGCGACGTGGATCCGCTCGATCTCGGCGAAGACGGTCTCGATCTCGTCCGCGTCGAGTGTGCGGTAGTGAACGGCGACCGACGCCGGCTTCTTCTCGAGCGAGAGCTTGGGATGATCGGCGACGAGTCGACCAAGGGCATCAAGGAGCTTTGAGCGGCGCTCCTGAAGTGCCGGGTCGAGGTCGAGCGCGAAATCGATGTCGAACTCGCTCCCGTGGGAGCCGACGAGGTGGATCTCGGCCGGGAGGCGGCTGAGCGCGGCGAGGTCCCGCAGCGAGCGGCCGGAGATCACGGCGACGTCGGTTTGTGCCAGTGCAGCGAGGCCTCGCAGTGCCACCGATGTCTCGCGAAGTGGCAGTGCGGTCATCGGGTCGTCGACGAGGGGCGCGATCGTGCCGTCGTAGTCGCAGGCGATCAGCAGGTGAGGCGCGGCGGCGAGCGCATGGATGCGATCGTCGAGTTCGGGGTCGTCGAGGACGTGACCGGCCATGGGCGCCGACGCTACCCCGGTGAGGGACGAAGGCTGCACCGATTCAGGGAACTACGGTCAGCTTCGTGGGCACGTCCGAGGTCACCAACTGCTACCGGCACGAAGACCGCCGCTCGGGCGTTCTCTGCCAGCGATGCGACCGGCCGATCTGCGGTGCCTGCATGACCCAGGCATCGGTGGGGTTCCACTGCCCGGAGTGCACCGTCTCGGGCCGCCAGCAGGTTCACCGAGGTCCGATCGCCATCGACCCGGTCGCCACCAAGGCGCTGCTGGTCGTCAATGTCGCCATTTCGCTGGCCGTCATCGTCTCCGGTGGCGGCGCGCTTCCGGCTGCCGTCTTGCTCGACTTCGGTCTCGCCGGTCCGCCGCTCGATGTCAACGGTGAGGCGTATCGCATCCTCACCTCGGGGGTGTTGCACGACGGGCTGTTCCACCTCGGCGTCAACATGTACTCCCTCTGGATCGTCGGCCCGCTCGTCGAGCGGGCGCTGGGCGCGCCGCGGTTCATCGCACTCTACTTCGCGTCGCTCATCGCCGGATCCTTCGGTGCGCTGCTCGTCGATCCGCTCAGCTTCACGGTTGGCGCGTCAGGGGCGATCTTCGGACTGTTCGGTGCTGCCACCGTCATCGCGCTCGCCTCGGGCAACCGTGACATCAGTAACCGGCTCGGCGCGATCGTCGGCATCAACCTGGTGCTGACGTTCGCCGTGCCGGTGCTCTCGCTCGGTGGTCACGTCGGCGGTCTGCTCGGCGGTGTCGCGCTCGCCGGCGCCTTCGTGCCGCAGATCCGGGCGAAGCGGCCGGAGTGGGAGTCGATCGCCGTGGCGATGCTGCTGGTGGCGTTCTTTGCCGCCGGCGCCCTCTGGGCCGGGTCACAGTGGCCTGACCCGCTCTTCTAGAGGGGGCCGGGCCACCGGACTCACATGTCAGCCGGAAGGGTGCTGATAGACGCTCACATGAACGTCCGATGATGTGGGCGGATGGTCCGGGCCGTTCGAGGGAGAGGGGTTGAACGGGGACCCAGACCATGTTGCCCACCTGTTCGTCCGAACGAAGCCGACCGCCGCGGCGGATGCATCGAGCTGCTCCGGGGTCAGATAGCGAACGATCCACGGCCGCATCCGGTTGCCGTCGGCTCGCATCTCGATGTGGTGCCCTCGGATGACCTGCGCATCGGGGTCGTGTTTGGAGACGGTGAGCACGGCGGCGTCGGAGGTGATGTCGCGCACGGATACACCGCCCTCGGTCATGCCGTCCTCGGGCGGGACGAATCCCTCGATGATGAGGACGCCGCCTGGCGCGAGAAGATCGAACACGCCCTCCAGACAGCGACGTTGGTCGTCGGGTGTGACGAGGTTGAAGAAGGTGTTGAAGGCCGCGAACGCAACCGAGTACGGGCCGGCGGCGGCAATCTCCTCGGCACCAGGTCCCTCGGCAAGGTGGGCCATGTCGGCGAGCACTGCGGTGACGGCGTTGGCGCCCGGCTTTTCATCCAGCAGGCGCAGCATCGACGGCGACGCGTCGATCCCGACGACGCGCACCCCGGCGTCGGCGAGCGGGATCGCGAGCCGGCCGGTGCCGACACCGAGTTCGAGTACCGGACCGTCGCCGGCGAGCCGAGCGATCATCGCCACCGTGGCGTCGACGTCGCTGACATCGGCGTACCAGTCGTCGTATACGTCGGCGAAGCTCTCGCCGTAGGTGTCGGCGCCGTAGCCGTCGTGTCCGGGGAGATCGATCACCGACACAGTGTGCCCGGTCGTAGGCTGATCCCATGGCGACGAGTGTCGACACCGAGGTGGTCGAGGTCTATCTCGACCACGCAGCGAGCACCCCGCTGCGCCCCGAGGCGCAGGCGGCCTGGCTTGGTGCGTCGGCGCGGCATCACGCCAACCCGACCGGTGCCCACCGGGCAGCGCGCGCCGCTCGCCGGGCGCTCGACGATGCTCGCGACGAGATCGCTGCTGCGCTCGATCGACCGCCAGCCGAGGTCGTGTTCACGTCCGGGGGCAGTGAGGCCGACAACCTTGCCATTCGCGGCGTCCTTCACGCGCAGGGTGGGATCGCCGTCTGCTCGGCCGGTGAACATCACGCCGTGCTCGAACCGGTGGAGCACGCAGGGGGCCTCACGGTCGAACTCGAGGCCGACGGCACCGTCTCACCCGACCGGCTCGCCGCTGTTCTCGACGCCGCTGACCAGCCCGTCTCGGTCGTGTCGATCATGGTCATCAACAACGAGACGGGGGTGGTGAACGACATCCCGGCGCTCGTCGAGGTCACCCGGCGTCACGCTCCCGGCGCGTGGTTTCACACCGATGCCGTCCAGGCGCTGGCGTGGATCGACCTTGCCGCCCATGTCGATGGTGCCGACCTGATCTCGATCACGGGTCACAAGTTCGGCGGGCCGGTCGGAACCGGTGCGCTCTTCGTTCGTCACGGGGTCGAACTCGATGCGCAGATCCTCGGGGGAGGCCAGGAGCGCGGTCGACGAGCGGGCACGCCCGACGTCGCCGGCGCGGCGGCCTTCGC
>PABW01000105.1:0-2676 GCA_002699625.1 Acidimicrobiaceae bacterium
CGCCCGGTGAGTTCGCCTCGCTCGAGGGTGAGGTCGACGATGCGGATTCCGTGAAGCGGGCGACGAGGCATGGGCGGATCGTAGAGCGGGTACGCACCGGTCGTCAGATGAGCGACTGCAGGTTTTCCGCCCACCATGTCGTTACCCGGCCCTACCTGGGAAACTCAGGCCATGTCCGGTCCGTACCCACCGCTCCCCCACGAACGGGTCCACTTCGAGGTCATGCGCATGTGGTGGCGCGACCTCCTCTTCATCCACTACCCCTACGCGCCCGAGGTCGTCCAAGCACTCCTCCCGGACGACCTCACGATCGACACCTGGCCTGATGCCGACGGGATCCAACGGGCGTGGGTCGCCCTCGTTCCCTTCGAGATGGTGGTCGGCACGCCCGGCGGTCTGCGGCTGCCGTTCGTCGGCACGTTTCCGGAAACCAATGTGCGTACCTACGTCCGGGGGCCCGATGGCACGCCGGGAGTCTGGTTCTGTTCGCTCGANGCNGGNGGGTTGCTCGCCTCGNTNACGGCACGCGCCGCNTACGGGCTTCCCTACTTCTGGGCCGACATGTCGATNGATCCCGGGCGCCGGGCGACCGACGGCGTGTGGCGNTACGACTCCNCCCGCCGGTGGCCCCGCCGCCGCACGACCGANGGGGCACTGCCGTCCCATCACAGTGTCGTCCGTNTCGGGACNCGNATCGCCGATGGCGACGTNTCGGACTTCGAACGCTTCCTCACGTCACGCTGGGGNCTCTATTCCCGCTTTCCGAGCATGGANGCGGCGNGNGCGTTCACCGTCTATGCCCCCGTCGATCACGGACGCTGGCCCCTCTTTCGCGGCGAACTCCTCGAACTCGACGACGAACTCCTNGACGCTGCCGGGCTNCCCNAGCCGACCGGTGACCCGGTCGTGCACTGGACGCCGGGGACCGAAGTCCGTATCGGTCGGCCNCGGCGNGCGANCCGTGCCGGAATCCGTCAGCCGAGCTCGGTGCCGTAGATCCCGACGAAACTCACCATCTCNCCGGGATACCCGCCGAGGTTGTGCACCAACCCGAGCTTGCGACCGTGGTCGGCGATNCGCCGCTCCTCGGGCGCTTCACCGCGCAGCTGNAGCCAGATCTCGTAGAGCATGCGCAGCCCCGATGCTCCGACCGGATGNCCGAACGCCTTCAGGCCACCGTCGCTGTTGACCGGCAGNCGGCCGTCGAGACGGAACGCNCCGTCGAGGANGTCGCGCCAGGCCTGGCCGGGGTCGGAGAACCCGAGGTCCTCCATCAACACGAGTTCGGTCGGCGTGAAGCAGTCGTGGACTTCGGCNANGGCGATCTCGTCACGCGGTGACGTGANGCCGGCCTGGGCGTAGGCGTCGTCGGCCGNCCACTTGCACTCGGGCAGGGTCGTGTAGTCGTAGTCGGGGTCNAGCGAACCGGCACCGGTGCCGGCCACAAACGACAGCGCCTTCACGTAGAGGGCATTNTCGGTGTACTTGTGGGCGTCCTCGGCCCGNCACATGATCACCGCTGCGGCACCATCGGCGACGCCTGCGCAGTCGAANACNGANAGGCGTCCGGCGACNGCGGCCATCNGACAGATCTGCTCGGCGCTGGTCTCCCGNCGGAACTGGGCCANNGGATTGCGGGCCCCGTTGAAGTGGTTCTTCTCGGCGATCNTGGCNACCGAGTAGCGNATCTCGTCCTCGTCGANGCCGTACTTCTCGGCGTACGCCGGAAGGATCAGGCTGAACATGCCGGCNGCCGTGAGTGTTCGCTGGGTGCCGTCGGTCGGGATCGGGAAGGCATTGAGGCCCTGGTANCCGCCGTCCTTNACCTTCTCCGCNCCGAGCGCCATCACGACGTCGTAGGCGCCGGACGCCACGGCGTAGGCCGCCGCNCGCATCGCCTCGGAGCCGGTCGTGCAGTAGTTCTCGACACGGGTGATCGGCTTGCCNTGAATCTTCAGCGGGCCGCCCATGGCGAGNCCCGAGGCTGCGGACTGCGAGGTGCCGAACCAGAACGCNTCGATGTCGTCCTGGTGGATGCCNGCGGAGGCNTAGGTGAGCTGGGCTGCGTCGATGATCAGNTCGTCGAGCGACTTGTCCCANTGCTCNGTGAAGGGCGTGCAGCCCATGCCGATGATCGCGACCTGGTCCTTGATGCCGTGCGAACCCATTANCGAACTCCCCTCACCGGTGCGACCTTCCAGAAGTAGTTGTGGATCTCATCGGCCGTGAACAGGCGNCGGAACGTCGGCAGCACCCGCATACCGACCTCGATCTCGTCGGGCCCGCAGTCGGCGAGTTCGAGNGGAGCACGACCGCCACCGTCGAAGTCNACGACGGCGAACACCACCGGTGGNCTCGGCGAGTAGACGAGCTTNTCGATNGTGAAGCTCACGACCGTGCCGACCGTGTCGGCCATNGGCACGGGNTCCATGTCGTCGACGGCACCGCCNTTCTCCGAGACCCGNGCNGGCGGCAGGTGGATCATCCCGGAGNTGCGGTCNCGGCTGCCGACGAAGCCGAACTTCCAGTCGTCGCGCCGATNGGCCGCCGATGCGGACGGGCGGTTCGGGAGNGGCCGGTTGGGCGGTTCGACCGAGACCATCCCNCGCCAGGACAGGAANNTTCCNTANGAGACCGTGGNGCCNGANGCGATCTGGTCNNCAGTCGACATCGCCG
>PABW01000105.1:2681-17509 GCA_002699625.1 Acidimicrobiaceae bacterium
GCGGCNGNNATGGCGTCGGTGGNGCGCAGCACGNTGACCTCGACNCCGTCGGCGAGGGTCATGACGGCGATGGTNTCGCCNGGTGAGGCCTGCTCNAGGGCCGAGGTGAGNACGAGGANCGGGTGAGCNGTGCCGGTGTTGCCGACCGNNNCCGANAGATCATCGACCATCGNTTCGTCGCGCACGCCGAGGCGCTTNGCGTTNCGGGCCACCGCNCGGCCATGNGTNCCGGTGACGATCAGCTTGTCGATGTCGTCGGCGGAGAGCGACGTNGCGGCNAGGGCCNGTTCCCANGCCTGGCTCATGAGNGGACCGTAGGTGACCTCACCGAAGCGCTCTTCCCAGGCACGGGAGCGGTCNCCGCCGGGAAGACGCCAGCGCTCGAGGAACTCTTCTGTTGCGATACCNGCACCGAGGTANTCGGCGATCACCGGACCATCGGTGTCNTCCCCGATGAGCACCGCTGCNGCGCCGTCGCCACCGGCNGCNTCNTCGGNNGAGGTGGCCAGTCCACCGCGCTGATCNGCAGCGACGACGAGCGTCGACACGCCTGCNGTGAGCGCCGTGCGCAGGGCTCCGGCGCCNGAACGNAGTGCGCCNCCGAAGTCGAGGGCGCCGACCTCGGGACCGAGTTGCAGTGCNGCGTGGACTGCGGTGGCGTTGGTCTTCTCGAGGTAGGCCGGGGAGGCCGTGGCGAACCAGAGTGCNTGNGGCTCGAGGTCGGTGGCNGCCAGGGCCCGNCGAGCGGCGGCGACNCCCATCGTGGTGGTGTCTTCGTCGNANGAGGCCACCGANCGCTGGCCGCGNCCNCCNCCNTTNCCGAAGAAGGCCGCGACTTCGGTGCGGTCGAGTCGGTANTGCGGGATGTGNGTCCCGGCGGCGATGATGCCCCGCATGACGCTCCTGACGCGNTCNCACCGNGCCCCGCTGGCTCGGCTNCGCGTCAGCAGACTACCTGCGGCNGCCACGACCTGTTTGCGCCGNTGNCNGGNCGACGCACCGCCNAGGCAACTCGAGCATCGGCCAGACTGACGTCATGNCCGAGCCNCGTGGTGACGAAACCGTCGAATTNCTCCAGACCCTGATCCGNAACGCCTGCGTGAACGANGGGCACATGGNGTCNGGCCANGAGATCCGCAANGCGGATGTTCTCACCACCTATCTCGAGGGGGCCGGCGTCGAGGTGCAGCAGTACCACGCCGCCCCGGGGCGNACGTCGCTCGTCGCCCGNATCGAGGGGACCGANCCCGACGCGCCGAGTCTGTGNCTCAACGGCCACACCGATGTCGTACCGATCAGCCCCGACGGCTGGGACGAGGATCCCTTCGGCGGCGAGGTGATCAACAACGAGGTCTGGGGCCGCGGTGCCGTNGACATGCTCAACCTCACCGCCTCGATGGCGGTCGTCACCCGGGCNATCGCCCGATCCNGCACCCGCCTCNCGGGNGACCTCGTCTTCTTCGCNGTCGCCGATGAAGAGGCCGGCAGCGCNTACGGGGCCCGCTGGATGGGNNAGCACCATCCCGACGTCATCACGACCGANTACCTCCTCACCGAAAACGGCGGTCTNCACGTCGGGAGCGAACAGGACCCGGCCATCACCATGGTCGTGGGCGAGAAGGGCATCGCCTGGCGTCGCCTCCGGGTGCGNGGCACNCCNGGCCANGGCTCTCGCCCNTANCGCTCCGACAATGCGGTGGTGAAGGCAGCGGCGGTCGTGCAACGGATCGCCGAGTACAACCCGTCGCCNTCGTTNCATGAGTACTGGCGACCCCAGGTCGACGCNATGGGCCTNGACCCGGAACTGCGGNCGGTGCTGCTCGACGAGGGCGCCATCGACGANGCGCTTGCGACCCTGCCGGCCTCGGCCCCGGTCGGGAACTGGCACGCCTGCACCCACACCACGTTCTCGCCGAACGTGGTCACCAGCCAGACCAAGACGAACATCATCCCCGATGTCGTCGACATCGANGTCGACATCCGCACCCTGCCCGGNGAGACCCATGNNGACGTCGAANNACACCTTCGCCANGCGCTCGGCGACATCTACGACCANGTCAGCGTCGAGGTCATCCTNGAAGAGCCGTCGACCCAGTCGCAGATCGACACGCCNCTGTGGGACTCGATGCAGAANGCNGTTGCCAACCCGTTCCCCACCAGCCGCATCGCTCCGACGATCAGTGTCGGCTTCACCGACGCTCGCGTTCATCGAGACCTCGGCGCCGTGGCTTACGGGGCGGGACTGCTCAGCCCCACGCTGACCCCGGCCGAGTTTGGCTCACGTTTCCACGGCCACAATGAACGCATCGATCTCGAATCGCTCGATCTGACGACGCGCTTCTACCACGACGTCGTCCGAGACCTCCTCGGCTAGAAGCCGGTGGCGGCGCCCGCAAGCGCCCTCGGATCCGCTGCACCGGCCAACGAGCCGTGCTCGGTGATCTCGATCAGATGGGCATGGCCGAACTGGGAGTGCTCAGCTGTGCCGAGTTCGTGCCCGCGGGCGGCGAGCGCGTCGACGATCGCCTGAGGGACGTGGTCCTCCAGTTCAACCTTGCGGCTGACGCCTGGCGCCCACGTCGAGAAACCGGTGTCGACAGCGGGGGCGATGCGCCAACGCCCTCGGCCGACCGCCTGACCGGCGCTGCGACGGTGGCGGAGTGAGGCCGCCAACATCTGCAGGACGATTTGGGGCTGGGCGTCGCCGCCCATCGTGCCGAGCACGGTGCGCAGACGGCCGTCGGGGTGGGTGACGAGCGCCGGTGCCAGGGTGTGCGGCGGCCGCTTCCCGGGTCGGTACTCGGCNGGATGCCCGGCCTGAAGCGAGAAGCCGAGGCCTCGATCNTGCANGAAGATNCCGCTCGAACCGGCNACGAGGTGCGCNCCGAAACCACTGGCNTTGGAGTTGATGAGCGACACCCCCATGCCGTCGCCGTCGATCACGCACAGATACGTCGTGTCGCCGTCGAAGCTGGGGGTGGCGACCTCGCCGGCCCGTTCGAGATCGATCGCGGCCCGTCGATCCGCAATGCGTTCGGCATCGAGGAGACGAACCGGGTCGGCTCCGTCGAAGAGTTCGGTCGGCCGGTCGTGCCCGGCCTGGATCGCCGCCTCGACGAGGACGTGCGCGCCGAGACCGTCGTCGTCGAACTCGATCCCGTCCGCGATCGCTGCAGACAGCAGGGTGAGGTACCCCTGACTTGTCGGTGGCACCGACCAGATCTGATGGCCGAAGGCGTCGACCTTGATCGGCTCGACCCAGCGCGCCTGCACGGTGGCGAGGTCGGCGGGCACGAACTCGTCGGGTCCGGCTGCCAACAGACCCTCACCGAACTCGCCCTCGTAGAAGCCGGCACGGCCGTCACGAGCGATCGCCCGTAGCGCCCGAGCCGAACCCGGCCGGGTGATGACGGCACCTGCGGGGGCTGCAGCCGGAAGATCGGCGTGCTCGACCGCAGCGACGAGGTGCAGGGTCGCGCTCAGCGTCGGGTGGACCGGGAAGCCCTTCTCGGCGAAGCGGATCGCGGTGGCGAACACGGTGTCGAGGTTGAGTCGGCCGTGACGTTCGTGGAGGGCGAGCCAGCCGTCGACCGCGCCCGGCACGGTCACCGCCCGGATGTCGTTCTTCATCGGTACGGCCATGAGCCCCTCGGCCCGGGCTGCCTCGGGGTCGGCGCCGGACCCGGCCATACCCGAGGCGTCCAGCGCCTCCGGCGGGCCGTCGGTGTGGTGCACGAGCGCCCAGAGATCGCCGCCCATGCCGCACATGTTCGGGCACGTCACCGACAGCACGGCATTGGCGGCGATCGCCGCATCGACCGCCGAACCACCCTTACGGAGCACGTCGACGCCCGCTTCGGTCGCAAGATGGTCGATCGTGGAGACCATCGCGTTGGCGGCATGGCGGGTGACGACGGGAGGCAGCATGCGCCGAGCATCGCGCAGGCGTGGAATCAACCGCGTGCCGAACGTGTTCTCGTCAGCATGAGCGCCCTCAAGATCGAGCCGACCGCAAAGTGGATCCGAGGCATCACCGGCGACCGCACGGTCGTCGACACGAAGGCCGCTCAGCTCGTGTGGGAACACGACTACTACCCGTACTGGTACATCCCGATCGCCGACGTCCACGACCCCGGCCTGCCCACGACGGCACTCGACGAATTGCCCGGCCACGTGAAGATCGAGTTCGCCGACGTCGAGCGTTGGTTCGAGGAGAACGAGGAGGTCTTCGTCCATCCTCGGGATCCGTACCGCCGAGTCGACGCCCAGCCGTCGAGCCGCCACGTCGTGGTCGAGATCGATGGTGTCGTCGTCGCCGACTCGACCAACCCGACAATCCTCTATGAGACCGGCCTCCCTCCCCGCTACTACCTTCCGGTCGCCGACGTCCGAATGGCACACCTCACGCCGACCGAGACCAGCACCGGTTGCCCGTACAAGGGGTTCGCCCGCTACTGGACGGTGGACGTGGGGCACGGTCCTCACACCGACCTCGCCTGGGGCTACGACGAGCCCCTCCCCGAGTCGGCACCGGTGAAGGGCCTGATCTGCTTCTACAACGAGCGGGTCACCCTGACGATCGACGGCGAGCGCCTCGTCGTCGCCGCTACGACCGAAGATCGTTGATCCGCCGCCGGGCGATCTCGAGGTCGTCGGGGTTGGTCACGCCGACCCACGGTTCACTGGTCGGAACCACGCCGACGGTGTAGATGCCGGCCGCCTTGAGATCGTTCACGACCGTCGGCAGCAGGTATTCGGTCTTCGGTTCGTGACCGTGCTCGGCGAGGAAGGTCTCGAAGCCGGACTCGAGGTGGGCGAACAGATTGTTCGGGAAGACCCAGCAGTTCATCGACGCGACGGCGTCGTCGGCGAGGCGCCCCTCGGGGTCGGTCGAGGTGATCGAACCATCCTCCCGACGCCCGATACCGTGGGTCTCCACGAGCGACACGAGCTCGCCGTCGACGACCTCACAGATGCCGCGCGAGACCTCGCCGACCTCGGGCAGCGTCTGATCGAGTCGGAAGCCGGCGAGCAACGCCCGGTCGTCGGGCAGCCCCGTCGCCGCCTCGGCGAGGGCCAGATAGGTCGAGGCGCCGTAGTAGTCGTCGGCATTGAGCACGCAGAACGCGCCGGGAACCTCAGGGGCAGCAGTCAGCACGGCGTGGGCGGTGCCCCACGGCTTGTCCCGCTTCGGGCCGTGGGTGTCCTGCAGGACGTAGGCGACGTCGAGGTCAGGATGCTGGCCTGCGACGTGTCGACGCACGTCCGCTTCGATGTCGGACCGCACGATCAACACGACCTTGTCCATGCCGGCGGCCATGGCGTCCTTGATCGCGAAGTCGAGAAACGCCTCACCGTCAGCACCGATGACGGCGAGTTGCTTGGTGCCACCGAACCGGGAGCCGAGCCCGGCGGCCATGACGACGAGGGTGAGGCTCACGTCGCGATCGTAGGCGTCAGCGTTCGAGCAGATGGCGAACGTGATGGGTCTCGTTGAACGAGCGCACGCTGCGAATACCGGTGCTGCTCGCCTGCACCTGGGTGAGCCCGCAGTAGTCGGGCCGAAGCGACAGGACGTCGTCGATCCCGATGATCGACTTCAGGTACACAACAGTGACCATCCCATGGCAGAACACCGCTACCCGCTTGCCCTTGTTGGTGGCGATCACGTGCTCGAACCCGCGCACGACCCGCTCCTCGAAGTTCTCCAGGCCATCGCTGAAGATGTGGTCCTCGAGGTTGTCGAGATCGAAGTAGTGGGCAGTGTCGGGATCGTCGGCCGACATCTCCTCAAGCGGGACATACGTGTTGGACCGATGGTCCGACTCGATCAGATCCTCGAGTCGTTCGACCTCAAGGCCGAGCATCTCCGCGGTCGGCATCGCGGTCTGATGCGCTCGTCGCATCGTCGACGACACCACGTGATCGATGCCGTGTTCACGGAGGTAGTCCCGAGTGGCCTCGGCCTGCTGGATCCCCACGTCGGAAAGATCAGGGTCAGCGCCCTCGTCTTCGTCGACGGTCTGACGAACGGGCCGGCCGTGCCGGAAGATGTAGAGCTCCACGGCTCGGGAACCTACCGGGCAGCGGCCGACGGACGCACACCGAGCCCGGGGATCGACGGCACGAGGATCGCCCCGTCCTCGACAGGGAGCGGGGCGGCGACGTCGGCGGCCAGAAGGGCCGAGGTCGCCACGCCGTGGGCTGCGGTGACGCCGCTGGCGGCGGCGACGTGCACGGCATGAGCGACGCCAACGGCGGAGTCGATCATCGAGGTCACGATCGGTGTGACCCCGGCGCTGTGCGCGGCCGCGATCGCCTGCATGGCGAAATCGGGCCCACCGAGCGCCTGGGGCTTGATGACGACCGCGCCCACGGTGCCGGTGGCGATGGCCCGACGGAGGTCGTCGACCGTTCGCGCCGACTCNTCGACGGCCACCGGGANCGGCGACTCCGCACCGACNGCGGCNATNTGNTCGATGCCNGCCGTTGGTTCCTCGCAGACCGCNATGTCGAGCGGNGCCAGCCGGTGCAGGATCTCCANCGCCTCGTCGGGACGCCAACCGCCGTTNGCATCGAGTCGGAGNTCGACCTTGTCGCCGACCGCNCGNCGGGCCGACTCGACGAGCGCGATGTCCTCCTCGANNCGGCGGTGCGCAACCTTCAGCTTGATNGTCTCGATGCCGTTGGCGATCGCCAGATAGACGTTGGTCAACGCNGTGGAGACGTCGGCGGCACCGATGGTGGCNTTGACCGCAACCCGTTCGAGCGGNTCGGNNGCGAGATGNGCTGCGAGCGACAGTCCGGCNTCTTGGGCGAGCACATCTGCGGCNGCGCCGGCGAGCGCNGCNCGGGCCTCGGGCGCGCCGACNAGCGTGTCGAGCACGTCGCCGATCATGTCCTCATCGAGGCGAAGCCCCGCCATGTCGACCTGGTCGTGAAGCGATTCGAACTCCTGCACCGACCACCCCGGCATCGGGCAGAGGTCGCCCCAACCGATCGTGCCGTGGTCGTCGAGTCGCACGAGGGCGCCCCGGCGNTNGGCGACGATCGCATGCGAGGTCGCCATCGGTGATCGCAGCGGCAGGTCGTAGGGGATCAGATCGAGACTCATGCCCGCCCGATCGTGTGACGGACCGCCTCGGCCACTGCGGCGGGATCCTCGAGATGGGCGGCATGCCCCGCCGCCTCGACGGTATGGATCACTGCATCGGGCAATCGACGGGCGAGGGTCTCGGCGATCCCGACGAACTTGGCGTCGTCGCCCCCGACGACCAGGCCGACCGGCATCGTGCAGCGGTCGAGCAGGTCGTGGAGCGGTGCCATCCGTCCCGTGCTCGCCTGGCGGAGGCTGGTGGCGAGCGCGATGGGGTCGTTGCCCAGACGTTGCGCCCGAGCGCCCGAGAGGTAGTCGTCGCCGAGCCGGGACTGGGTGGCAAAGAGCGGATTGGCCATCCACCGTTCGACGAACGCCGGAAGGTCCCGCTCGATGAGCTCGGCGAGCTCGTCGTCCGCGCTCGCCCGAGCTCGACGTTCGTCGGNGTCGGCGAGGCCGGCCGAGGCGCCGATGAGGGTCAGCGACCGCACTCGCTCAGGNTGTCGGCACGCTGCGGTGAGNGCGACCCGGCCNCCCATCGAGTAGCCGACGAGGTCGCACCGGTNNCCGGCGAGCGNCAGCACNGCGTCGGCCATGGCGTCGACGGTGTAGTCGGCNGGNTCGGTCGAGTGCGGNCCGGCNCCGTGNCCGGCGAGNTCGGGCACGANCGCNGCCGGGTCGACNAGGTCGGCGAGCGCTCGCATCGTCGACCCATCGCCGGTGAAGCCGTGNAGGATGANGACGCTCACCCGTTGATCGCCTCACCCACGGCGGTCGTGATGGAGCGNCGCACNGCCATGTCGTGATCCGGNTCGATGCGNACGATCACNAGATCGACACCNGGCTCGGTCTTGNNGCNNGCNNCCTGAAGCACGGCNGGAAGATCGTCGCCCTCGTCGACGACNGTGACGTCGATGCCGGCGAGTCCCTGGAGTTGNGCGAGGTCGACGCCGTGGNGTGTGCGGAAGATCGTCTCGTAGTCGGCGGCNTCGATNCGGNCGTGGATCGGCAGCATCGANAAGATCTGGCCGCCGTCGTTGTCGATGCAGACCACGGTGAGACGCTGCCCGGCCCGCTCGACACCGAGNAGACCGCCGATGTCGTGCAGGAGNGCGAGATCGCCGGTGAAGACNACGACGGGCACCGCNTCATCGACCTGGGTTGCGAGACCGAGGGCGGTCGANGTGATGCCGTCGATGCCTGCGGCGCCGCGNTTGCCNGCGAAGCCGAGGCGGGTTCCGGCGGGCACGAAGGCGTCGAGATCGCGGGGCGGCATCGAATTCGACGCCATGACGATCCCCCACTCGGGCAGNCCGGCNCAGAGNTCACGCACGACGCGTCCGCTGCTCCGCCGNCCNTCGATCAGGTGCTCNTCGACGACNGCGGTGGCCACGGTGTCGAGCGCCTGCCAGCGNTCGAGCCACNCGCTGCGACCACGAGCCTCAGCCGGACGGCTCACCTGCACCCACCAGTNGGCGTCGACGGCGTGGTGTTCGGTNGTGGTGAANGAGGCGTCGTGCCANCGNTGCTCGCCGTCGACGAGCACAACGTGNCGGGGCTGNACCGCNTCGAGCCACTGGTTGACCGGCGCNGTCGTGGGGGCACCGCCGAGCTTCACCACGACATCGGGACGNAGCTCCTCACGGATCGGGTGCTTGAGCAGGTGTTCGGCCGAGGCGATGACGANGTCNTCGTGCAGCCGCATACCGCTCATCGGTTCCCCNATGACGGGCCAGGCCAGTGCNCGGGCGAGTTCAGCGACATNTTCNGCAAAGCGGTANCCNGGCGTGATGCCGGCGACGGCGTCGGGACCGACGAGGATCACGCCNCGCTCGTACNCNCCGAGTTCNCCGAGGCGATCGGTGGTGGGNGCGCTGNCGAACGACAACNGGTCNTCNGGNGTGGGGTACTCGCGAACCGGTANNCCATCGACCGGTTCGAGGGGCTTGCGAAGCGGCCAGTTGAGATGGACAGGGCCTCGGCCTGCGNCCACGGACGACTCGNAAGCCCGGGTNGCGGCCAGGCGGGCAGCCGGCTCCGACCAATCGGACGGAACGGGCAGATCGGCNGCCCAGCGNACATTGGTGGTGTACATGCCGACCTGGTCGATCGTCTGTCCGGCACCCCAACCGCGCAGCTCNGGCGGCCGNTCGGCGGTGCACACGATCATCGGNACGNAGGCGTGGTTGGCCTCGACGACGGCGGGCAGATAGTTCGCCGCAGCNGTGCCGGAGGTGCAGATCAACACCGATGGACGNCCCGACGCNTTGGCCTGNCCGAGGGCGAAGAAGCCCGCCGAGCGTTCGTCGAGCTGGATGTGGGTGCGCAGCGCCGGGTGGGCGTGNAACGCGAGCGACAGNGGCGTCGAGCGCGAGCCCGGCGAGATGACGACATCGCGAACACCGAGCGCAGCGAGCTGACCGGCGAAGGCGGCGATGGGGCCGTAGACCGGATCGGNCACAGGGATACNTTCCGTCATCGAGCGGACTCCATCACATCGAGCAGAGCCCGGAGCTTCACGCCGGTCTCCGCGAGTTCGTCGTCGGGATCGGAATCGGCGACGATCCCGGCTCCGGAGAANAGNTGCACCTGCGACTCGTCGACGAGNGCCGAGCGGAGNGCGACNCGCAGCTCNCCGTTGCCNTCGAGGTCGGTCCAGCCGACCGGCGCGGCGTACCAGCCGCGGTCGAAACGTTCGTTNGCGAGGATCCATTCGACCGCCGGATCCGANGGNGTGCCGCCGACGGCAGGGCTCGGGTGGAGCACGTTGGCGACCCGGATCACGTCCATGTCGCTCACCCCACCGGAGCGGCGCTCGACGCGAGCGGTGATCGGGGTNCGGAGATGCTGGACGCGNGCGAGACGCATCACATCCGGTTCGACCGNGGTCTCGCCGACCAGGCCGAGCGTGGCGAGGCGGGCCGTGATGTCGTCGACGACGAACTGATGCTCNGCNCGGATCTTCGNNGAGGNCANCATCTCCGCNGCGAGTTCGGCATCGGNCGTCTCGTCGCCACCGGTGCCGGTCGTNCCGGCGAGCGCGACGGTGGAGACCTCNCGNCCATCGAGGGTGACGAGNCGTTCGGGCGAGGCGCCGATGAACGCCCGGTTGCCGACNCCGAAGGCGAAGGTCGCACAGGTCGGGAAGCGTNCGGCGAGGGCCCGNAGCACNGCGGGGGTGTCNATCGGNCCNCGGGTGANGACCCGCGCAAGCACGACCTTGTCGAGNTCGCCCGANCGGATGTCGCCGATCGCCTCGGCCACGAGCCGGACATAGTCGGGATCGTCGTGGGTGGCNTCGCCTCGCACGATCTCACCGAGCACNGCGGGGGTGGGTGCGGGGGCGGNNGCCATCTCCTCGAGNCGGGCTTCGAGCATGTCGAGCGCGGCGCCTTCGTCGTCGCCCTCGTCGAGNGAGGTTGCNGCCAGNAGCCACGANCCGTCGGGCCGATCGACGACGGTGACCTCGGGGAGGNCCCATCGNGCATCGGGGAAGCCGGTCCAGTCGGGAGCGATGGGACGGGTACCGGTGGTGAAGGAGAAGCCGCCGACCATGACGGGCGCAGGNGCGTCGGCGGGTCCGTGACGNCGGATCCGNGCNCTCAGTGCGGCTCGTGCGGCCGACGCAGCGGNGAAGCGGGAATCGCCATGCGGNTCGANGAGCTCNGCNGCGCCGAGCGCAACGAGGGCGAACTGCTCGTCGGGACGGATCCACANCGATCGGTGGTGNTCGGTCGCGGCGGCNTAGATCGCGACCGGATCGACTCGTTCGTCGAGCTTGCGGGCGAAGACGACCACGCCGCCCCCGACCGGTGTGTTGTCGCCNAGGCGGGCGAGGGCNCGGGTGCGCAGGGTGCGCTCGAAGTGCTGGCCGACGAGGTTCGATGCGACCGGCACGAGGCGATGCATCAGNGAGACGAGGTCGTCGTGGCCACCGCCTTCCGCGCCGTCCGCGTCGTGACGACGGCTGTTGCGTTTGAACAGTTCGATGGCGTCGTCGACGACGTTCTCGATGTGGGTGGCGTGCCGCATTGCGAGGGCGGTCAACTCCTCGAGCGATACCCCCTCGTTCACGAGTGTGCGAGCGGCGACGAGCATGTCGACGGCATCGGCGGCGAAGCGTTGNTCGTCGCCCTCGCCGCTCGGGGTCAACAACCCGGCGCTCACGACNACNTCGATGAGNAACTCGGGGATCTCGGCGCGGCGGGCGAGTTCGGNCTTGTCGAGGTCGGGGTCGACAGCNTTTTGCTGGGCGAGATCGACGAGCAGGCCGGAGCCNTCGNCGGCNGACAGTTCACGGATCTGGGCGAGGCTGAACCCTTGCTGGGCGAGCGAGCGGATCTCTTGGATCCGTTCGAGGTGGGCGTCGTCGTAGAACGCNCGACGGCCCTCTCGCCNCGGTGGGGCGAGCAGCTTTTCGCGCTGGTAGTACCGGATCGTGTCGACNGCGACCCCGGAGGTNTCGGCCAACTCTTCAACGTGGNAGTCCACGCTCTNATTGTAGGAGTNANTGCTCCCAGAGTGNCCACTCGGACNGTNNNCCGACCAACGGNTTCCNGCCCACTAGGTTTCGGNNCGATGAGNTACGACGCCTCCGGGATGCTGTCCGACCCGCTCGACCCGAACGCCCCTCGCACNCACAANCGCGACTANCCCGTCGTCGTCGCCCGNCGCGGCGTGGTGCTGGAGGATCGAACNACCGGCGTCGTCGGCGCNCTCGTGTCGTTCGCTCCCCCACGACTCGTGCTGCGCGACCGCTACGGCAAGGACCACACCGTCCGCTACNCCGACGGGTCGGTACGAGCCGACATCGACAACAAGGGCGTGCCCTGCAANCTCGTGCCNCCCAGNACCGAACCCGANGGNCCGAAGATCACNGCCAGCGGNTCGATCGACGCAGGCGATGTNCCCGCCCGAGTNGCCCGCGCCANCCGAATCTGGGTCGANGGNATCCACGACGCCGAACTNATCGAGAAGGTCTGGGGCGCCGACTTGCGCGTCGAGGGNGTCGTCGTCGAACAACTNGAGGGAGCGGACGACCTCGCCGANCGGGTGCGAGGCTTTCGCCCCGGCGATCGCCGTCGCCTCGGCATCCTGCTCGACCACCTCGTCGACGGCTCGAAGGAGTCTCGGATCGCTGCCGAGATCGATGACCGCAACGTCANGATCACCGGCCATCCCTACGTCGACATCTGGCAGGCCGTGAAGCCCTCGGTGATCGGCATNGACCACTGGCCCGAGGTCCCGAAGGGNCAGCCGTGGAAGGANGGNGTGATCNNCGCCCTNGNNATCANGGCGACCCCCGCATCGTTCTGGAAGCACGTGCTCGGCAAGGTCACCTCNTGGAAGGACCTCGAGACGCCACTCCTCGGGGCCGTNGAGGAACTCATCGACTTNGTCGCGCCGCCGGAACCCTGAGCCGTCCGGAGAGTCGACCCGTCCACGACCGGCACCTACCCTGCCGTNATGGCGCGGCAACCNAACATCGTCCTCATCAACTGTGACGATCTGGGGTACGGCGACCTNGGCTGCTACGGCTCCGAGGTCCATGACACGCCTCGCATCGACGCCCTGGCCGATGANGGCGTGCGGCTCACCAGCTTCTACATGGCGGCNCCNGTGTGCACGCCGTCTCGCGGATCGATGCTNACCGGTTCGTATCCGAGCCGCATCGGCTTCGACGACTTCGGCGGNCTGCATGTGCTCTTCCCCGGGATGCGGTACGGACTCAATCCCNAGGAGCACACCATTGCCTCNGTGCTGAAGGANGCCGGNTACGCCACCGAGATCATCGGCAAGTGGCATTGCGGTGACCAACCCGAGTTNCTNCCGACCAACCACGGCTTCGACCGATGGTTCGGNCTGCCGTACAGCAACGACATGGGCACCCAGGTCAGCGACGCCATGCTCGAACACGCCGAGGCCCTGCGGNCGGCCGGCTTCACGCCTCCGCCGGTGCTGCCGTATCCGCCGCTGCCGTTGATGGATGGCGAGCANGTCGTCGAGAAGCAGCCNGACCAGACGATGCTGACCCGNCGCTATGTCGAACGATCGGTCGAGTTCGTNCGCGACAACGTCGACCGGCCGTTCTTTCTCTACTTCGCNCANATGCACGTCCACTTGCCGCTGTACGTGGAGGACACGTTCCACGGCGGCTCTCGCAACGGCCCCTACGGCGCCGCCGTCCACGCCATCGACTGGGCCACCGGCGTGCTGCTCGACGAACTCGACGCCCTCGGTCTCGCCGACGACACGATCGTCATCTTCACCAGCGACAACGGGGCACTCGCCCGTCCGGGCGAGGGCAGCAACGCCCCACTCCGTGGCACCAAGGGGCGCACCACGGAAGGCGGCATGCGGGTCCCGGCCATCATCCGCTGGCCGGGTGTCGTGCCAGTCGGAGTCGCGCACGACGAGCTGACCACGGCGATGGACCTCCTCCCCACGCTCGCCCGGTGGGCCGGCACGTCGGTGCCCGACGGCGTCGTCATCGACGGCCATGACATCACCGACGTCGTGATCGACGGTGCGACATCGCCGTACGAGACGTTCGCGTATTTCAACGGCACATCGCTCGACTCGGTTCGCGACCACCGCTACAAGCTTCGACTCCTTCGCCGACACGGCGGGCAGCGCGAAAACATCACCGAGCTCTACGACCTCGTCGACGACATCGGCGAAACCACCGACATCAGCAGCGAGCATCCAGAGGTCGTCGCTCGACTCCGGGTGGCCGCCGACCGCTTCCGTCGCGAACTCGGCGATGGCCACACCGGCGAACCCGGCACCGGCCGGCGCCCACAAGGCGTCGTCGACGAGGCGACCACCCTCTGTCTGCTCAACGACGACAATCCGATGGTGATCGCGGAGTACGACCTGCCCGACCGCGGTTAGCAACACCGGACGACTGTCACGCCCCCTGCCTACGATCAGCGCACGATGATCCAGGTCGACACCACGCCGTACGGCGCCGATGCCCACCGGGCACTGGCAGCCGAGATCGCCCGGCTGAAGGGCGGCGACCCGCTCCGTCCGGTGTCGGTCGTCGTCTCGTCCAACCCCATCGGTATTGCGGCTCGCCGAGCGCTCGGCCACGCCGGCGGGATCGCCGCCATCACCTTCCTCACCCCGTACCGACTCGCCGAACTCCTCGGGGCCGCGGCCGTCGCCGCCACCGGACGGCGGCCCCTCTCCACCCCGGTGCTCGCCGGTGCAGTGCGAGCGGTGCTGGCCGACGAGCCGGGGCACTTCGGCGGGGTCGCCTCCCACCCGGCCACCGAGCGCTCGCTCGTGCGCGCACACCGGACCCTGTCCGAGGTGGGTCCCACCGGACTCGAGCGCCTCGCTGCCACATCACCCCGAACCGCCGACGTCGTGCGCGTGCACCGTGCGGTCAGCGAGCGGCTGCGGCCCAGGTTCAGCAACGAACAGGATCTCGTCCGTGCCGCCGTCGATGCCGTCTCGACCTCACCTCCTGTGCTCGCCGATCTCGGCCCCACGATCCTCTTCCTCCCTCAGCGCCTATCGTCGGGCCAGGCCCATCTGCTGCAGGCCATCGCCGAACACCACGACCTTTCGGTGATCGCGGGGATCACCGGCTCAGCCGAGGCCGATTCGGCCGTCCAGCGATCGGTCGAGTCGATCGGCGGGGCGTGGCCGAGTGGCCCCACCGTCGTACCCGCCATCGCCGATCATGCGCTCAGCGTCTCCGACGCCGACGACGAGGTCCGCC
>PABW01000106.1 GCA_002699625.1 Acidimicrobiaceae bacterium
GACCCTTCGGGACTATGTCGACTCCGACGGAGCGCGGGGCGGCAATCAGCACGAACTCGCCTGCTACGGACGAGGAGGCGAACCGTGCCTGCGCTGTGGCGAGGAGCTCCGTACCCGGGTCATCGACGCTCGCACAACCACCTGGTGCCCCGTCTGCCAAGCCCGGTAATCGGTGTCAGCTGGTGCAAGCTCAAAGGGCCATCCGCTGCGGTCGACACCGACGGATGCGCTCAGGAGCCCGTCGCCCGAGTGGACTTGCGGGCCTCGAGGACTTCGGGCAGGGCCGTGAACACGACGAGTTCGAGCCCGGCGAGCACACCAACCGCAGCGACGAAGCCGGCACCGGCGGCGGGCTGGTCCTCCATGACCTCGAGCGGAGAACGGCCGGCGAACGAGCCGAACGAGCACACGGCAAGGGAGAGGTTGCCGATGACGTGCAGCCACGTCGGCGGCGCGTCGACACGACCGAAACAGCCGCACGACGCAGCACCGACCGATATCGCCCTCCACACCGCAATGGCGAACACGACGTAAAGGACGCCGACGACAACACGGAGCGCCGCCACGTCGGTCAACAAGGTGGCGATTCCGAGCGTGATCTCGGCAAGCCCGAGCGCCCGCGCAAAGTGGGTGCCGGAAACCGATCCGCGCAGGAATGCGCCGAGCATCTCCATCAACGCAGCTGTGGTCGCTGGTCGGATCACCTTCGCTGCCCCGGCGATCACCAGCAACACCGCTGCCGACGCATACAAGACCGTGACGGCGTCCATGTCGAATGTCACCCTAACCAGAGCGTGCATCACCGCAACGATCTCGGCACCGGTACGGTGGCCTCATGGCTGAACGGCCCGACTTCTACGACCTGATCGCCCAGAACCGGCGTCGAACGTGGGTACTGATGTTCTCGTTCTTCATCCTGCTTGTACTGGTCGGCATCGCCGTGAGCATCATCGTGGGCGGTGGACTCATCGGCGTGATGTTCGCCGTCGCGATCTCGTTCGGCATCACGTTCAGTTCGTACTTCTCCTCGGCGTCCATCGCGCTCAACGCCACACGGGCGAAGCCGGCCGCCCGAGAGGAATTCGGGCGCCTGCACAATCTGGTCGAGGAGGTCTCGATCGCTGCCGGCGTCCCGAAGCCGGGTATCTATGTCGTTCACGACCCCTCCCCCAACGCCTTCGCCACCGGCCGCAACGCCGACAACGCCGCAGTTGCCGTCACCACGGGCTTGATGGACAAGATGAACCGGACGGAACTCGAAGGGGTGATCGCCCACGAAGTTGCGCACATCCGCAATGGCGACATCTTGGTGATGACCGTCGCCGTCGCCACCGTCGGCGCCATCGCGATGATCTCCGACATCTTNTTCCGGATGCTCTANTGGGGNGGCTTNACCGGCGGNGGNGCCTCACACCGAAGCNGCANCANCAACANCNACAGCAACGGNGCCNTGTTGCTGATCGTCCTGGCNNCGATCGTCTTCGTNGCGGTTCTCGCCCCACTCGCAGCAACCCTNCTCAANGCCGCNGTNTCGCGCAGNCGNGANTCGCTCGCTGATGCCACCGCTGTCGAGATCACCCGCTACCCGGGCGGNCTCCGCAGCGCNCTCGAGAAACTCGACGCCGACATCACCGTCGTGAAGCGCACCTCCCACGCCACCTCNCANCTGTGGATCGAGTCGCCCGACGACCACGAGACCGACGACCGNGGCCGCAAGTTCAACGANCGNTTCTCGACCCATCCACCCCTCGCCGANCGGATCAACATCCTTCGCGAGATGGAGGGCATGCCGCCGTANGAGGGNCCCGACCCGNCCGTGTCCGAGGCGCTGCGCACCATGCANGACGACCGCAACCACCCCGAGTCGGTGGCCGCCATGGTCGAGACTCCGGGCCGNNNGGCGCTCTTCGAGGGCGCAGCCGCCCGCTCCGTCGATCTCGACTCGATCTTCGCCGGTGCCGGNGAGGTCGCCGACGANGACGACGACCCCGATCACGCCCGGGNCGGNTGGTACGCCGACCCGTCGGGTGAACCCGCNACCCTGCGCTACTGGAACGGCTCGGACTGGACCGANCANGTCCACACGATCCCNGGCGGCAACGATCTCTGCGACNCCGGCGCACGCCGCGCNTCGTGANCGAGCCCGAGCCGACCGTCGGCGTCGGGCCTCATCCCGACCCNTGGCCCGACGACCCACGCCTCGATCCGGTGNTGTTGGCCGAGGGTGATCGCCGCAATGTGCTNGACGTNTACCGNTACTGGTCGGTCGAGGCGATCGTCGCNGACCTCGACACCCGTCGGCATCCGTTTCACGTTGCGATCGAGAACTGGGAACACGANCGCAACATCGGCACGGTGGTGCGGACNGCGAACGCGTTCCTNGCCGCCGAGGTGCACATCGTCGGGAAACGGAAGTGGAACCGGCGCGGCGCAATGATGACCGACGTCTACCAGCACGTCCGNCACCACGANTCGNTCGAGTCGTTACTCGACTGGGCTGCNGCCCACGNCGACNGCCCGCTTNCGGTNATCGGGGTCGACAANCTGCCGGGATCCGTGCCGATCGAGTCGNCNGAACTGCCCCAGCGATGCCTCCTGCTNTTCGGNCAGGAGGGTCCNGGCCTGTCNGCCGCNGCNCATGCCGCCGCNGAGCAGGTGTGTTCCATCGCCCAGTTCGGCTCGACCCGCAGCATCAACGCCGGCGTCGCCGCCGGCATNGCGATGCACGCCTGGGTGCGCCGCTGGGCNGNCTGACGCGTCTNCNGNAGGCGAGANACCGCCGGCTANTCGACCATGGCGATGAGTTCCTCGTCGGACGGGATCTCCACGCCNGGGAGGTAGTACGTGTACAGCCCNCCGATCACGGTCTCGAGATCGCCGAAGTCCGANGAGGCGAGCGTGACCGTGACCATGGAGCCNNANACGTGCACTGCCGAGACGCCACCGGCATCGAAGAGCCGCTTGGCCAGCTCGGAGGCCGGATCATCGGCTCGGATCTCGTCGCCCATCTCGTAGCGGACGTGNCCCATCCCGGTNAGGCTGCGATTCAGCTCGAANCGCAGGATGCCCGGACGGGGCGACGATGTCGTGATGAGGGTGACCGGCTGNCCCATANCGCCTCGAAGACTAGCGACTCCGCGTCCGCCAGACCCACATCGCAGCNCCGATCGAGATGACCATCAGCACCGAGTGNACNACCTTGAACGNGGCATCGTGGTTGGCNTCGAGCACGATNCCGCCACCGCGGACGAGCCAGTAGCCGATCGTCCACCAGATCAGNACCGGCAGGACCCGATTCCGAGCGGATCGACGAAGNGCGNCCACGGNCAACGCGACGAAGACGACGNCCACCCCGAGGCGCCAGGCNGTCCCCCAGGCCGACAGNGCATCGTTCGACANGACGTTTCGGGTGCGCGACGCCCACAGGAAGAGNGTCCAGCCGATCAAGACGGTGAACGCCGGCCAGGCGCGNAGACGNTCGAGCACGATCAGAACAGACCGAGCTGGGTGTCGTNGACGGTGCGGGCCTGGCCGGTCCAGCGGAGGTCGTCCATGAACGCCCATCGTCGACGATGGATCGCCGAGGGGCCGANCCCNGCNAGCGCCGCCTTGTGGCGGGGGCACGGGTACCCCTTGTTTCCGGCAAAGGCGTACGCCGGATAGATGCGGTGCCAGCGCTCCATCATGCGGTCGCGGGTGACCTTGGCGANGATNGATGCCGCNGCGATCGACAACGAGACGGTGTCGCCCTTCACCAGCATCGTGGTNGGGTGGGTNTCGACGAAGTCCCAGTTGCCGTCGACGAGGACATGATCCACNGCGANACNGAGCCCGCTGATGGCCCGNTGCGCCGCAAGCTTCTGGGCTGCCGACATGCCGAGTTCGTCGCACTCGGCCTGGCTNGCATGGGCGACGCTGACATGGTCGGCCCATTCGTTNACCCGGTCGAACATGACCTCGCGCTCTNCGGCAGTGAGCATCTTGGANTCGCGCACCTTGTANAGCCGCTTGTCACGCGGCACGACGACGGCAGCCAGCGTGAGTGGCCCAGCCCANGCCCCGCGACCGACCTCGTCGATGCCGACGACGATCTCATCGCCGGCATCCCANCGTGCGCGTTCGNCCCGNAGGCCGGGCGCCTTCGCCTTNANCGCTCCGCGCANCTGCGGCGCTCTCGANCTCACGACAGNGACGGNGGNGGATCGTTCGGGTCGAGNCGGNCACCTTCCNGCTGNGCCTCGGAGGCCGGTGGTGCGGCAGGCNCCTCGTCCACNTCAGCGACGAGCATCGTCTCGGNCCCNGCCGGTGCCGCGAGCAGCGCCTCGCCGGACCGTTCGGAGCTCGACCAGTCCGGATCGAGGCCGGGGCAGCGGAGTACNGCNCCNTCGGGGCCACCGTCGCGNTGCCACANGACNGCNGGGCGTTCNCGNTGCCANCGGACACTGAANGAGAGCGNACCGAGGCCGGTCACCATGCCNCGAACGTCGATCGGCTGACCGAACCAGGTCGTNGGCACCTCGGGCAACATGTCGATCCGTTCGACGAGATCGATGTCGCGGAAGAGATGGCCGAGCACTCGCTCGGCACCNCGGGCNACGGNNGANCTCATGGCCCGATCTGCGAGGGTCAGCGTGTCGAGCAGGGCACGGGCNTCGGCGGCGGCTCCGGGATGNGAGCCATCGAGCGCNCGGGCNACGAGCGACACGGTCTGACGGTCGAGTCGATCGCGGGCGAGCTTGGCAAGNGGGCCGGCGACCTCGGCGAGCGCCGANGATGCGCCCTGACGCAGCTCCTTCGACGCAAGCGCNCGNAGNGCCACGACGGCNGCNTCGGAGCCGAGTCGGTCNCGGTCGGCGGCGGCGAGGACCGNCTCNCGGCCCCGGTCGGCTTCGTCGTGCATNCCNGCCAGGTCGAGCCACCAGGCNGCTTCGCCGGCGGNGATCGGNTCGTCGTCNCCGACGGCGAGCACGAGNTCNCCCAGCACTCGGCGCCAGGCGGCGGACAGATCGACNTCGGGNACATCGACCGTCATGGCGTCGGCGGTGATNGCCTTCCANCCNGCNGCGACGTCCTCGGGNNCAGTGGGNCGNGCCGGNAGNTCGCCGGNGATCGACACGAGCACCGTGATGNTCTGACGNTGTGGGAGCGGGACGAGNACGGCAGCTTCGTTCTCNCCATCNGCCGACGCNGCNGNGGGATCGGCNTCCACCAGGGACCAGANNTCNGGCCCGGCGACGACCGCACCGGCATCGACACACGGCCGGATCCAGGGCACGCCATCGAGTTCGGTGCACGACAATTCGGCGTGNACGCGNCCCTGNGTGAGNCCGACNACGGCGACCACGACGGCNTCGGGCGAGGCGTTCTCGAACTGCCACACCAGGGTGCGGCCNTTGCCATCGGTGNNGACCGCCGACCGCTGGATGACATCGCCGCCNGGGACCCGCATCCATGTCTCGTACACGGGTGTGTCGTCGAGNCGGTTCTGGCGCACGGCNGCCGACGNNGACGAGCGCTTCCACTCACGACCGGTGCGGACACCCCATTCGAGACGCCACGATCCGTCGAGGNTGGCGACGGNNCCGTCNGGGGCGATGCGGGCGANCGGCCCGGCGAGGTCGCCGATCAGGGCNCCNAACGANGGGTCGAGTGGCGTGAGGTTCCGGCGCCGGAGGCGATCGAGGAGTCCCATGGGTTNGTTCGTCGTCCTTTCGAGCGCCCTAGTGGGGATCGATCTCTCTGGCNGCNGGGGTGTNCACAAGACCNGCANAGGCCTCGAGGGCAGTGCGNCCCTCNTNGACGCANGCCCGCATCTGGTCGGCGATCGGCGNGTACACNCCNTTGGCCTCGGCCAGCTTGCNCACGNTCGNGNTANGAGCNAGNTGGGCGACCGTGGNGCCCCANGATCCGGCGCCGACGACGGCCACACGCATGGACATGGCCCCACCCTAGACTCGCGCCGTGGTCGCCACCGACGCCGCCGTGCTGATCCCGCTCCGGTCGTTCGACGACGCCAAGACNCGCCTCGCCGGCGTGTTGTCCCCCGCCGATCGTCGGCGCCTTGCGATGGCGATGGCGGANCGGGTCGTCCGAGCGGCACGAGATCTTCCGGTGCACGTCGTGAGCGACGACGCCGACGTGCTGCGCTGGGCCGAGCGNCTGGGCGCCAANGGGCTNGCACCCGCCGTCAACGGACTCAACGAAAGCATCGACGCGGCCANCGCTCTNGTCGCCNCCNAGGACGATCCGCCGAGCCGGGTGATCNTCGCCCACGCCGACCTGCCGCTCGCNGACGACCTTCGAGTGGTCGANGGACCNGGCCTCGCCATNGCGCCCGACCAGGCGCGCGACGGCAGCAATGTGTTGTCGATCCCGCTCGGGTNGGGCTTCGAATTCCACTACGGGCCCGGTTCGTTCGCCGCCCACTGTGCCGAGGCTGAGCGCCTCGGACTCGAGATCACCGTCGTCGACGANCCCTCGCTTGCACTCGATGTCGACGATCCCNGCGACCTTGCCCNCCTCCAGGTGGAAGGATCCTGACGATGCGTGTCGATCTGCCCGTGCCGTCCAGCGCGCTNGCGGTTGGCGCCCATCCCGACGACATCGAGTTCGAGTGCGGCGGCACNCTTGCNAAGTGGGGCGCCGCCGGCGNNGCNATCCATCTTCTGATCTGCACCGACGGNTCCAAAGGNACGTGGGACGTNGATGCCGACACCGACNTCCTCATCGCTCGCCGGCAGGCCGAACAACGAGAGGCCGCCCGNCGTATCCACCCCGACGCCCAGGTGCACTTCCTCGGCGAAGTCGACGGCGAACTCGCCAACACGGTCGANCTNCGAGGNCGGGTCGCCCGGGTGATCCGTGAGACCACCCCCGACATCGTGCTCGGCCACGACCCNTGGNGCCGGTGGCGCATGCACCCCGACCATCGCANCGCCGGTTTCCTCACCGTCGATGCCGTGGTTGCCGCCCGTGATCCGCACTACCACCGNGAGCACATGGCCGANGGTCTGACCCACCACCGTCCACGAGCCCTTCTTNTGTTCGAGTGTGAGGAGCCCGATCATGTCGAGCGCNTCGAGCAGCGACATGTCGANGCCAAGGTGGANGCGCTGCTCGCTCACGAGAGCCAGTTCGAGACGACGATGGTGATCGCNGCCGANGACGACGGCACCCAGGCAGCCGCGTTCCGTGAGCGAACCGANCGCNAGGCCCGCACCNANGGGCGAANNGGTGGNGTCGGNCTCGGCGAGGCATTCCGCCTCATGGACCCGGCGTCNTGAGNCGGCNGGNCGNGCAANGAATGCNGTNANACGNTNCGNCGGNCCGGTNCGANTCCGGCGGCGTTNCACGACACGTGGGTGCACNTCGAGGTTGTTTGACGCTCGNCGATCCGGTCGACCATGAAGAGGTGACCGTCACCCTTGTCCACGCNGCGGCGACCTGGTTTCTCGTCGGGCTGATCTGGATCATCCAGGTCGTCCACTATCCCCTGTTCGCCCGGGTCGGCGAGGACGGCTTCGTTGCCTACGAGGCGGCCCACACCCGCCTCATCTCCCTCGTCGTCGGTCCGGCGATGCTCGTCGAAGGGGTCGCCACCCTGTGGCTCTTTTTCGCCCCACCCGACGGGCTGACCCGCACCCTGCCCCTCATCGCCGGACTCGTGCTCGCAGGCGTCCACCTGTCGACCATCACCCTTCAAGTACCCGCCCATGGACGGCTCGAAGGCGGATGGGATCCCATCGTCGCCGACCGGCTCGTGCGAACGAACTGGATCCGCACCATCGGCTGGACCATCCGNGGGGTNCTCGCCCTGTTCATGATCGAGGCCGTCGCGTGACCGACNCTCGNCCCACGGTCTGGGTCCTCGGTGACCAGCTGCGTCGTACNGCNGGCGTGCTCGCCGANCACACNCCNGACACCTGTCGAGTCCTGCTCGTCGAGAGCGACTCGATTCTCGGCCGCCACCGGTGGCATCGNCAGCGNGCCCACATGGTGATCTCNGCGATGCGGCACTTCGCNGCCGAACTCGAAGCGGAGGGGTTCGANGTCGACCNCCGGCGNGCACCGACGCTCGCTGCGGGGCTGCGAGCCCACAGCGACGAGTTCGGGGTNGANCGGGTNCTGGCGACCTCGCCGTCGAGNCACGACGCCGTCACCCGGCTCGAAGCGCTCGGNGTCGAACTCTCNACCAACACGNTCTTCATCACCGATTACCGCGAGTTNGGCGAGTGGGCCGANGGCCGGAAACGCATCCGGATGGAGGATTTCTACCGNCGGCAGCGCATCGATCTCGANGTCTTGATGGACGGCGACGANCCCGCCGGCGGGACATGGAACTTCGACCACGANAANCGCGANCCNCCNCCCAAGGACGGGCGGGCGTGGCCAANNCTCNANCNNTTNCCGCTCGANGNCATCGACCGTGACGTGATGNCCGANCTGGAAGCGAGCGACGANGTCGCACTCTGGGGGGCCGCTCCCGANGGCCGCTGGCCGGTCACCCGGNCACAGGCGCTCGAACGACTGCAGCGCTTCGTCGACGAAGGACTGCCGGGCTTCGGNGCCCANGAGGACGCCATGCTNGCGGCCGAATGGAAGCTNGCCCACAGTGTGCTCAGCAGNGCNATGAACATCGGNCTGCTCGACCCGATGGAGGTGGTCCGGGCGGCCGAGGTCGCGTATCGAGAGGGNNGGGCCCCNATCAACAGTGTCGAGGGCTTCATTCGCCAGGTGATGGGCTGGCGGGAGTACGTCTGGGGTCTNTACTGGTTCTTCGGACCNGANTACCGCGCCGAGAACCAACTGGANGCCCACCGCCCGGTGCCNCCATCGTTCACCGGCGATGCCNCCACCGAGATGGCNTGCGTGTCGTCNGTCGTGCAGGGCATCCACGACCGGGCCTATGCCCATCACATCGAACGGCTGATGGTGATCGGCAACTTCTCNCTGCTCACCGGTGTCGACCCCTGGGCCCTCNCGGANTGGATGTGGGCGAACTTCATCGACGGCGCCGAATGGGTNATGCTGCCCAATGTGATCGGCATGGCGTTGCANGCCGACGGCGGACGCATGGCCACCAAGCCCTATGCGGCCGGCGGGGCGTACATCAACAAGATGAGCGACCACTGCAAGGGCTGCCGGTTCAACCCNAAGAAGCGCACGGGGGATGACGCCTGCCCGTTCACNTCGCTNTACTGGGACTTCCTCGCCCGCAATGAGCACCANCTGAAGGGNAACGCCCGGCTGGGCCAGCAGCTCGCCGGCATGCGCCGACTCGCCGACCTCGAGGCGACTCGCGANCGNGCGGCCGANGTGCTGGTCGGCCTGGATCGCGGCGAGNTCTGANTCNCNCGCNNACACNCGGCTGTNGCCGAGNGCNNNCGGCCNGTCGGCACCNGATCAGTCCGATCGGGTCGGGAAATCGATGTAGCCCTGCGGNCCGGGNTCGTAGATGTNGTCGGCNCGGGTNGACGCCAACTCGTGCCCGCCGGCGATGCGATCGACGAGGTCCGGGTTGGTGATGAAACGNCGTCCGAACGCAACGGCGTCNCCGCGTCCCTCGGCNAGGGCCTGGTTCGCCTCAGCCGGCTCGTAACTGTCNTTGATGATCAGCGGNCCCGAGAACCCCTGCCGACACAGTGCCTCGTTGTCGACCGGCCCTGTCGGCAGACGNAGCGTGTGGCAGTACGCGAGNCCGAGCGGNTCAAGCGCAGCCAGNANGGCGCGGAATGTCTCCTCCGGATCGTCGTCGTGGAGATCGTTGTAGGGGTTGCCGGGACAGATCCGNAAGCCGATGCGGTCTGCGCCGTCGACGTCCGCCATNGCGCTCGCCACCTCGACGAAGAAGCGGATCCGGCCGGCGACCGACCNNCCCCAGTCGTCGTCGCGATGGTTNGTNCCGGTCGACAGGAACTGGGCNGGCAGGTANCCGCTGGTGCCGTGNAGNTCGACACCATCGAANCCGGCCTCGAACGCNAGTTCCGTGCTGCGCNCATAGTCGGCGATCACGGCGGGGATCTCGTCGCCGTCGAGGGCCCGAGGNGGNTCGCAGGGCTGCATGGTGCCGCCGTCGACGTCGGTGTACATCCGCAGACGAGCAGCGACAGCCGAGGGCGCAATCGTCTCGGCACCGGCCGCCTTGTTGGCCGCCACCGCGACCCGGCCGACGTGCATCATCTGCATCACGATCGTGCCGCCCTCGGCATGAACCGCCTCAGTGACCCGTCGCCACCCGGCGGCGTGGTCGCTGCTCACCAGCCCCGGCGTTCGGCAATAGCCCTTGCCGTCCTCGGACGGATACACGCCCTCGGTGATGATCATCCCGGCGCCGGCTCGCTGACGGTAGTACTCGACCATGATGTCGGTGACCGCTCCGTCGGGGGTCGCTCGTGCGCGGGTCATCGGCGCCATCACGACGCGATTTCGGAGTTCGATCCGACCGAACCGGGCCGGCGTCATGAGGTTGACGAATCGGGTGTCGCCGTCGGTGGAGGTCATCGGGCCATCAGCGCCTCGATCAGAGCCGCCATCTCGAGCGGTTTGTCTCCTTGGATCGAGNGCCCGGCACCGTCGACCACGANGTGNACCGTGTCGGGTCGGCGACGCATCCACTCGGNGACGTCTTCNTCGNCGATCACACTCCACTTCCCGCCCTGCCACAGGGTGATCGGGACNTGGACCAGNTCGACCTTGCCCCACAGGTCCTCGAACGACGGCGCTGCATCGCCGCCGACCTTCCAGTCGCGCATGCGGTCGTACCGCCANGTCCAGCTGCCGTCGGGAAGCGGCTTNGCGTTGTGGAGGATCCCCCGACGCANGCTCGACTCGCTCCGCCCCGGGTTGAACTCGATCGTGCGATCGAGCATCGCCTNGAANGACTCGAACACTTCGGGACCATCGACGAACGTGATGATCGGCTCGGCCTTGGCGTGNTCGGTTCCCGGNGTGACATCGACGACNCCGAGGCGNCGNACGAGGTNNGGNTGATCNGCAGCCAGACAGATNGAGGTCATCCCGCCGAGNGACATNCCNACGACCGCCTCNGCGGCCGGNGCCAGGCGCTCGATCGCGANGGCGAGGTCGGCCGCCATCGAGGTCGGTGTGTAGTCGTGGGCTGGTCGNTGGTCNCTGTGGCCGTGTCCGGGNAGGTCGATCGCCACGAGNGGNCGTCCGAGCGCCANNGCCACCGTGTCCCAGGTATGGGCGTTCTGGGCGCCACCGTGGACCAGCACCAGTTCGGGNTCNCCCTCGCCCCACACCAGCGCCGAGATGCCGAGGCCGGACGGCAACTCGATGCGTTCCCGTCGCACGGACTGGTGGCGCNGCGANCGGCAGGTCGTATTCGGCGGCGTTCTCGTGGAACAGCCCGAACTCGTCGTAGTCGTGCACGTCGGGACCCTAGAGCAGTCCCTGNCNCACGCTCACGNCGGTGGNCGAGCGNNTGCCNCNGGAACCNTCGGCGNGTTCNTGATCNGGCACCANCGGGACCTTCTCAGTCGTAGGTCGGGGCGGCGAAGAANCCCTCGAGTCCGTAGGGCGCATACGGGCCGAGAATGTTCTGTTCGAGCACNCCGATACCGGTTCGCTCGACCCCGGCACCGTCGGTGTANGTGGCTCGCACNAGGTGCTGACAATGNTGGTTCTCGTACGCNGTGTCGTCGACNTNGTCGAGTGCCCACGACTCGCTCGCCATCGCGAGTTCGTCGTGCCACTTGCCGTGAACCCAGATGGGGTGGGTGTAGCCGATCCCCTTCATCCGGAACGTGAAGATCGGTTCGAGGCGNACCTCGTGGCGGGCGCCNTCGGCCACCGANGTCATCGCGATCGTGGCGCCGGTNATCATGCGATTGCCGGANGCGAACGTCACCTCGTGTTCGAGATTGCGCATGTGCTCNACCGCCGGGTCCTCGACNCCGGGAAGCTCATCGGGTGAGCCNTACACCGGGAGCCGNGCACCGACNTGGAANAGCGGACGNCCGACNTTGTCGTCGAACAATTGGTAGTGCAGGCAGAGGTCGTCGAAGTTCAACGGCGCCCAGAGGAANAAAATGCCNCCCATCTGCGAGGCNGCCGGCGCGCCNCGGGTGTCGCCACCGATGAGCGGCCGGACCCCCCACGAACGATCCTTGGTGCCGACGACNTCCGACGGGTCGAGTTCGATCCGNACATCGCCGAACTGNACCCATCCCGTCCACCGGCCGAGTTGGGTGAACCGGGTCGTGTCCATGATCTTGCGAAGACCTCGACCGAGATGATGACGGGGTTCCTCGACATTGCCGGTNCGCCCTTCCCACAGCAGGTCGCAGGTGAAGTCGGTGTCGTTNTCGGNCACGGTGATCCGGCACGAACGCATCGGTTCGATGATCTCGAGGGAGTACGGCCCGATGGTGAGNTCGCTCGGTTCGTCGCNCCGCCGTCCCGATACGTGGAANGCGTACTGCCGCCCCTCNTGGATGAACGACACATGGGCATCCTTCACGCCCANGTGCTGGTAGAGCGCNGCNCCGGCGCCGAGGTAGAAGTCGCCCGAGGTCGAGTAGCCGTTGAACCANTACCGCTCGTAGACGTCCTTGTCNCTCGTCGCCGGNTGGGCAACGGGGTCGGGGGTCTGGTGGATCGGNTAGTCGTCGAACCTCGAGAGCATGACCCGCAGTGTGGCGGTTAGGCGGCGCTGCGTCGATTCCGTCGGCCTCGNCCCCGCCGAGANGCACCGGGCACGGGCTCCCATCGGAAGCGTNTNGCGGCGACGAACGCNCCGANGANNGTCCAGNCGATCAGGACGANNAGNCGGTCCCANTCGAAGNCNGGGGCATCGCTGAANGGCGACATCGCNTCGGTGAANGCNACCGCGAACGGCTTCAGCGGGAAGATGTCGCCGATCAGGTTCAGCCANGACGGNGGATCNTCGAGGGGGACGAAGACGTTCGAGAGGAACGCCAGNGGNAGGATCGTNGCGTTNGCGATCGCAGGGGCCGNTGACGCGGTCTTCGAGACNGCCGCNAGGGCGACGCCGAGNGTTGCGAAGCAGGCCGTACCGGCGAGGAAGGCGACGATCANCGCCGGCAGNTGNGCAAGCTGGACGTCGACGCCGTAGGCGACGATGCCGATCCCCACCATCAGNGTCGTGGCGAAGGCCGCAATCCACATNCCGGANANGATCGCNCCGGCGAGGAACACCCACGGNGGGATCGGCGTGCCCCGGANCCGCTTCAGCACNCCGTCGTCTCGGCGCATGGTCAGGTTGATCGCCAGGTTCGTGTANGTGGCCGANGCCGCTGCGAACACTCCGAGGCTCGCCGCATAGAACTGGGCGGTGGCGAACTCNCCGTAGCTCGTGCCGATCGGATNGTTGCCGAAGATGGCGACGAAGATCACCAACATNACGAGCGGNAGNCCGATCGTGAAGAAGGCACCGATCGGGGTTCGCCAGAACAGGCGGTTCTCGGCCCGGACCGAACGCACGAGCANCTGCAGGTCACGCCGGAACGGNGANCGCCGGTCGGGTGCGAGAGAGGCGCTGGCGTCGCTCATGGCCCCATCATGGCGCCCCGGCAGGCTCATGACGACCAGGGCATCTACGCTTTGGACGTGGCCGACCTACCCNACCCCCTCGGACCTCCCGGCGAACGACACGANGTCGTCATCGCCGCCAACCGGCTCCCCGTGCGNCTCGANGGCGACGGCGGCTGGGCGCTGAGCCCCGGCGGGCTCGTCACCGCGATGACCGCCGTGATGGAGGGCCGNGATGCGGTCTGGATCGGCTGGGACGGCGGCCTGGGCGATGCCGCCGACAGCGCACCNCCGGCCCGCTTCGGTGACATGGCGCTGCGGTCGGTGTCGCTCAGCGAGACCGACTACGCCGACTACTACGAAGGGTTCTCCAACGGCACCCTGTGGCCGCTCTATCACAACGGCCTGTTGTCGACCCGCTTTCGTCGATCCTGGTGGGCTGCCTATCGNCNGGTCAACGAGCAGTTCGCCAAGGTCGCNATNGAGACCACCGAACAGGACGGCACGCTCTGGATCCACGACTACCACCTGCAGTTGATGCCGGCGTTCGTGCGTGAGGCCCGGCCCGACATCCGNATCGGCCTCTTTCTCCACACGCCNTTCCCGCCNTCNCAGCTNCTGATGCGCNTGCCGTGGCGCGAAGCGATCACCGACGGCCTGCTCGCCACCGACGTCATCGGCTTCCAGACCCCGACCGACGCCCGCAACTTNCTCTCGCTNGCCCATCGCATGGGCCGCACNGAGGAGGTCATGCCGGTCGATCCNGTCACCGAGATCNTCNTCGAGGGTCGCCGNGTCGCCGTNGGGTCGTTCCCGATCTCGGTNGACGTCGACCGCATCGANNAGATGGTCCGCGACCCGGNCGCCNGGGAGGCNGCCNACGCNTTCNGGGNATCGCTCGGCTCGCCCAAGCATCTGCTGCTCGGCGTCGACCGCCTCGACTACACCAAGGGCATCGACGCCCGNCTCAAGGCCTTNGAGGANCTGCTNCGCGACGGCACGCTCNACCCTGCCGAGGTCGCGTTCGTCCAGGTCGCCACGCCCAGCCGNGACGATGTNCGGGGCTACTCCANCACCCGCACCGAGATCGANCAGNTGGTCGGTTCGATCAACGGCAACTNCGCCCAGCTCGGCANGCCGGTNCTGCACTATCTGCACCAGAGCCTGCCCTTNGAGGATCTCGTTCATCTGTTCCTCGCCGCCGACGTCATGCTGGTGACCCCNTTCNAGGACGGCATGAACCTNGTNGCCAAGGAATACATCGCCTGNCGCNCCGACGGCACCGGCGTNNTGGTGCTGTCNGAATTCGCCGGCACGGCGGTCGANCTTCATCAGGCGTTGCTCTGCAACCCGTTCGATACCGCCGGGATGAAGCGGGTGATCGAGACGGCGCTCACGCTGCCGGTNGAGGAACAGCGNCACCGNGTNCGGGCGATGCGCACCCACCTNTGGGCGAACACCGTGCACGACTGGGCCGAGGGNTTCTTCCGNCACCTCGACGATGTCCACCCNCGCGGCCAGCGGGGCTGAGCGCTCNGNCGGTCAGGAGTCNGTGCCGACGAGACGCAGGTAGACGTCCTCCANGGTGACGCTCTCGACCGACAGCCCGTCGAGTTCGATGCCGTGCTGGAGGGCCCATCCGGTGATGTGGGCGAGGTCGGCGGTCGGTTTCGTGGTGGAGATCTCGAGACGCCGATCACGCCCCGAGGCATCACCNTGNAGCGGNTCGAGAAGGCCNGCGAGCGAAGCGTCGATGGTGGGGAGNGCNAACCGGATGATGGTNGCCTCNCCGNCCTGGTCGCGNAATGACTCNGGCGNGCCCGCTGCGACGANTGTGCCCCCTGCCATCACGATGAGGTGATCGGCGAGTTCCTCGGCCTCTTCGAGGTAGTGGGTGGTGAGCACGATNGTGGTGCCGTTGTCGAGCNAGNTCGCGCACCAGTTCCCAGCTCCGCCGNCGGGCNGCGGGGTCGAAGCCGGTGGTCGGCTCGTCGAGNAAGAGGACATCGGGTGTGCCGATGACGCCGAGCGCGAGATCGACTCGTCGTTGCTGNCCNCCNGANAGACGGGAGATGCGTTCGTCNAGCTTGTCGGCGAGTTCGACCATCTCGATGACCTCGTCGATGCTNCGGCGACGGGTGTANGCNGTGCTGTAGAGATCGAGGGTCTCGCGAACGGTGAGTTCCTTGTCGACACCCGCCTCCTGCAACACGATGCCGATGCGGTTGCGGAACGCTCGNCCTCCCTCGGTGGGGTCGACCCCGAGGACGGAAACCCGNCCGCTGTCGCGACGGCGNTGTCCCTCGAGGATCTCGACCGTGGTGGACTTTCCNGCNCCGTTGGGACCGAGGATGGCGAACACCTCGCCGGGCTCGACNGAAAAGGACACGCCATCGACGGCCCGAAGGTCGCCGTAGGACTTGGAGAGATCCTCAACCTCGATCGCCGTGGNCACGGTCCNGACGCTACCCGAGCAGCCGAAGACCGGTGCNGCGTGGAGCGCATCGATGCNTTCACATGCGCGGCATGTNCGANTACGGTCCCGGCGATGCGTCACCCCGTCGNCTCGTTCCTGGCCGAGTGCAGCCACCTCCTCGGAGCTGTCGATGAGNCGATGGCCCAGCGCTTTGCCTCGCTGCTNGCCGCNGCGGCNGATACCGANGGNGATCCCTCGGAACTCGCNTCGCCGTTCCCGCTNGGNCCACGTCCCGACATGGGCGCCATCGCCACAGCACGGACCGCNGCTGCGCTCGCCNGTCTGGTCGCCGCCGATCCTCATATCGGNTGGCGCCANCCGCCCGAGGAGCACGTGCCNCCNGGATGGGCACATTCGGCGGCTGCCGCCGANCTGTTGGGGCCCGACGGCTCGATCACNGGNCCGGACTCGGAGCGNTTCGGGCTCTTCTTNCTCAANCCNGGGGTCACCTANCCCGACCACTGGCACGACGCCGACGAGTTCTATTNCGTGCTCGCCGGTTCNGCGGTGTGGACCGTCGNCGATGAGACCACCCGCTCCTCGGCNGGCTCGTACATCCGNACNCCGTCGCAGGCNGTTCANCGCATCATCACCGACGANGANCCCGTGCTCACGGTGTGGGGCTGGTCGGGCGACACCAGCTTCGATTCCTACGGNTACTGATCGACCTCGTCGGGAAGCAACGACCAGAACGCATCCACGAGCGGGTTGTNCAGGTGACGCTTCAGGGTGAACAACCCGAGTTCGTAGGGNTCCAGCACCGGGTCGACCTCGAGCACGCGNACACGTTCGGCATGAGGGCTGTTGTCGAGCACGATCTTCGGCACNACACCGAGGCCNAGCCCGAGACTGACCATGCTGACGATCGCCTCGTTACCGGCCACCTGGGCGTAGATCTTCGGCGTGACGTCGAGNCGGCGAAACCAGGCATCGACCCGGCGACGGGCGATGCCGCNGGNNGCGAGAATCATCGGGACCTCCGCCCAGGCCTCGCGTNCATCCGGNGGCAGNCGCGACGGCATCGGGTCGGCGGTCTCGANCGGCTCNATGAAGACGAGCGGTGANACCCGGATCGGCTTGAACCGCACACCNGCGGGCANGTTGGCGGGCCGGGCCGCGATCGCAAGATNTTCCTCCAACGCCTGCACCCGCGCGATCGCATATTCGGGATCNCCGGTCTGGAGCCGGATCTCGACTCCCGGATGGGNGGGACGGAAGCGGTTCANCAGNTCGAACANGATGCTGTGGCTGGCCGTGACCGAGCAGTAGAGGCTGATCTCGCCCCGCAGTTGGTCAGCAGGGTCGGTGAGCTCGAAGCGGATCTGGTCCCACTGCTGCACGGCATCACGGGCGTAACGCTGAAACCGGTGGCCGGCCGGCGTCAGNTCGACGGTTCGGTTGTCACGATCGAACAACGCCACATTGAGTTCGGCTTCNAGCTGTCGGATGTGGCGTGACAACGCCGANGTGCTGATGTTCGCCCGGNCGCTCGCCCGCCCGAAGTGCAGCGTCTCGCTCAGCTCGACGAAGTGGCGNAACACCGTGATGTTCANNCGNCCATCGTTGCAGATATCGGGACACAACGTTGCACATATNTNCATTTACGAAACATGCGCCGATCGGTAGCATTCNTGCGTTCGATCTCACGTGGAGACCTGCCATGGCCAACTACTTCAACACCCTTCCGCTTCGCGCACAGCTCGCCGAACTCGGCAAGTGCCGCTTCATGCACCTCGACGAGTTCTCCGACGGCGTGGAGGCGCTCCGCGGCAAGAAGATGGTCGTGATCGGTTGTGGCGCCCAGGGCCTCAACCAGGGTCTCAACCTCCGCGACAGCGGCCTCGACGTGTCNTACGCCCTTCGCGACGAGGCCATCGCCCAACAACGCCANTCGTGGAAGAACGCCACCGAGAACGGCTTCACCGTCGGCACCTACGAGGAACTGCTGCCNACCGCCGACGTGGTGCTCAACCTCACCCCNGACAAGCAGCACACCAANGTCGTCGAGACGATCATGCCGATGATGAAGCACGGTGCCTGCCTCTCGTACTCGCACGGCTTCAACATCGTCGAGGAAGGCANGCAGATCCGTGACGACATCACCGTCATCATGGTTGCGCCCAAGTGCCCCGGCTCCGAAGTCCGGGCCGAATACGTCCGTGGCTTCGGCGTGCCGACCCTGATCGCCGTTCACGAGGACAACGACCCCAACGGAGAAGGCCTNGCNCTCGCCAAGGCCTACGCCGTCGGNACCGGCGGNCACAAGGCCGGCGTGTTGATGTCGTCGTTCATCGCCGAGGTCAAGTCCGACCTCATGGGCGAGCAGACCATCCTCTGCGGGATGCTGCAGACCGGCTCGNTGCTGTGCTTCGACAAGATGGTCGACGAGGGCATCGANCCGGNCTACGCCTCGAAGCTCATNCAGTACGGCTGGGAGACCACCACCGAGGCNCTCAAGTACGGCGGGGTCACCAACATGATGGACCGCCTGTCGAACCCGGCGAAGATCCGCGCCTTCGAGCTCTCCGAGGAGCTCAAGGACATCCTGCGGGACCTCTACAACAAGCACCAGGACGACATCATGACCGGCGCCTTCTCGTCCGGCATGATGGCCGACTGGGCCAACGANGANGCCAAGCTGCTCGGCTGGCGNGCCGATACCGCCGANACCGCGTTCGAGAAGACGNCGGCCGGCGACATGGAGATCNCCGAACAGGANTACTTCGACAACGGCATCCTCATGGTCGCCATGGTGAAGGCCGGNGTCGAACTCGCCTTCGAGACGATGACCGCCGCNGGCATCATCGCCGAGTCGGCCTACTACGAGTCGCTGCACGAGACNCCGNTGATCGCCAACACGATCGCTCGCAAGAAGCTCTACGAGATGAACGCCACGATCTCCGACACGGCCGAGTACGGGTGCTACCTGTACACCCACGCGTGCGTGCCGCTGCTCGCCGACTTCATGACCGGNATCACGAGCGACGTGATCGGCAAGGGNCTCGACNTGACCGACANNNGCGTCGACAACGCCCGCNTGATCGAGGTCAACGAAGCCATCCGNAGCCACCCGGTCGAGNCGATCGGCTCCGTGCTCCGGGGCCACATGGCCGACATGAAGCGCATCGTCTGATCGTTCTCGCATGATCCNTCTGGACGCGCTGTCGGTCGACTTCGACGAGCGCTTTCAGCTCCTCGACATCGACTGGANACTCCGTCCGGGCGAGCACTGGCTGATNACNGGCGCCAACGGCTCCGGCAAGTCGGCGCTCGCCGCGGTGCTGGCCGGCGACGGAGACNTCCTGTCGGGGAGCANCGAGGGAGTNCCCNANCGGGTCGCGCTCGTGTCCTATGAGCGGCAGGCCGAGCTGATCGCCGCCGAACGCCGNAANGACGACGCCGACATCCTCGACGTGATCTCCGAAGGCACACCGGTNGCCGAGATCATCGAGGACGGCTGCNAGGACCTCNATCTGGCTCGGAGCCTNGTCGACACGCTGGGNCTNCGNCNCCTGATGAGCCGNGCGTTCCGCAAGCTCTCGACCGGCGAGACCCGCAAGGTCATGTTGATCCGNGCGCTCACGAGCCGGCCNGATCTGCTNGTCCTCGACGAGCCGTTCGACGGCCTCGACCACGACTCNCTCNTCTGGCTCCAGGGCCATCTNCGCAAGCTGGCNGAGACGACACCGATGGTGATCGTGCTCAACCGCTTCGACGAGTGCCCNGACTTCNTCACNNACGTCGCCTANGTCGACGACGGCCGNCTNCCGCTNTGTGTCGAGCGNGCCGANGAGCAGGCCTANGCCGAGCTNTACCAGCTNCTCCATCTCAAGACGAGCGATCTNNAGATCCCNGCGGCCGACCNNGCGGCNNAGCTNCCGGCGCTCGANCCCGACNCNCCGCTCGTGCANCTCACCNGCGCCACCGTCCGCTACNCCGACAACANGGTNTTCGANGGCCTCGACTGGACGATCGAGCCGAANCAGAGCTGGCAGCTNAGCGGNCCCAACGGCAGCGGCAANACCTGCCTGCTNCAGNTGATCACCGGCGATCANCCGCAGTGCTANGTCAACGACATCANNGTCTTCGGCTACCAGCGCGGCACCGGCGAGAGCATCTGGGAGATCAAGCAGTTCATCGGGTACGTCTCCACCGCNCTCCAGTGGGAGTACACGGTGANCACCGGCCTCCGGAACGTCATCATCTCCGGCTTCNACGACAGCATCGGGCTCTANACGAAGAGCACCGACACCGAGAAGGCCATCGCCGACGANTGGCTCGCCCTGCTCGGCATGTCCGACCGAGCCGACGAGCCGTTCAACCGACTCTCGTTCGGCGACCAACGCCTCGTGTTGATCGCACGCGCCATGGTGAAGCCCCCGCCATTGCTGATCCTCGACGAACCGTGCCTCGGCCTCGATGACATGAATCGGCAGCTCGTGCTCGCCCTCGTCGAGCGGATCTGTCTCGGCAGCGAGACGAGCGTGCTCTATGTCAATCATCGCGAGCAGGATCGCGTCGCCGGGATCGACAACCACCTGACCTTGCGCGACAACAACGTCGCGTGACCGCGTTGATGGGTCGAGCTGCCCGGCGGTACCGGGCGCCACGGAGGCTGGGTCAGGTACCGAGCGACGGGAGGGCCACGCGGCCGGTGCGCTGCATGTCGACGATGCCGAAGGGACGCAGCCGCGCTTCGAGCTCGTCGAGACGTGCCGGGCGAGCCGACCACGACATCAGGATCTTGCCGTCGCCCTCGTTGAGGACGTAGGCGCGGTAGTCGTCGACGATCTCCATCAGCTCCTTGCGCTGCTCCCCCACCTCGACGATGACGAGCATGAGTTCACGCTCGACCGACGCATCGGGATCGAGCTGGGAGATGTCGACGACATTGATCAGCTTGTCGAGCTGCTTCACCACCTGATCGAGCGGCGTGCCTTCGATGTCGACGGTGAAGGTGATGCGACTGAACTTCTCGTTCTCGGTGGGCGCGACGGCCAACGAGTGGATGTTGAAGCCACGACGGGAGAACAGCCCGGCAACGCGAGCGAGCACGCCCGGCTTGTTTTCGACGGTGACGGCAATCGTGTGCCAGCGCGGGCTGTTGGGCGACACGTCCATGATCAGGCCTCCCCGTCGAGCATGTGCTGCTGACTCGGATCGACGACCAGTTCGGAGTTGGTCTTGCCGGCCGGGACCATCGGGAACACGTTCTCCCGGGCATCGGTGACGAACTCGACAACGACCGAACGGTCGTCGATCTCGTTGGCCTTGGCGATCGCCGGGGCGACCTCCTCCGGCGACTCGACACGGATGCCGACGGCGCCCATCGCCTCGGCCCACTTCACATAGTCCGGGACGTTGTCGCTGAGGTGCACCTCGGAGAAGCGCTCGTCGTAGAACATCTCCTGCCACTGGCGAACCATGCCGAGATAGCTGTTGTTGAAGAGGGCGACCTTGATCGGGATGTCCTCGACGGTGGCCGTGACCAACTCCTGGGCGGTCATCTGGAAGTTGCCATCGCCATCGACCGCCCACACTCGCCGGTCGGGCATCCCGGCCTTGGCACCGATCGCCGCCGGAATCGAGAAGCCCATCGTGCCCAGGCCTCCGGAGTTGATCCAGGTGTAGGGATGATCGAACTTCCAGAACTGGCTGGCGTGCATCTGGTGCTGGCCGACGCCCGAGCACAGGATCGTGTCGTGCGGGTTGCCGTCGCGCAGTTGTTCCATCACGAACTGCGGCTTGAGCTTGTCGCCCGGCAGCGAATCCTCGTAGACGAGCGGGAACTTCTCCTGCCAACCGGAGACGGTGGAACGCCAGTCGGAGCGGTCGGCCTGGGCCGAGGCGCCGAGTTTCTCCGTGGCCTCGATGAGCCCCTCGATGACGAGCTTGCAGTCGCCCTGGATACCGACGTTGTACTGCCGAACCTTGCCGAGCTCCGCCGGGTCGATGTCGACATGGATGATCTTCGCCGTGGGGGCGAAGCCGTCGAGCTTGCCGGTGACGCGATCGTCGAAGCGGGCACCGAGCGAGATGAGAAGGTCGCTCTTTTGCATGGCGGTGACGGCGGTGTAATTGCCGTGCATGCCGGGCATGCCGAGGCAGAGCTCATGGCGGTCAGGGAACGCACCCCGCGCCATCAGGGTGGTGACGACCGGGATCTGCAGCAGTTCGGCGAGTTTGAGCAGCGGTTCGGCGGCCCGGGCCTTGAGCACACCACCGCCGACATAGAGCACCGGCCGCTCGGCCTGGGCGATCAGGGCAGCGGCTTCTTCGATGAGGGCCGGGTCGCCCTCCATGACGGGCCGGTAGCCGGGCAGCTCCATCGGGACGGAATCAGGGTCGTACCAGGTCATCGCCGACTTCGGGTTGGTCGGGTCGACGATGTCTTTCGGAATATCGACCAACACGGGGCCGGGGCGGCCCGTGGTCGCGATGTGGAACGCCTCGTGGATGATCCGCGGGATGTCCTGGGCGTCGGTGACGAGGAAGTTGTGCTTGGTCACCGCCATCGTGATACCGGTGGTGTCGCACTCCTGGAACGCGTCGGTGCCGATTGCGGCAAGTGGAACCTGACCGGTGATGCACACCATCGGAACCGAATCGAGCATGGCATCGGCAAGCGGGGTGACGACGTTGGTTGCGGCCGGGCCGGAGGTGACCATGCACACCCCGGGCTTGCCGGTGGCGTGGGCGTACCCCTCGGCCATGTGGCCGGCGCCCTGCTCGTGACGCACGAGCACGTGGCGGATCGACGAATCGAGGATCGGGTCGTAGACCGGCAGGATCGCGCCGCCGGGCAGGCCGAACATCACGTCGACGCCCTCGTACTCGAGGGCCTTCACCAGTGCTTCGCCACCGTTGTTGGGGTTGGAGCTCGTCATGAGATGGGTTTCCAGATGTTGGACGCAGAGCGACGGACAAAAACTACCGGCCGAGAACGCAGGATCGTTCGAAAACGACAACGACCTCCCGTTGTGGGGAGGTCGAGGCACACGATCGGGTCGGTTGGAGAGGCGCGAACGTGTGCTAGCGGGCTACTACTACGAGAAGGCCGACAGCGTTGTTCACGGCGCCCAGTATGACGAGCGCCGACGGGCATGGCAACGTTCGTATTCGTGACCGCCCTTCAACCACCCCTCGGCGCCCGCCTGGGCGTGTACCCGGGTTCCTTCAACCCACCCACGGTCGCCCACCTCGAGATCGCCCTGATCGCCCGTGAGCACCACGGACTGCACCGGGTCGACTTCGCCGTCTCGACGGTCACGCTCGGCAAGGAATCGGTGATGCGGCCGCCCTTCGAGGAACGCCTGGCGGTCATCGAGTCGTCGATTGCCGATGTCGACGGGCTCGGCCTGATCGTCACCGAACACCAACTCATCGCCGACATCGCCGGAGGGTATGACGTCGTCGTCATGGGCGCGGACAAATGGGCCCAGGTGAACGACGTCGCCTGGTACCCCGACCATGCTGCCCGTGACGCTGCGCTCGCAGCCCTGCCGGCCCTTGCGCTCGCCCCCCGAACCGGCTTTGACGTACCCGACGAGCACGCGCTCCCGGTCGGGGCGGAACTCCTCGACGTGTCATCGTCGGCGGTTCGAGCAGGGCGCACCGAGTGGATGGCCGACGCCGCCCGCCGTCACCATGAAGCGACCGGCGCCTGGGCACCGTAGCGTCTTCCTGATGGGGTGGTTGACGGCACGCATCGGGTGGGGTGAGACCGATCGGCGGATCCTCGCCCTGGCCTTGCCCGCGCTCGGTGCGCTGGTCGCCGAACCGCTCTACATCCTCGCCGACACCGCCGTGGTCGGGAACCTCGGCACCCCGCAACTCGCTGGCCTTGCGTTGGCGTCGTCACTCCTGCTGATCGCCTTCGCCGTTTTCATCTTCCTCGCCTACGGCACCACCTCGGCGGTCGCCCGTCTGCTCGGTGCCGGCGAGCACCGGCAGGCCGCTCACCAGGCGGTGCAGAGCCTGTGGCTCGCCTTCGTCGTCGGTGTTGTCATCGCCTGCGTCGGCTACCTCTGCCGAAATCCATTGATCGAGTTGATGGGTGGGCAGGGCGAAACCGCGATCAATGCGGAGATCTATCTCCGGATCTCGCTCCTCGGCCTCCCGGCGATGCTGTTGACCCTCGCCGGGGTTGGCTATCTCCGCGGCCTCCAGGACACCAAACGGCCGCTCTATGTTGCGATCGGAACCGCCGTGCTCAACCTCGTCGTCGAGGTCGTGCTGATCTTCAGCCTCGACTTCGGCATCGGCGCGTCGGCGCTCTCGACCGTCATCGCCCAGTGGGTTGGAGCGACGGCGTACCTCGTGTGGATCGCCCGGGCAATCGCCGAACATGGCGTCGGNCTCNGCCCTGACTGGCGCATCATCGNNCGACTCGCCGGCGCNGGCGCCGATCTCCTCGTNCGCACTGCCGCTCTGCGAGGCGGTCTCACCGTCACCGTCGCNGTCGCAGCCCGACTCGGCGATGCNGATCTGGCCGCCCACGAGATCGCGTTCCAGATCTGGTCGGCCCTCGCCTTTGCGCTCGATGCCGTGGCGATCGCAGCNCAAGCGATGATCGGACACGCACTCGGNGCCGATGANGCGGCCGAAGCCCGACGCCTCGGGGACCGCATGATCCAGTGGGGNTGGTTCGGCGGGTTCGTTTTNCTNGCGCTCGTCCTCNCCNCGATCCCGGTGCTGCCCNACCTCTTCTCGAANGATCCNGCCGTGATCTCGCTCGTCGCGTTCTTGTTCATCCATGTGGCGCTGTGGCAGCCGATCGCCGGCATCGTCTTCGCCCTCGACGGCATCCTCATCGGCGCAGGAGANNTGCGCTTNCTCGCCATCTCCATGGTCGCCGCCACCGCCGTNCTCATCNCCGGCTCATTCGCNGTACTGGNGCTCGNTCTCGGCATCGGCTGGTTGTGGGGNGCACTCGGCGCCTGGATGGCCGTCCGAGGCGCGNCCCTGTACGCCCGCTATCGCACCGNNGCGTGGCTNNTCACCGGCGCCGTGCGCTGAGTCGCCGTTCGNTCAGGCCGACTGCGACCCTGANNACAACTCANCNGGCGGATTTCTGACCGAGCAGTTGCGCAACGGCTCGGCCGTCGGCTTGCCCCTTGGTCGCCTTCATGATCTGACCGGTGAAGAACCCCTGCATCTTCTTGCGGTCGCCGTCGTCGCCACCGACGAAGCGAGACCACTCATCGGGGTGGTCGACGATCAGCTGGTCGACCAGCGTTTCGAGCTCGTCGCTCTCCATCGCCTCGAACCCGTGCGCAGCGGCGATCGCCTTGGGATCGCCGCCGTGCTCGCCGGCCGCCATCTCACCNAGGACCTGCTTGGCCTGGGTTGCCGTGAGTTCCCCGCCGGTCTCCATCTGGATCAGCATCGCCAGCGACTCACTCGTCACGGCCGACCAGTCGTCNACNGCAAGATCGTTCTGNATCCGGGTGAGCACCTTGTCGGCATCGGCGCCGGCCTNGATCGCGCCGAGNGCNAGACCNTCTTGGCCACGCTCGACGACCGTGACGATGACCTCNTCGGCCACCGACGAACACTCCCCCANCCGCGCCCGACGAGCNGCCGGTAGCACCGGCATCGAAGCGTCGATCTCGGCGATCTGCGNCGCTGGTCGGNGCGAGNGGCACCAGGTCGGGCTCCTGGAAATACCGGTAGTCGTCCGCNTCCTCCTTGGANCGGCCGGCGGTCGAACGGCCNCCCTCCTCGTCCCAGTGNCGAGTCTCCTGCCGGGGTGCCTCNCCGNTGGTGTANAGATCGACNTGGCGGCGAGCCTCGTANTCGATCGCNCGGCCCAGCGAGCGCACCGAGTTGATGTTCTTCAGCTCGCAGCGAGTGCGCAGCTCGTCGGANCCCNTCGGNCGCACCGANACGTTGGCGTCGACTCGCATCGAACCCTCTTCCATCTTGGCGTCGCTGACCTCGATGGCGAGGAGGATGTCGCGCAACTCCGAGACNTAGGCCTTGGCGTGCTCGACGGTGCGGATNTCGGGCCGNCTNACGATNTCNACGAGCGGCACACCGGCGCGGTTGTAGTCGACCAGGGAGTAGGTGGCGTCGTTGATTCGACCACCGCCACCGACGTGGGTGGTCTTGCCGGCGTCCTCTTCGATGTGGGCCCGCTCGATACCGACGACCGNNCCGTCGGCGAGGGCGAGCNNGCCGTCGGCGTTGGTCGGCTGGTCGTACTGGGTGGTCTGAAAGTCCTTGGCCATGTCGGGGTAGAAGTAGTTCTTCCTCGCCATGACCGACGGGTGNATCTCACANCCGAGCGCCCGGCCGAGNCGCATGGCGAACTCGACCGCNTTTTCGTTCATCACCGGCAGCGATCCGGGCAGGCCGACNCAGGTNGGGCANGTCANCGTGTTGGGGATNTGGCTGAATTTGTTCTCACAGCCGCAGAACAANTTCGTCTTCGTGGCGAGTTCGACATGGACCTCNAGGCCNACGACGAGCTCCCACTCCTCGGGCAGGGACGGNTCGTGCNCGGTCACGACNGGCTCCCTTCGCCGGGGGCAGCGGCTTCGAGCGCNNCGGCCGCCTGATAGATCGTNGGTTCCGACAGGGCCGGNCCGAGCAGCTGGACCCCGACGGGAAGNCCGTCGTCGCCNACGCCGAANGGCACCGAGATCGCCGGATGCCCGACGAGATTCGAGGGGATCGTGCAGACNTCGTTGACGTACATCGTCATCGGGTCGGCGGTNCGGTCGCCCAGCGGGAACGCCGTCGTGGGNGCCGTCGGGGTGAGCAGCAGGTCGACCTCGGCNTACACCGACGCGAACTCCTGCAGCATCATNGTGCGAACCTTCAGCGCCTTGCCGTANAAGGCGTCGTAGTAGCCNGCCGAGAGGGCNTAGGTNCCGAGCATGATGCGNCGCTTCACCTCGGGACCGAAGCCGGCGGTTCGTGTGGCGGTCATCATCTCGCCCGTGGTCGNGGCATCGACCCGGAGTCCGTAGCGCACACCGTCGAACCGGCTCAGGTTCGACGACGCCTCGGCCGGAGCNACCAGGTAGTACGCCGAGAGGCCNAGTGTCGCCGACGGCACCGAGACCTCGACNACGGTGGCGCCGGCCTTCTCGAGCGCAGCGGCCGCCTCNTTGGTGCGANCGATCACGTCGGNCGAAAGACCCTCGACACCACCCTCGCCTCCGGACAACTCACGGAGGATNCCGATNCGCATGCCCTCGACCCCGCGNTCNAGCACCGAGGTGAGNTCGAACGCCGNCTGNTCGATNGATGTGGAATCGAGCGGATCGTGTCCGCCGATCGNNTCGAGCAGNGCCGCCGACTCGGCGACCGTCTTGGAGAACGGGCCGATCTGGTCGAGNGACGACCCGAANGCGATNAGGCCGTANCGGCTNACGGCGCCGTACGTCGGCTTCATNCCGACGAGGCCNCAGAACGCNGCCGGCTGGCGGATCGAACCGCCGGTATCGGAACCCAATGACAGCGNNGCGAANTCAGCGGCGACTGCTGCNGCCGAGCCGCCACTCGAACCACCCGGGACACGAGTCGTGTCGAGCGGATTCTTCGTCGGGCCGAACGCCGAGTTCTCNGTGGACGAACCCATCGCGAACTCGTCGAGGTTGGTCTTGCCGACCATGACNGCACCNGCNGCCNNCACTCGCTGCACGACCGTNGCGTCGTAGGGCGGTTCCCANCCCTCGAGGATCTTCGACGAGCACGTTGTGGCGACGCCCGTGGTGCACATGTTGTCCTTGATCGCNATCGGCACGCCGGCGAGCGGGCCGGGATCNTTTCCNGCGGCNACGGCAGCGTCGACCGCAGCCGCCGCCTCACGNGCNGCGTCGGCGGTGACCAGATTGAAGGCGTTGATCTCGCCGTCGCGNGCANCGATACGAGCGAGATGNTCGTCGATCACATCGACCGCGGANCGCTCNCCCGANCGGACNGCGGAGGCGAGATCNAGNGCGCTCACGGCTCCTCCCCCANNATCGGNGGGACACGGAACTGGCCGTCCTCCGCNGCGGGAGCCTGTGACAGCAAGAGGTCNCGATCAANCGCCGGGCGNAGCTCATCGGGCCGCAGNACGTTCACCATCGGAAGCGGGTGCGANGTCGGCTCGACATCNCCGACGTCGAGCGCCTCGATGTCNGCGGCGTGCTCGAGNATGTCCCCCAGCTGGCCGGTGAANTCGTCGATCTCGGCGTCGCTCAACGACAGNCGGGCGAGCCGAGCCACGTGAACCACCTCNTCNCGGGTGATGCGTTGCGTCATGGCGCCCAAGGATACGGCGCCGCTCCATTCCATCTACGCTCGTNTCCGATGCCCTACCCGTTTCTGAGNCCCGAGTGGATCGCCGCCATGCGNGAACTCCGCGCCGAGTACGCAGAACACGACCGTGAAGTCGAGTTCGATCTGGCTGCGAACGTCACCGTCACNGAACCGCCCTTCGGNGACGGCTCCATTCTCGGCCACATCGATACCACNGGTCCGGCGCTCACCATCGAGGAAGGNCATCTCGANAACGCCGACTTCGGNATNGANGTGCCNTGGGAGGTCGCGAAACAGCTCTTNGTCGACCGCGANCCCGCCCTCGTGATGCCGGCGCTNATGGGTGGCAAGGTCAAGCTCACNGGNGACTCGTCNAAAGTCCTTGCGTTCGCTGCCCTCCTTGCGCCCCAGCCCGGCCAATCNCTGCCGGTCCCCGACGANNCCGAGGTCGATGTCGACGTCGTGAAGAGNCTCGTCGCNCGCATCGACGAGATCACCGAGACNTAGCCNCGCACNNNCGACCACCTTCCCGGCACNGTGNNGGTGNAGNTNTGAACCGTCGCCCGGCTCCGAGTANCCCGNCAAAATCTGGCACGATCANNCGGTGCCCCGTCGTCAAAAGCTCGTCNTCGNNGGCCTGATCCTGGCCGGCTTCGCCATGTTCNTCTTCGCCGGNCTCGTCAGCGACGGCGACGGCAGNGACATGTCCGTGTCGCAGAACCCGGCCATCGATCGCATCATCCCGAACCGGGGCGACGAAGTCCTNCAACAGCAGACCGTCGGCATCGACCTCGCNTCGGGCTACCGGCTGGTCCGGCTCACGATCTCNCCCGACGAAGCCTGCCGCTTTCCCGTCGATGTGACATCCCAGGTCCGCCANGTCGAAGGCCTGCAGCAGTACCTCTTCACGCCGAANCCGGGGCAGCTCGTNGAGCAACTNGCGGCCGACNNCAACTGCGCGATCGCGACCTTCGAGGAAATCGCCAATCCCGGCACGACCCAGCAGATCGACTGGACNTTCACCGTCAGCTGAGCGAGGCCGTCAGNCGATCGNGTCGCCGNGCACCAACGAGCGCAACTCGGTCATCGCCGGCGCCGGATCCGANCCGACCANCACCGNCTGCATNCCGACCGATCGGGCGCCGTCGAGATTGACCGGCGTGTCGTCGACNAGCACGGCCTCGTCGGCGTCGACACCGAGTTCGCNCAGGAGATGGGCGAAGATCTCGGCGTCGGGCTTGCGCATCCCGACCACCGAACTNTCGACGACGACCGTCATGTGCTCCATNGGCACCATCCGCCGCCACCCGCGCCCGTCGCCCATGTCGGCGAACTCNCGAACNTTGTTGGTGACGACCGCTTGGGCGAGACCGGCCNCGGCGAAGGCGGNNGCCGTGTCGTGCACGATCGANCGATCGAANGGATCNGNACCCATGCGCCGCATGATGTCGCGCATCGACANATCGATCCCGATNGCAGCGATGCGTTCCTCGATCAGCGGCCACGCCTCACGCANGCTCAGGCGNCCCACCTCCAGNTCATGCCANGGATGCNCGCGCTCGCCGGCGAGATCGCCGAAAACNGCTCCCGACANCTGCGCATGGGTGAGNCCGTGCTCGGCGGCGATNGNGGCGATCGCGTCGTGAGGGCTNCCNGTGAACACCCCGCCGACATCCCAACAGACGGCTCGGATCACGCCGGCAACTCCCCCGTCTCNAGGAGNGNGAGNAANCCGNCTTCATCNAGGATCGGCACCCCGGCCTCCTCCGCCTTCGTGACCTTCGACGCTCCGGGATCGGCACCCACGACGAGGGCGAGNGTCTTCTTNGAGACACTCCCCGGCGATTTGCCGCCNCGCTCNAGGATCGCCTCCTTCGCGCCATCGCGGGTGAANTGNTCGAGGGTGCCGCTCACCACGACCGCCTGGCCTTCNAGTGTCTGTTCCTTCGAACGATCGACCTGGGCGGCCTCCATCGTGAGGCCGGCAGCCTGCAGCCTGCCGATCAGATCACGAGCCTGATCGGTTTCGAACCACGCGTGGACCGCCTTGGCGATCACCTGACCGAAGCCGTCGACGGCGGCGATGTCCTCGATCGATGCCGCCATGATCGCGTCCATCGATCCGAAGGCGGCGGCGAGGGTCTGGCCATTGACCTGGCCGATCTCGGGAATGCGCAGACCGAAGAGGAGATTGCCGAGTGGGCGCGCCTTGGAGCTCTCGATGGACGCCTTGAGATTTTCGACCGACTTGGCGCCGATGCGGTCGAGTTCGAGCACCTTGTCGAAGTCGAGGGTGTAGAGGTCGGCGACGTCGGCGAGCAGGCCGAGGCTCACGAATCGGTCGATGTTCTTCTCGCCGAGGTATTCGATATCGAGGGCATAGCGCCCGACAAAGTGCTCGATACGACCGCGGATCTGGCGATCGCAGTGGAAGTTCACACAGTGGGTGGCGGCGGCGGCCTCATCCCGAACCAGCCGATCGCCACACACCGGACAGTCCGTGGGAAACACCCAGGGCTGCGATGACGGGTCGCGATCGGACAACACCGGGCCGACGACCTCGGGGATCACATCGCCTGCGCGCCGCACGATCACCGTGTCGCCCGGCCGGACGTCCTTCGCCGCGACCTGATCCTGATTGTGGAGTGTGGCGGTGCCGACGGTGACCCCGCCGACGAAGACCGGGTCGAGCACCGCGAACGGGGTGGCGCGCCCCGACGGCCCGATCGAGACTTCGATGTCGAGCAAGGTCGTCGTCTGCTCCTCGGGCGGGAGCTTGTAGGCGATCGCCCAACGCGGGGCCTTGGCGTCGGCACCGAGTTCGGCCTGAAGGCGGAGGTGATCGACCTTCACCACCACACCGTCGAACTCGTAGTCGAGGTCGTGGCGCATCGCCTGGAACTCGGCGATGCGCTGCTCGACATCGTCGATCGTGGCGAACGACTGCGTGTGTTCGTTGATTGGGAAGCCGAGCGAGCCGAGCCACGCAAGGGTCTCGGTGTGCGAGTCGAGTTCAGGGCCGCCCTCGACCAGACCGAGCTGGTAGCAGAAAAACGACAGCCCACGTTCGGAGGTGACGGCTGCGTCGACCTGCCGCAACGAACCGGCGGCGGTGTTTCGGGGATTGACGTAGAGCTTGGGCTCCTTGCCGGTCTCGGCGGCAAGCTCCCGCTGGCGTTGGTTGAGCCGCTCGAACGCCGACAGCCGTAGATAGACCTCACCTCGGACTTCGAGCAGCGGCGGAGCGTCGCCCGGCAGCGTCTCGGGGATATCGGCGATCGTGCGAACATTGTGGGTGACGTCCTCGCCGACCTTGCCGTCGCCCCGAGTGGCGCCCTGGACGAGGACACCGTTCTCGTAGCGCAGCGAGATGGCGAGGCCATCGAACTTCAGCTCGACACCGAACCGGGGCACCGCCTGACCCTCGAGACGGCGCTGCGCTCGCTCATTCCAACTGCGCAGATCCTCGATGTCGAAGGCGTTGTGCAACGACATCATCGGGACGGTGTGGGTGACCGGCGCGAACGCCTCGTTGATGCTGCCGCCGACCCGTTGGGTGATCGAGTCCGGGGTGACCAGCTCGGGATTGGCCTGCTCGAGCGCCACGAGTTCGTGGTAGAGCTGATCCCATTCGCCGTCGGAGATCTCGGGAGCGTCGAGTTCGTAGTACTGCTTGGCGTGGTGGTCGAGGGTCGCCCGCAATTCGTCGATGCGGGCGGCCGCCGGGTTTCCGTCTGAGGGTGCCATCGACGGCGAGGATAGTTTGGCGAGGTGACGCTCTCGCCACCCACCGGTTCAGTCCGTCTGGTTGCCATCGCTGTCGTCGTCTGGGTCGTGCAGCCCTTCAGCGCTGGTGTCGTGATCGGCAAGGCCCTGAGCGACACCACCGATTCGTTCCGCACCACCGTTTCCGTGGCTGCGTGGATCGCCTGGCTGGTGATCCTGCTTGCGATCGCCGTCCCCCGCCCCGTCACCCTGACGATCGCTCGGGTCGGCACGGCAGGAGGCATCATCGGCACCCTTTGGGCCGCCTGGGACCTCGATGCGAACCACACCGATGCCAGCACCACCACCCTTGCGGTCGGCGTGGTCGCCTCGATGACGGCGGTCGCCGCGGTCAATCTGCCCGGCGTCGCCGATCGCTTCCTCGACGGCGTCAGCTACGGCGACGAGCGTCGGTTTGCGCTCCGGGCGCCCGGGCCGGTGCTCGTCGTTGCGCTCACCCCGTCGGTCCTCATCGTGATCGTGGGACTCACCGCCGGTCCGCTGCTGCTCGCCGATGAGCGCTGGATCGCTGGCGCGATCGTCACCGTCGTCGGGTTTGGCGTGGCCTGGTTCCCCCTCAACGCGCTCCACCGGCTCACCAACCGTTTCCTCGTCTTCGTGCCCAACGGACTCGTCGTGCACGACCCCACCCAGTTGCGTGAACCCGTCCTGTTCATAAAGCGCGAGATCGCCGGCCTTGCGCCTGCTCCGGCCGACACGACCGCCAAGGACATCACCGCGGCCGCCCTCGGCCTCGCCCTCGAACTTCGATTCGCGACAGCGACCGACCTGTCGTTCGTCAGTGGGCGCACGACGACCGACAACGAGACCGTGCGCTCCCTGCTCATCGCCCCGACTCGCCCCACCGCAGTCATGGCCACCGCGCTCGAGCGCGGGATAACGATCGCCTAGAGCGGCGTGCGGCCGGCGATACCCCCGCCGACCACCACATCGTCGGCGTCGTAACCGACGACCGACTGCCCGGCAGCGATGCGGCGATGCGGTTCCTCCCAGACGACCCGACGGCCGTCCTCGATCCGGCCGGGCTCGACTCGTCCGTGCGCCGAGCACTGGAACCTGAGCGGGCCGTCGACCGGCTCGCCGACCCAACGCCAGGACTCGAGTTCGGTCACGGGCGCTACAAGATCAGCCTTCTCGCCGACCATGACCCGGCGATCACCCTCGGCGGTGACATCGACATCGACCACGTACTTGGGGTCGGTGCCGCCTGCGAGTCCGAGACCCTTTCGCTGACCGATCGTGACCATTTCAACGGAGTCGACCTGGCCGACCTGCTCCCCTGAGCGGTCGACGACCGCCGCTGGCTTCAGCGGAATGCGCTGACCAAGAAACGCCGCTCGGCCGTGCTCGTTGGTGATGAAGCAGACGTCCTGACTCTCGGGCTTCTGGGCGGTGCGCAAGTCGAGGTCCAGAGCGAGGCGGCGGACCTCCGCCTTGGTGAGCTCACCGACCGGCAACAACATCCGAGCGAGAACGGACTCCTCGATGACGTGCAGGACGTACGACTGGTCCTTCGCAGCGTCGACGCCACGCCCCAGACGAGGGCCGGCCGGGGTCGAGACGATACGGGCGTGATGTCCGGTGGCGATCATGTCGAATCCGAGCGCATCGGCCCGACGCACAAGGCGATCGAACTTGAGGTACCGGTTGCACTCGATACAGGGATTGGGTGTCCGCCCGGCAGCGTGGTCGGCGACGTAGGGCTCGATGACGTCGCGTTCGAAGTCCTCGCCGAAATTGAAGACGTGGTGTTCGATGCCGAGTCGATCTGCGACTCGGCGGGCGTCGTCGACGTCGGAAACTGCGCAGCAGCCGGTGTCGGACGGGCCGCCCCAGAGCTTCATGGTGACACCGACGACCTCGTGACCGGCATCCATCAGCAAGGCAGCCGCAACCGACGAGTCGACCCCGCCCGACATGGCGACCATCACGGGACTACTCACACGCCACCTCCGTAAGACATCAGCCACCTCCGTGGACCCGAAGCCGTTCGACTGCGGGCGGGATGCACTCGAGGGCCGCCTCGATGTCGGCCTCAGTGGTCGTGTGACCGAGTGACAGGCGCAACGACCCCTGGGCGACCATGCGGTCGACTCCCATCGCCGCGAGCACGTGGGATGGATCCAGCGCACCGCTGGAGCACGACGACGCTGCCGACGCGCGCAAGCCGGCGGCATCGAGCAGGAACAGCAACGCTTCGGCCTCGATATCGGCGAGCACGACATGAGCGATGCCGGCAGCAACCGGTGCACCGCCGTCGAGCACGGTCGGCGCCACGACCTCACCGAGCCGATCACGGAGGCCCACCAGGAGGCGGTCTCGGAGTGCGCCAAGGCGGACGACATCGGTGTCGCGAGCGGCAACCGTGGCCGTAGCAGCCGCGGCGAAGGCCGCCGCGCCGGCGACGTCGGGCGTGCCCGCTCGTCGACCGCGCTCCTGGCCTCCCCCGAGGATCTGCGCATCGAGTTCGACCCCGTGACGA